>NZ_CP109137.1:7961481-8269647 GCF_035918095.1 Streptomyces sp. NBC_01750
TCCCTGAGCAGGAACGCGAGGCGGGGTGCGTCGTATCCGGTGTCCGCGATGATGAGGATGTCCGGGTCACCCGTCTGCCACTGTCCCGCTGTGATCAGTCGCTCAAGCAGATCGCGCAGTTGCCGGGCGGTGACGGTGGCGGTGTCTTCCCCGGGCGTCAGACGGAGCGCGTCCAGGGGTGCGGTCCACGAGCTGCGTTCAGGCTCGAGCGCGCAGAGGATCGAGTACGGCCAGCCGGGGACAGGGATATGCTGGTCCTTGCCCCGGCCGTAGGTATGACACAAGATCCGCTGCGGTGGGCGTCGGGCCGTAAGCCAGCAGGTGACGTCGACGGCCAGGACCAGCCGGCCGTCGGCAGCCCGCGGCAGTGGCACCGCGGCCAGTGCCAGCCGCAGCCGGCCGGTATCGACCCGTCCATGAGCCACAGCCGCGTAGAGCCCTCCATGGCCACGACGGTGTTCGCCCACCAGCGACAGCTCGGCCAGCGACCTCACCGGCCCGTCGCCGCACAGAACAGCATCAGCCAGCTCGAACAACGCGTCCGAACGAGCGGTGAGACAGCAGTAGAACTCGCCCCGGAAGCATGACAGTTCCGCCAACGGCTCTCGCCGGGCATCGCGATGCAGCAGACTCATCTTCACGGCCTTCGCGCTGGACGTGTGTGTTCCTTGGTCGGAGCACATGTTCAGACGAAGGCCGCTTCCGCGTACGCCGGTTACCGAACCGAGTGATCAAGTTCGACGCACCATTCGACGTCGGACGTTAAAGATCAAGCGTACGTCCAGCAGTCCGGGCGTCATCACAGTTCAGAAGGGGTGTGGGTGATGTATCCGGACGTCAAGCTCAGGATAGCCAGCCGGTGTAAGTCCGGTTCGGGGAGACGCCAGGGTCCCCGGTAGCTGACTCCCGGCGTCACTCGAAATGGTGGCGTCGAAGTGGAGTGACAAGCGCCCTTCGGGGGCGTGCAACCGACCAGTCCGCAACATGAAGTGAAGCCTGCAGCGTCGTCATTTAACCCCCGCCCCCGGGCGGGCCAAGGAGGAGCCGAGCCTGTGCTTGTTTGGCGAAGGCCATGGAAGGCGATCTCGGGCCTGGAGCGGTCGCCGAAGAACCTCCCGGCGTAAGGGGCGTGGAATGGTCGGAAGGTCGTCCTGGGAACTGGAGAGGGCCTCCTCGGCCCCGGGTTTGCGGCCCGGGAAGCGTGGCCTGCCTATAACCGGCAGAACCGGGAAATGGCGGGTTGTCGAGAGGCAGTCGGAGGGGGTCGTAGTAGTGGTGATCGGCGGGACAACACAACCCGTCGGGAGCGAAGGACTCCTGCTTCATCGATGCGATTCGCGAACAGGGAGGGACCCGGATGAGTGCCGTTTCGGCTAGTTCCATCCGCCGGGAGGAAGGCGCCGCAGGACCGGGTGGCCGTCCTTTGGACAAGGTCCGAGCCTTGCAACGGACGCTTTACCGCTGTGCCAAGCAAGAACCCGAACGCCGGTTTCACGCCCTGTATAGCCATGTCCACCGCATGGACGTTCTTCGGCGGGCGTGGGTCGGTGTGTGTGCGAACCGAGGAGCCCCGGGCGTTGATGGCGTGACCGTCGACGCAGTGGCGGTCTCGGGGGTGGATGCGTTCCTCCAGGACCTGGCCGAGCGCCTGCGGACGTATACGTATCGTCCGTCGGTGCTGCGGCGGGTCCGGATTCCCAAGCCGGGGCGGCCGGGGGAGTTTCGGCCCCTGTCGATTCCCACCGTGGCGGACCGGGTGGTGATGACGGCCGCGAAACTGGTTCTGGAACCGGTCTTCGAGGCCCAGTTCACCGAGGCGAGCTACGGATTCCGGCCCAAGCGGTCCGCGATCGGCGCGTGCGAAACAGTGCGCGTCGCGGCGAACCAACGGCGGGAGTGGGTTTTCGAGGCCGATATCCGGGACTGCTTCGGGACGATCGACCACGACGCGTTGATGGCCCAGGTGGCCCGACATGTGGTGGACCGGCCGTTCCTGAAGGTGATCCGGGCCTGGCTGAGGATGGGAGTTCTGGAGGGCGGGGTGACCTCCCCGACCGGGGCGGGAACTCCGCAGGGCTCACCGATTTCCCCACTGCTGGCAAATATCGCCCTGCATGTCCTCGATGAGGCGTGGCAGGTCGAGGGCCGTCGGCTGGGAGTGCTGGTGAGGTACTGCGACGACTTCGTGGTTCTGTCGCCGACCGAGCATCGGGCCCAGCAGGCCCGGGAATTGGCGGCGAGAGTGCTCGGACGGCTCGGGATGCGCCTGCATCCGGAGAAGACCGGCATTGTCTGTCTCACGCGGGGCGGACAGGGCTTCGATTTCCTCGGATTCCACCACCGGAAAGCGGAATCGTGGAAGTGGCGGGGCAGGTTCTACCTGCGTCGCTGGCCCTCGGTCAGAGCGATGCGAGTGCTGCGGGAGAAAGTCCGCACGGCTACCGCGATCTCGAAGACCGAGCGGCCGGTGTCCGCCGTGGTCGCCGATCTGAACCCGGTCCTGCGGGGCTGGGCGGCGTACTTCCGTAACGGGAACTCCGGACGGAAGTTCAACGTGATCGACGGCTACATCCACGAACGGCTGGCGATCTTCACCAGCCGGAAACACGGCCGAGCGGGTCGGAACTGGGCCACCCGTTACACCTACGGATGGATCACCCGGCTCGGGGTCTACCGCCTCACCGGAAACGTACGCTGGGCGACGGCGCATGCCAGTCGGTGAACGATGTCGGAAAGCCGTGTGCGGGAGAACCGCATGCACGGTTTGAAGCGGCGGGGACTGGAAACGGAGCATCAGCCACCGCGCCAGTCCCCGACCCTACTAGAACGTCGAAGGCTGGCGGCTGTCGTGCTGTGGCGGTCCCCAGCTGCCGTCCGGCATGGCGTGTAGGTATTGGTGGGCCGCATTCAGACATGCGTCGACAGAGGCTGTCCCACAGCCGCAGCGTCTTGCACGCATCACGGAAACGATGACGGGACGAGGGTGGCCGAGGGCGAGAGCAATCCGGCGGCGAGCGCGGTGATGCCGGGCTGGTAGCCGAGGGTGGGGAAGTAGTCCACCCCGGTCAGGCACATGACCCGCCACCACGTGTGGCCCTTGTGCCCGGCTGTCGTGGGATCCGCGGCCGTTCGTGCTCCGGCCCGACCCTGGATTCGTACCGCCGTCGCGGTCGCGTCCGGTGACGGTGGCGACGCCGACCTTGTGGGGCCGCCCTCGGCACTGCGGGCCCGGCCTGGACGGCTGAGGCTTCCTCGTGTCCACAGGCTCAGTGGAGCCGCAAACGAAGCAGACGCGGTCGGTGGCGGCCGAGCGGGCTGAGCCCAAGTCAGAAAAGTGCCGTAGTCACCAAGATTGCCGGTGGCGGCTTCCAGGAGCGCCGGGCCCATCTGTGTTCTGTCCTTGCACGTGCTGCCTGAAGCTGCCGATCCGGAAACGGACCCTGGTGCCCGCGAGATAAAGGCGGCCCGGGTACAGGCACCAGCCGAGGCACTGCCCGTACCCGCCGGTGCCAGTGATCCACATTTTGAATTGGCCGCTGCATTTTGCTGCGGGGAATGGCCCTGGGGGAGACCGTTCCGAGCCTCGTGGACGCGGTCTCCCGGCAGGCACACGGCAACTGACGTCGCCGGTCAGGAAACGCGGACTCCGCACGGACCGAGCTTCCGAGGGCGGTGGACGGTGGCGGAGGAGCTCGTAGCGCCGCCTCCCGGCCTACGGTTCGGCGGACCGCTCCCGTGTGGTCAGCGCGTTGAGCGTCATGGCCGTGAGCCGGGCTTCCAGCGCGGCTCGGTCGGGGATAACCGCGGCGCGGAAGGTGCGTGCGGACAGCATCGACATGAGCCACCAGGCGCCGGCTGCCGGGTCGAGGTCGGGGCGGATGTCGCCGTTGCGCTGTCCGCTGCGGAGCAGGTCCGCGAAAGCCTCCGCCAGCTGCTGGAGTGCGTGGTGGGCTGCGTCATCGACGCCGGGCTCGGCGGTGAGCGAGGAGGCGTCGGCGAAGAGGAAGCCAAGCGATCCTGGCGTGTGGAAGCGGTCCATGTGGTCCGGGGCCAGGAAGCCCGCCAGGAGTTCGGACACCGATGAGCCTTGGTCGAGGGCCGCGTTGAGGGCATCGCGGACCCGGGCGACGGCCCGGTCCAGGACGGCGGCGAACAGTGCCGCCTTCGAGCCGAAGTTCTGAAAGACCACCGGTTCGCTCACCCCGAGCCGGGCGGCGACCTCGGAGACCTTGCCGCGCCGATACCCGGATTCGGCGAACACCTCGGTGGCTGCGGTCAGGATCGACTCCCTGCGCTGTGCGGAGGGGAGTCGGACGCGCGGCGCACCTTTCCGGGTGGTGGATCGTGAGTCGGTCACGGGGGAATCGTAACGCCCTTGCGTCCTTAACTTAGTCATGACTAAGCTGGCGGCGTTCTTAGTCCCGACTAAGTTAAGGAGGGGTGATGGCCCTCGGACGACTCCTGCACGGCGATCCGCAGACCACCACACGGGGAGAGACGATCGGCCCGGCTCGCGCCTACGAGGTGTTCACGGCGGTCTTCTTCGGCGGGCGGCGGCACCGCGCGTTCTCCCGCCTGGTCGAACTCAGTGGTGCCCGCCCCGGGGACAAGGTGCTCGACGTGGGATGCGGCACCGGCTACCTGACCCGGCTGGCCGCCGCGGCGGTGGCACCCGGCGGCAGCGCGGTGGGCATCGATCCCTCGCCCACCGTCATCGGCTACGCGCGGAGCAAAGCCGGCGCCGCCTGCACGTACGAGACCGGGGTTGCCGAGGCGCTCGAGATGCCGGACGCCTCCTTCGACGTGGTGGTCACCAGCCTGGCGATCCATCACATCCCGGCCGACGTGCGGCCCGCCGCGCTGCGCGAGATGTTCCGGGTGCTGCGCCCCGGGGGGCGACTGCTGCTCGCCGATTTCCGGCCGCCGCGCAGTCGGCTGGGCCGCCACCTGATCGGCGCGCTGACCGGCCCGGCGATGGAGAACAACCCGGTGGATCTCCTCGACGGACTCGCCGCCGACGCCGGGTTCGAGGTGCGGGCGCGCGGCGATGTGAGGCCGCACCTGCGCTATGTACAGGCCAACCGGCCGGAAATCGTGCGGTGAACCGGATGCTGCACATGAACCGCACTCTGCGGATTGCCTTCGCGCTGTTGCTGGTCGCGGGTGTCGCGGTGCACCTGTGGATCAGCACGCAGGTCGGGCTGGCGATGGTCGCCGTTGGTCTTGTGGCACATCTCGCCGCTGCTCTGGCGGGACGGCGGTGGCTGGCGCGGAACAGGTCCCGGTAGGGCACGCTCCCCGGTCAGTCGTGGTGCGGGGTGCCCGACAGATCGTGGTCGGCGTGGCTGAGTGCTTCGCCGACCAGGCGGGCAAGGTGGCCGTCGGTCAGCGCGTACACGACACGGCGGCCGTCCTTGCGGGCATCGACCAGGCCCGCGAGGCGCAACTTGGCCAGGTGCTGGCTGACCGCCGGGCGGGCGGCGCCGCAGGCGGCCGTCAGCGTGGTGACGTCCGCCTCGCCTTTGCCGAGAGTGTGCAGCAGCACCAGGCGCGTGCGGTCGGCGAGCAGGCCCAGGACCTCGGCGGCGCGGGCGAACTGCTCGGCGCCCGGATCTTGCGGATGCGAACCGTGCGCAGGTGATAGGTGCATGCGTGCGCTCATACGCACATAATGAGCGGAGGCACGTCCCCATGTCCACCTCCTGTCCCCGTCGGAAGGCCAGATTCGTGAGCCACCAGGCCGGACACACCCACCACCACGACCACGGACATCAGGATGCCCATGGCCATGGCGACAGCCGCCTGGCGCGGTGGCGGCACCAGACCGGGCATCTGTTGAAACCGCACTCGCACGAGTCCGCCGACAAGATCGACAGCGCGCTGGAGTCTTCCACGAAGGGCATGCGGGCACTGTGGACATCGCTGGTCGTGCTCGGCGTCACGGCGGTCGCGCAGGCCGTCGTCGTAGTGCTGTCCAGTTCGGTGGCACTGCTGGGCGACACCGTCCACAACGCCGCCGACGCCCTGACCGCGCTGCCGCTCGGCGTCGCCTTCGTACTCGGCCGCCGCGCTGCCAACCGGCGCTTCACCTACGGTTACGGGCGGGCCGAGGACCTGGCCGGCATCGTCATCGTGCTGACCATCGCAGCCTCCGCCGCCTTCGCCGCCTGGACCGCGATCGACCGGCTGCTGAACCCCCAGGAAATCAGCTACCTGCCCGTGGTGGCGGCCGCGGCTGTCATCGGTTTCCTCGGCAATGAGTGGGTCGCCCGCTACCGCATCCGCGTCGGCCGCGACATCGGCTCGGCCGCACTGGTCGCCGACGGGCTGCATGCCCGTACTGACGGATTCACCTCACTCGCCGTGCTGTTGGGAGCGGGCGGTGCGGCAATCGGTTGGCAGCTCGCCGACCCGATCGTGGGGTTGGCTATCACTGCCGCGATACTCCTCGTCCTGCGCGACGCGTGCCGGGAGGTCTTCCGCCGGATCATGGATGCGGTCGACCCGGCCCTCGTCGATGCCGCCGAGTATGCGTTGGAAGAGCTGCCGGGCGTACGGGCGGTCAGCGAACTGCGGCTGCGCTGGATCGGCCACCGCTTGCGCGCCGAGGTCGCGGTCGTCGTGGACGGGGAGCTGACCGTCCACGAGGCGCACCAGGTGGCCGTCGACGCTGAGCACGCCCTCATGCACGCAGTACCGAAACTGACAGCAGCCCTGGTCCACGCCGACCCGGCGCCGGTGCCAGGTGCCCCCGACCCGCATCTGGGCCTGGCGCATCACGGGTCTCAGTCTCCGGTAGGGGCGCCGTCCAGGTAGGGGCTGAGCGGCAGCGGGATTTTCTTGACGGTCGCCACATCGAGGGCGAGCGCAGCCGAGGAGGTCCCAGGGCGCCGCCCGGATGCCATACGCCAGGTGATCTTGACCCATGTGTCGGCGGGCGGCGCCAGTCACCGTGCATCCTGATCGTCAAGGACTGGGCGTCGGCGGCACAGCAGGCCACCAGTAGCCGAGTCAGGTACGAACTTGTTAGACGACCACCGGAACCCAAGGGACGGGGCTCTGGGAGGGCTGGGTTCGCTGGCCTGGATGGTGCCCTTTTCGGCCCGTAGTTGGGCCTTGCCAGCTATCCCGCTGCCAGGCGTATTGGTCGGCGGCAACGGTCAGAAAGCTGCCCCGGCCCGGGGAGCGGGCCTCTGCGCGTTGGAAGGGAAATCCGCTGCGCGCAGGTCCGATCCGCTTCGGCGAGCTGGGGCGACGTAAGCCCGGTGCCTCACGCGTTGCCCCCTTGGGGACGGCCAGGGGACATGGAGGGGACACAAGGACCCGCACAGATCTGCGAACATCGAGCGAGGCCGGCGGCACGCACCCCATCTGACGAGGGGCTCAGGATGCATCGTGACAAGCTCGGGATCTACCTGAATGACCACCTGGCCGGTGCCACCTTCGGCATCGGGCTCGCGCAGCGCATCGCCCACCAGCACCGCCACTCGGCGCGCAGCGCCGACCTGGAGCGCATCTCCGACGAGATCGCCCAGGACCGGCAGACCCTGATCGAACTCATGGGCGCACTCGGCGTCCCCGCACGCCGCTACAAGGTCTACGGTGGCTGGGCGGCTGAGAGGCTGGGGCGCCTGAAACCAAACGGCGTCCTGTACCGGCGCTCCGGGCTGAGCACGTTCATCGAGCTCGAGACCCTGCGGCTGGGAGTCGAGGGGAAGACCCTGATCTGGCGCACGCTGCTCGTCGTGGCCGCGGGGGAACCCCGTCTGGATGAGTCCCAGCTTCAAGAGCTGCTGGCCCGGGCGCGGGGCCAGATCGACACGCTGGAGAAGCTGCGTCTCGCGGCAGCGGCGGCGATCTTCTCCACAGCGCGGGGAATGCCCGGGTGAGCGCCTGCATGGAGCGATCGGCGAGCAGATCGGGGGCGTAGCGGCCGGCGTGGAGCCCGGCGGGCAAGGTCAGGTGCTCAGGCCGGTGAGCGGTTCTGTGCCGTCGATGAAGGCGCGGGCCAGGTCGGACAGGCGGCGGTTGTGTGAGCGGGCGTAGCCGCGCAGTGCGGTGAAGGCCTGTTCCATGTCGATGCCCTGGCGTTCGGCGAGTTTGCCTTTGGCCTGTTCGATCAGCACACGGCTGTTCAGCGCGGTCTGCAGCTGCTCGTTCAAGACATTGCTGCGGTGGGTGGAGCGTTGTTGCAGGAGGCTGATGGTGGCGACGTCGGCCAGGGCCTGTGCGATGGGTGTGCCGACCGGGTCGAAGGGGCCGGGGTGGGTGCGGAAGAGGTTGAGGGCGCCGACGACTTCGTCCCGCAGACGCATCGGCACGGCTTGGACTGCCGCGAACCCGCTGTGCTGGGCCTGCGCGACGAAGCGCGGCCAGCGGTCGGCCTGCGTGCTCAGGTCGGGGACGATCACCGGTGCGCCGGTGTGGAAGCATTCCAGGCAGGGGCCTTCGTCGTTCTGGAGCTGGAAGAGCTCGAGCAGGCGTACTTGTTCGCTGGAGGCGGCCATGACGCGGAGTTCGCCGTCCCGGTCCGCGAGCAGCACGCCGGCCGCGCTGGCGCCGAGCATGCCGACGCAGCGGTCGGTCAGCAGGCGCAGGAAGTCGATCAGGTCGAAGTCGGCGACCAGGTTGTCGGCCAGCTCGACGAAAGTCTTGGCGAGGAGCTGCTCATTCATCGTGTACACCCTCTGTTGAGACTGGTCCCGCCGGAATGGGGCGGGAAATGCAGAGCAGTGCATCCATCGGCCCGTGCGGGGGTGTCAGGCATCGTCATTGTCTTGATCTGGATCCGTGTTCGGGGAGAAGCTGAGCCGGCGGGCGACCACGTCGGCGGCCACATCGGCGACCCGGCGCCCTTGGGCATAGGCATGGGCGCGGAGCCGGACGAAGGCTTCGTCGATGCCGACGCCGAGTTGGACCGTGAGTATGCCGGTGGCCTGGTCGATCTCGGCCCGGTAGCTGCCTAGGTCCTCGAAGCGCCCGTCCAGCAGCATTCCGCCGGTCGGCGCGCCAGTCTCGTCGATCTGCGTATCGAGCAGGACCAGAGTCGCGATATCGGCGAAGGCCAACGCGTCGGCCAGTTCCTCCGCGTCCAACTGAACCGGCACCCGGGAGTACAGGTCCAGAACTCCAGGACTGATCGCCCCTATTTGCAGGGGGAGCGCGAAGACGGCCAGTGCTCCGGCTTCCAAGGCGGCATCGGCGAACACGGGCCAGCGGTCTTGCAGTTCACCGGTCCGCAGATCTGACGTCAGGACGGCGGAGCTGTGCGTGAAGGCATCCACGCAGGGCCCCTCGCCCAGGGTGAGTTGCAGCTCTTCCAGTTGCTCGCTGATGTCGTCGGTGCTGCACAGCGGATGGCTGGCTGCGGTCCGGGACATCGCGGACACCCCGGCCCCGCCGACCGGCAGCGCGGCCACGGCCGCGGTACACACGTCCACCACGCCGACCCGGGAGCCCCGTCGGGCTGTCTGCTCGGCGACCAGCGTCTGGATCCGGGCCGACCGGCTTTGAGGCATCACCCGGGCCACCCAGTCCAGGCATGGCGGGCAAGCCCGTCCAGTCTCAGGGCCGTTCGCTCCCCAAGGGGAAGAACCAAGGCACGGAACATGGTGGGGCCGGGCGGCTTCCGCACCTCTCCGATGTCCCGCCAGCCCCAGGACCGGAAGGCAGCGAGGGACGGATGGTCGGCCTCATCGACCAGGGTGGCGCCGAGCGACGCCTGGTGGTCGGTGAGCAGCCGTTGCTGCAGTGGGCGGGCGATGTCATCGTCCTCGTCGTGCGGAGCGACCAGGATCTTGGTAATCGCGAAGACATTGTCGGACTCGGTGAGTTGCTCGATGCTGGGCGGAAGTGCCCCGTCGAACCCGAGCCACCAGAAGCTGTCGCTCCGCACGGGGAATCCGAATGCGCATCCCACCAAGGCAGTTGACTCCGCGATGGCCATGGCGAACCCAGGCCGCCGAATGTCGCCACTGAGGTGGTGCAGGAACTCTTCCCGGCTGCGGTTGCGGTGTCCCTCGCTCGGCGACAGGTCCGAGGACTCCAGGTACAGATCCGCCAGATCCTCACACAGCTCCTCGGCCTGCCAGCGGTTCACCCGGCGCAGCCGCACCGCATCCATGGAAGACGACTCACGGTCGCCGGGTTTCCGCGGCTGCCTGTGCCGGGACCAGGTCATGACAGCACACCGCCCGAGAGGGCAGGCACGGTCGGAGCAGGCCGATGCGGCGAGGCTGGAGGGGTCGGGACGAGTCCGTCCTGGAGAGGAGTGGGCAGGTGTCCGAACGGGGGGCCGCGGAGCAGGAAGCCGGAGTCGGTGAGTTCGATGAGGCGAGTCACCAGCGGCCGCGGGTAGTGCAGTTGGAGTGATCCACCGGCTGCGGTGGTCTGTTGTGACGCGTGGAGGAAAGTGTTGAGGCCGCTGCAGCCGCAGAAGGTGACAGGGGTGAGGTCGATGTCGATGGTGCGGATGCCGTCGCGCAGGCAGTGCTCCAGCGATTCGCGCACCAGCGGGGCCGTGTCGAGGTCGATCTCACCGGCCAGGGTGAGCAACGCCCGGCTCTCTCTGTCGTGCCGGTAGACCTTCAGCTGTGGAATGGGCATGACGCCTCGGTTCAGGAGACCATCCGGGCAGCGGATGCGGCGGTGCCGGACTTCCGGCCCCTCGTGACGCGCTCCCGGTGGGGACATACTTTCGGCGGAGGCGGGCGAATGACGGTCCAACAGCCTGTGCATCAGGACATGGGACCCGCTCAGTTCCCTCCAGGGGGACGCACCGGGCGACCGGACGAAAGATCCGCTCCCCGCAGCCATCCGTGTTGAGCAACAACATGCCGCCGGGGTCTGGGACGTCCACACAGCAGCATAGTCCTCAGCCCGGGTCCGTGGACGGCCGAGAGCCCGTGTTCTCAGGGACTGGACTCTGCCCTGGAGGCGGCAACGCGTGCACATATCCGCGGGAATGTGATCGCAGCGGTGAACCGAAACGGGTCGCGAAGTCGTCGAGGTCAACACCTCCCTCAACGGCGTTCACTTGCCGGACGGCACGCGGAAGAGACCACCGAGAGCCGGGTGTACTGGCGCCACGCTCCGACGGGGGCGCGCCCGGTCGGCACCCCAGCGGAGCTGTGGCCGCCGACGACGGGTCCAAGCCGTCGCCTCGCTCAGCGCCGGCGTCCGCGACCCCTGGGGGACCATCCGGACCCCACGCCGCCCGAGTGCACAGCGAGGAGGGCAAGCCCGACCAGCATCAGACTCGTCGGGCTGAAGATCGCCTCGGTCACCGTCTCGGTGACGTGAATGACGAAGGCGATGACGAAGAGCACGGCCGCCGCGAATGCCAGCAACTGACTTCTCCTGCCAATGGACGGCGAACCACACGTGATTCCGGTGGCTGCGCCGCTATCGGTCGTCTTCCCTGTTGAAGGCCGAGCATTCGTTGACGACGAGCGTATGCGCGATGCCCGCCTGCGGGGGGCCGCACACCGCCGACCGCTCGGCGCAGCGGCAGGCTAGGCCGCGGAAGATTTCTTGCGTTCCGCGGGTCCCGGCGAAGCGGATGGTGGAGGACTTCGCCCGGAGAACCCGAAGCGTCATAGCCCTGCACCATCGTCGTCGGCCAACGCCGGACAACGTCTCCTGTCAACGGACCAGTAGGACCGGGAGTTCTGGGGCTTGAGCCGAGGCCGCTGGTGTGAGAAGCACCTTCGGTGAAGGCCAGGCCCGCCCCGGCCGGTGGCAGGAGACATGGTCCTCCCACCAGGACAGGGATAGTGGACCCTTCATTGCAAGGGAACGGGCGTGAGCAGTGCCGCCTCCGGCCGCATTGCCCGAGGCGGGAGGGAATTGTGCCGTCTGGCGCTGACGCCGGGCTCGAAGGCCAACAACTGCCTCCAACTTCAGCGCAGACGGCCTCCCGCTCCAACCTGCATGGCCTGCCACTCACATACGCAGCAGCCGCTCGGTGATCTCCCGGTACTGCCGCAGTGCGAGCCGCAGGTCCTCTGTCTTTGCTTCGGTGTCCTGGCTCTGCCAGCTCGCTCGGAGGGCGCGCCGCCGTTCGGCGAGTGTGTTCGTGAGGTGGGTGGTGACTTCGTCGAATGCGCTGTCTGCCTCCACCACCGCCTGGCGCGGGCTGTCGACGAAGTTGTTGAGGGCCTGCTGGAGGCGCATGGCCAGCTTGTCCCGTTCCCCCTGGGGGAGCAACTGCGGCTCCGGGCCCGAGGTGCGGACGGGGCCGTCGGCGCTGATGACCGGCTCGCGTCGTTGCTGGTCCGGTTCGGTGCGAGGTGCGCGCGGGGCGCTCTGCGCAGCGGGAACCGGGCTCTTGACCTGGGGCGGTTTTGCGTGTTCTGCGTTGTACGTCATCGGGTGTCACTGCCCTTCGTGTGGTGGCGGCTGAGCGTCCACGGCGTGTGGCCGCGGTCGGCACGGGACTTCCGACGGCGTCCGCCCCAGTCCGCCGGCTGTTCTGTGATCAGTGCGTCGAAGAGGCCTCGGGCCTCGACCATGGCCTCCCGCATCTCTTCCGTGCCGCCCTGGCCACGGACCGCCGTGTGCACCCTGAGGTAGCCCTCGACATGGTCGGCGTGGTGCACCGAGATCGCGGCCGCCTGCTCCTCGAACTGCTCGCCGTCGGGGAAGCCCCGGTCCTTCGCCAGCCGCGCCAGCAGTGCGTCGGCCTCGATGACCGCCTTCTGCGGCGAGTCCACGAACTGCTCCTGGATTCCGGCCCACTGGGCCACGTACTGCTCGCGGGTCTCGGGCGGCAGCGGCTGCTCCTTGAGGGAACCGTGCCGCTTCACTCGCTCGTCGAGTTCCCGCTCTGCCGCCCTGGTGTCGCCGTCGTGGAGGGCGACGGCACGGTCGTACTCGGGGCCGAAGCGCCGCTTCAACCCGCGGCCGCCACCGTCCCGGCCGAGTCCGGCGAAGAGGGCGGCCGCCACGACAACGACGGCCACGGCAATGATCACAGCCATGAACATGGCTGCCCTCTCTGGCTCTCGTGTCGTAATTCGCTCTGCTTCATTCCCATCAACCCCTGTCGGCTCGTGCCCCGCATCGTTGCCTGCCGGGTGATGTTCACGCGACGTGAACACCACCCGGGGCGGTGGTGGTCAGCGCCTGAACGCGCCCTTGGCCTTCCCGCCGGACTGCTTCAGATTGCCGACGACTCGGTCGGTCTTCCCTTGCCTCTTCAGCCGCGGGTTGCGGGTGGCTCGGCCAAAGGACTCGGTGATCCGGCCCTTGAGTTCCTGTGCCTTGTTCCTGATCTTCTGTTCAAAGCTCATGACTGTCCTCTGCTCGCCTATGGGGTGGGGCTCCCGACGCGGGATTGCCGTACAACTCGCCATTCCCGCGGGTGGGGCTGCGGCCTGGTACGGATTACCCGCGGCTTCGGCCGTATCGGCGCCCGCCGCGACTGCGACCGCGGCCGCGCATGGCGAACCCGGCGATCCAGACGACCAGCAGTACTACCGCGACGTACCAGAGGATCTGCATGGTGAAGCCGAACCCGAACAGAGCCAGGATCAGCAGAAGGAGAAGTATCCAGAGCAGCATGGCTGCGCCTCCACGCGGTCACAGGGACATGTCCTGCGTTCCGCGGGGGCTGGGCGAAGCGAAGGTGAAGGCTTTGCCCGGGAAATCCGGAGCACCACAGCCCTACGCCGTCGTTGTCAGTCAACGCCGGGCGACGTCCCCTGTCAACGTACTGTCGACACTGGGGAGTTCTGGGCGAGAGCCGGGGCTGCCTGGGTGGATGGGGCCTCGGGGCCGGCTTCGGGCGGCTCAGCCGGTGGCAGGACGTGATCCTCCCACCAGGCCAGGCCCATCACGGTGGCGAGCAGGACGAAGGGGACCGAAACCGGAACGATCAGCGCGTACATGTGTACCGCCAGTTGTCGGATACGTGCGACGCGGCGGGCAGCGGAAGCGGCCCGCACGGTGGCGCATCGAGGCTGCGCCGGGATCGCGTAGCGACGGCGACTGCGGGACGGCCACGCTCGTGACGAGGCAGGTTCCGGCATCGATGCGCAAGGTGCGCCCACGAGGGAGCGCGGTAACTTCTCGACGCTGCCGGGGGCCCGGGCCGCACCACGGACGCTAGTCGCCGAAGCACTCCCTGAACAGGCGTCAGGCGGCCATCTGACGCCCGGCAGGGCTGTCTTGCGGCGTACACGCAGGACTACGCCGGCCGGAGAGTCCCCAGCCCCCGGATGCCATGACCTGTTCCGCTCCGAGGAGCTCGTGCCGCACAGAGGGTCGCTTTCTTCCCCGTCGCCCTGGGGCTCTCCACTTGGCTGGGGAGGCTGCGCAGAGGTCAATCCGATGGTCGGGAGCGCAGGGAAGCCCATCCCGGTCTGCCCGGCGCCGACTGCACCGGCTGGACCGGTGCGGCGCCCAGGAGCAGTCACAGGGTGCGCTGGTTTCGGGTAGCGGATGGGGGCACACTGAGAAGTGCTGAGGTCACAGGCCCGGGGCGAGGCGCGACCACCGGTCGGCGAGCACGCCCCGAGCGGTCGGGCCTCCGGGAGGGATCCAGGATGATCCACGTGGGCGATATCCGCGAGTGGCGCGGCCACGATGTCATTGACCGCGACGGACACAAGATCGGCATGCTGGAAGCGATCTATGTGGACACCAGCACCGACGAGCCGGCCATGGCGACCGTCCAGACCGGTCTGCCCACGCGTCACCGCCTGGTCTTCGTACCGCTGGACGGCGCGACTGTCGGACCCGGCTACGTCAAGGTCACCTACGACAAGGCGCTGGTGAAGGAGTGCCCCTCGATCGGCACGGACGACGTCCTGCCGGCCGAGGAAGAGGAACCGATCTTCAAGCACTACGGCCTGACCTACCAGCCGGGCACCGGCGGCGAGCGCCAACTCGCCCGGCGCTGAGCGCCCGCTCCTACAAAGGAGGCATCCGCGTCACGGTGCTGTTCCTTGTCGCCCTCGTCGTGGCGATCGTGCTGGGCATCATCGGCGTGGCCGTCGAGGGCATGCTCTATCTGTTCTCCATCGGCGCAGCTCCTCGTGGCCGGTATGGCGTACCTCGCTGTTCGCTCGGCATTGCACTCACACCGACGACCGGCCCGCTGACGCGCAGGCTCACCACTTCCGAAGGAGGCGTCTGCGTCATGACTCTCTTCCTGCTCCTCGCCATGGCGGCCGTCGTGGTGGGTATCATCGGCGCGGTGGCAGAGGGGCTGGGCTACCTGCTGATCATCGGCATCGTGCTCCTCGGGGCCGATCTGGCCTTCATCGCCGTGCGATGGTCCCGGTCCTCCGGTCGCCACCCCATCCGATAGCCCTGGCGGAAACTCATCGTCGCCGGCACCAGGGAGGCCTGGCCGCCCGCGACATGTTGCCCAACCCCGAGCAACAGCATCGAGTTCCTCGCGCGCCTGCTCGGCGTCAGCACCTGCACCCTCTACGACCACATCCCCTCCCTGAACTGCGCTCCTCTCGCACCTCCACCGAGCTCAAAGCAGCACGACGTGAACTACGGCTATCACCGCGCCAAGGGCAACGCGCCCGTGCTCGGCGCCACCCGCCCCGACGAACAGGGCCCCTTCGGCCGCTGACCCAAACCAGGCGTGGACGAGAACACCCGCGGTGAACCGGTCGCGTCGGCCGCCAGGCGGCGCTCGACCTCGCAGTCGAGCCGCTGAAGCAGCAACTCGGTACGGCCACGCCGCACTTCTACCGCTGGACCCCGCATGCCGGAGGCGGCCTGAGGCACCCCGTACAGAGCGCCGACGCACTACGCTGTGAACAGACGGCTGACTTGCGAAGAGGCCGCGCGGCTCCACCCTCGGGCGAAGAGGGCGGGGCCCTTTTCATCGGTAAGGCACTCCGCTGCGCGCCTCTTCAAAACCCTCGGCGCTCCAGGTCACAGCCTGCACAGATGCCTTCAACGAGATACCCATGGGGCCCGCGGAAGGGCGCGCGTGGACCCGTAGTGGACACGCGGTGGACGGACCGCGCCCTCGTCTCGTGTGCCCGTTCTGGGGGCGTGCCGGTGCGTACTGTGTGGTCGTCTTGAGATGCTGGCGAGCAAGATCACCTTCGCGGGGCTGCTCGCCTCCGGCATCGGTACGCAAGCGGGAGCAGACGAGGGGGCTGGGCCTGAAGCGGCCCGGACGAAAACGGGCCGGCTGGCCGTTGCTGACGCGCAGTTCCCCCCCGATCGCTCAGATTTTTGGTGGCAGGCTCTCATCGCTGGGTTGCCCCGGCGATTGCTGGAGGCGTACAGGAAACGGCCCGAATTGATAACGGCTCTGAAGGGTCGCTGCCCGGATGTCGCCCAACAGGCTGTGGGACTCGCCGGGAAGACCGGTGCTCATCGACGCGCCCCAGTGCTGGCCCTCGAGGACGGCAGCGGGCGCATCACCGAAGAGCTCCGGCGCTCTTCCCCATCGACTTCGCCGCCGAACAGTCCGAAAAGCAGACGGCACCGGCCGAGCCCGCCCGACGGAAGCGTGCCGCCTGATGCCTGCGCACGCTGCCCGACGCAGTCCCATCCGCTCGGCACGAAATCGCCGTCTCCTACGTCAGCCGCCTGGCCACTCTCCACGGGCTGGGCACCCACGCCCTCTGGATCGCGGTCACCCGTTCGGAACCGCCTGTGCCGCCCGCCGTGTTCCCATCCCTGAACGACTCGCCGCGCTGACCGGCCGCGGCGTTCACGCCTTCGCCGGAGCCTTGCCGGAACTGCGCGAACCCGCCACCGGACTGGGCGATGTTTCCGCCACGCGCCGCAGGCCGGCTGCCACCTCTGCGATGCCCGTCACCGCGGTGGCCGTGTGGTCCGGCTCCTGCCGGACCACACTTACGTCTGTCTGCGGCACAACACCTGGATCGGCCCGCCCGACATCGACCAGCCGGCCGTCGATCTCGCTCAGCTTCCGGAGGTCGTCGACGCCCAGCGCCGGCACCTGCGCATCATGCAGCGTTACGGCTGGGAAGCGACCTACGACGCGGTGCTGAGCGCCCTCATGATCTGCGCGCACATCTGGGCCGACGGACGTCTGCCGGGCGAGACGTTCCGCTCCTAGGGCGTGTATCGGGTCGTGATCAATGAGCATCGCAGCCTCCGGGGTGGGTGCCCCGTCTGGGGTGCGGGGCCCGGCGATCTGCGGCTGCGCCGTGTGGGTGCGAGTGACCGGAAGCGTTGCCGCAGGCAGGCAGCGGCGGGGCCCGAGGGCCCCGGCTGCGTGCCCGCCGGGACGGTGTGTCAGACCATGGCGAGCCGGTCCACCAACAGCTCCACCCTCGGCTCAGCGTCCTCGGGCAGCAGGCGGCCCGCTCGGGTCAGGGTCGCCAGGCCGTGCAGAGCCGCCCAGAACACCTCGGTGAACAGCCCCGGGTGGACGCCGTCGCCGGCGACCTCGGCGAGGCACTCGAGCAGGGCGGCGAAGGCGTCCTTCAGCGGCTCGGGGGTGTCCTCCTGCGCGTACGCCAGGCCGCCGTCGAGCTGGAACAAGGCGTCGTAGACCGCCGGGTTGTGCTCGGCGAAGTCGAGGTAGGCGCGGGCGAGGGCGGCGACCCGCTCGCGCGGGCCGTCCGTGGCGGAGGTCGCGGCCCGCAGCGCCGCGGCCATCTCGGTGGCGCCCTCCAGGGCGACGGCGCCGATGATCTCGCGCTTGCCGCGGAAGTGGCTGTAGAGGACGGGCTGGCTGTACTCGATGCGCTCGGCGAGCCGGCGGGTGGTGACTGCGTCCCAGCCCTGCTGCTCGGCGAGTTCGCGGGCTGTCGCCACGATGAGGCGCTCGCGCTCCGCCCGTTCGCGCTCCTTGCGTTCCTTTACCGACATGAATCGATCCTAGCATCGCTAGACAACCGAGCGTTAGCAGTACTAGCGTTGCCCCATCATCTAGCAACGCTAGTTCACGGAGGGATCGTCATGCTCAACACACTCGAGGTCGTCACCACCGTCGTCGTCGGCCTGATGGTGGGGGTGGAGTTCTCCGTCGCCTTCATCATGAACCGGATCCTGGACGCGCTTCCCGAGGACAGCGGCCAGCTCGGCCACGCCCACGGCGGCCGGATGCTCGGCGCCCTGATGCCGTTCTGGTACATAGGCTCGCTCGTCCTCAGCGCGATCTGGGCCGTCGCCGGATGGCACCGCCCCGGCGCCGGCCTCGTAGTCATCGCCGCCGGACTGCTGATCCTCAGCGTGGTCATGTCGATCCTGCTGCTCGTCCCGATCAACAACCGAAACAAGACCTGGACCCCCGAGAACCGGCCCGCCGACTGGAAGGAGCAGCTGCACCGCTGGAACCGCTACCACTACATCCGCGTCGCCGTCATCGTCGCCGCGTTCACCCTGCTGGTTGCCGCCCTCGCCTGATACCACCGCTGCCTCGACATGCACTGGTTCGCCCCCGTATCGACGGCTTTTGTCCCGTCGGCGTGAGCCGGAGAGGGCATCGGATTTCTGACCCCGCGGGCCGAGGCCGCGCCGGTGGCCAATCCCCACTCCTCGGGGGCGGCTGACCACCGAAATCCCGACATTCGGGAATGCAGCTGCCGCTCAGATCCCGCAACTGCGATCCCGGCAAGCTGCGGCCCTCGATCGGCCGCGTCCACGCGGCCTGATCAGGCCCCACACGACTCGGCAAGCTCCACGAAGCTCACCAAGCTGACGAAGACTCGCATGGAGAAGAACAATGTCGCTGAAGAAGATCAACACCGTCCTGGCCGCCGCCTTCATCCTCTTCATCCTCTGGTTCGGGACGGAGTACATCCTGAGCCCGGAGACGACGGCGCCGGGCTACGGCCTGCCGAGCTGGCCGTCCGGCGACGGCGACGGCTTCCTGATCATCAAGGGAATCCGCGACGTCGTCTTGGCCCTGGTTCTGGGCATCCTGCTGGTGACGGGTCACCGCCGGGCGCTGGGCTGGGTGCTGCTGACGGAAGCACTCGCCGCGTACGGCGACATGACCAACGTGCTGGCCCACCACGGCTCCGTGGCCACCGCGCTCGGCGTCCACTGCCTGACCGCGACACTGATGGTGGTCAACGGCCTGCTGATCATGCGCGAGACCCGCAACGTCGCGGCCGCTCCGGAAACGCCCGCCCCGCAGCCCGCCTAGCGCCATTCGGGCCGTGATCAATCCGTGGGTTTCGCCCCGTTCCAGGCCCTGGCCCGGTAGACCGTCGTGCGTGACACGCGCGCAACTGACGGACGAAGGAAGAGTGGGAGTTCATCGAGCCGCACCTGCCGATCGGCGAGTACGGCCCGTACCCCAAGACCCTGCGGCAGCAGTTCGAGGGCGTGATCTGGTGGTTCCGGACCGGCGGGCAGTGGCGGGAGATGCCGAGCGAGTTCGGTGCCTGGTCAACCGTCTCCAACCGGTTCCGCCAGTGGCGTGACGCCGGAGTGTTCGAAGCCCTGCTGGAGGACCTGATCGCGGAGGCGGCGAAGCGGGGCGAGGTGGACCTGTCCCTGGTCAGCATCGACTCCACCAACACACGCGCCCACCACGACGCCGCCGGGATGCACCTGGGCCAGGAGGTCCTCACCGCCCTGGAGAAGACCGCCGCCGAAGAGGAGAAGGCCCCGCAAAAGGGGGCAGCCCCGAAGGACAAAGCGGACACGAGGCCGAAGCGGCCCCGGAGCGGGAGGAACGACGACGGGTCCGCCGCCCGCGAAAGCTCCGCCTGAAGACCGCCCTCTTGGGACGCTCGCGGGGCGGGCAGACCAGCAAGGTCCACCTCGCCGCCGACCGCAGGTGCCGCCCGCTGGCGTTCGTGCTGACCGCCGGACAGGCGGCCGGCAGCCCGCAGTTCATCCCCGTCCTACGGAAGATCCGGGTCCGCGGGCCCGTCGGCCGCCCCCGTACCCGGCCGGACGCCGTCGCCGGGGACAAGGCTTACTCCTCCGGCGGTAATCGCTCCCACCTGCGCAAACGCCACATCAAGGCGGTCATCCCGGGGAAGGCCGACCAGGCCGCCAACCGGAAGAGGAAGGGTTCCGGGGGTGGCCGCCCGTCGGCCACGACGCCGGCCTCTACAAGGAGAGGAACACCGTCGAGCGGCTGATCAACAAGCTCAAGGCATGGCGGGGCGTCGCCACTCGATACGACAAGATCCCGGACAGCTACCTCGCCGGCCTTTACCTGCGCGCCTCGATGATCTGGATCAAAGACCTCACCAGAGCGACTCATTGATCACGACCAGATACGCGCCCTAGTACAACTGGACAGCCGGACGCACACCCTCATCCCCTTCGATCACGGCCCGGTCCTGTCTGCCCGGTGCTTGTGCCGGCTGCGGCGCTAACCGCACGAAGCCCCGGCTGTGGAGCGTGCCTGGCCGATCGTCCACGCAGTCAGGCGGGGAAACTGTGGCGCTCGCGGAGTCGAGGCCGGCGTAACGGCGCTGCTCGGAGCGGGTGCCCCCGGCTGGAGTGGGCAGCCGCGTGCCCCTTCTGTGGTCGAGGTCGACTATCTATCTGACCAGTGCGCAGAAATCTATGACGGCCGGAGTAGACATTGGGAGATGGCGTGGTTATGGTTTCTCTCGTAGCCGAGATCAAGCAAGGCCCGGCAGAAACGAACTGCCGGGCAGCAGTACACGCAGTTCGCAGGACGGTGCGGTGGTGGAGTTCCGAAGCCAGGGTTGTTGCAGGACGGCGACGGGACTGGCGACCGGACTGGGCGCCCGCAGTGATCAGGGGCCGCCGTGAGCAGTACCGCAGTGGCAATACCCGTAAGTGCAGTTCGAAGTACTCAGCAGTGAAGTCAGTGAGCAGCACCTCGGTGAAGGCGTCGGCTGCGGACGCGCGCACCGGGAAGTTCGGCAGTGGGGTTCTAAGCCAGAGCAGATTCAGGACGGGCGACGGGGCTGGCTGCCGAAGAGTGGCGCTGTTCGAGGCCACGAGCAGTTCGCAGTACCAGCAGTACGCAGTTCCGCAGTTCCCGTTTGGTAAGTAGCTCATCCAGAGGGAAGAACGGAGGAGTTGAGCGCCATCAGGATCGCCCGGGCGAATCTTGAGCCCGGGTACCGCAGGACATCGATAGTGAGGTGGTCTCCGGTCAGGCAACCGCGATCCCCGCGCCCCCGACAGCATCTCGGTCGGGTCTGCGGAAACAGAAGGCCGGCGCAGTACCAGGGCCGGCAGATGGTGTAGCAGTTCCTTCGGGGCCCTGGTGCCATATGGCACCAGGGCCCCTCCACGCGTTCCACAGAGAGGTGCAATGACAGCAGACGACTCGTTCGGCCGTCTCGATGACGACGACTACCCCGCCTACACGATGGGCCGGGCCGCCGAGATGCTCGGCACCACCCAGGGCTTCCTCCGCGCCCTCGGCGAAGCCCGCCTGATCACCCCGCTCCGCTCCGCGGGCGGACACCGCCGCTACTCCCGCTACCAGCTGCGCATCGCGGCTCGCGCGCGTGAGCTCGTCGACCAGGGCACCCCCATCGAGGCTGCCTGCCGCATCGTCATCCTCGAAGACCAGCTCGAAGAAGCCCAGCGCATCAACGCCGAATACCGCCGTGCCGCCGAGTCGGTGAATTCACCGCCCGCGGTCTGAGGTGACGCGCGCTCGACAGGTACCGGCGGGTTCCGCACACGCGGGGGTGAGGCGCATGGGTCGCTTCCTGTGGTGACAGGGTGTGCGGACGTTTAGCGTCTGCGTCAGCTGTCATGATTCGGAAGTTCCCCTTCGCCCATGTCTTCGGCGTGGGCATTCTGCTGTGCTGTGCCGCCGGAAACAGGGGCGATCACCTCCGCCTTCCGCATGTCGTGGGAGGCGTTCATCGACTGGAAGGCATGAGACACGGCTACGGGAACTGTGAAGTGGTTCAAGGCGGAGAGGGCTTCGCCTTCATCGCCCAGGACGGCGGCGGCGCGGACGTCTTCGCCCACTACTCCGCCATCAACTCGTCGGGCTTCCGTGAGCTCCAGGAAGGCCAGGCCGTGACGTTTGATGTCACCTAAGGCCCGAGGGACCCCAGGCCGAGAACATCAACCCCGCCTGACATCCTTCCCGCCCGCGCTCGGAGGGTACTGCTGCCCTGGGGCAGGCTTTGCTGTCCGACGGGTTCACCCGAACAGTCGGCGCCGCCTTCAGGCGACGGTGGCGGGATCTGGGGCGCACGTGATCAGGGCCGCGCAGCAACAGCTGCGCGGCCCTGATCCTGTCGGGACCGGCGTACGGGCCGATGAGGCCGGCGCAGGGCTGAACGGTACGGATCGTGCCACCGAAATAGTCGTGTCCTCCGAGCCGTGAAGGCTCTTCCTCTAACGCTGTGCTCCGGGTGGATCAATATCTATGACCGCGAGGTGAGGGTTTAACGCGCCACGCGGGGAGTGTTTTTACCGCGACTAACAGATTGGAATTATTTACCGTACGCGGGCCGCTACCGCATGCTACTGTCGATCTCAGTTGCAGTTGTGGTTCCCAAAACTTCAAGCGCCTTCGCCGGTATTTTCAGCCACTGGAAGCGTTTGCGTATTGCCGGTCATTTTCCGGACGGGGCATCATCGCGGCGACCCGGTATCCGCGCATCGCGGGTCCCGGCGTACTGCCCCAAAGGAGATATGACATGGCGTCAGGCACCGTGAAGTGGTTCAACGCAGCCAAGGGTTTCGGCTTCATCGAGCAGGACGGTGGCGGCCCTGACGTGTTCGCCCACTTCTCGAACATCGCCGCCCAGGGCTTCCGTGAGCTGCTCGAAGGCCAGAAGGTCACCTTCGACATCGCGCCGGGCCAGAAGGGCCCGACGGCCGAGAACATCGTTCTCGCCTGACGCTGACGCGCACTTTGTAGCTGGGGCCCGCATCCCTCGGGGTGCGGGCCCCAGCTGCGGGCATTTCCCGCAGTGGTGCCACCTGTGGGACAACACCGCCCCTTCCTCAGGGATGCGCGCCTCTACGGAGCTGCACCCGTCGACGTCCGGGATTTCACGTCCACATGACGTCACCCATTTCATTGCCTGCACCCCGCACCGGATTCACTGCAAACCAGATTCGCATTCTATTCGGCCCGTTCTTGTGATTCCCCGCGCTGCTCTTCCGCTGCGGGAATTCCTTGATACGTGCCGTATCAAGGAAGGTTCTCAATGAACCCCACACGTACGAACGGCCGCTCCTCCCGCCCCCGCCGCACCGACGGCCCCGCTTTCGGCTCCGGCGCCCGTTCGGGGCGGGGCGGCCGCTTCGGCTCGCCCGCCCCGAGCCGTTCAGGGGGTCCGAGCCGCTCTGGCGGCCACGGCCGGCGGCCCGCAGCGGTCCAGGGCGAGTTCGCCCTGCCGGAGACGATCACTCCCGCGCTGCCCGCGGTCGAGGCGTTCGCGGACCTCGACATGCCCGAGCAGTTGCTGGCCGCGCTCACCGCGCAAGGCGTGAGCGTCCCGTTCCCGATCCAGGGCGCGACCCTGCCCAACACCCTCGCGGGCCGCGACGCCCTGGGACGCGGGCGCACCGGCTCCGGCAAGACCCTCGCCTTCGGCCTGGCCCTGCTGGCCCGTACCGCCGGACAGCGCGCCGAGCCCCGCCAGCCGCTGGCCCTGATCCTTGTTCCCACCCGCGAGCTAGCGCAGCAGGTGACCGACGCACTCACCCCCTACGCCCGCTCGGTCAAGCTGCGCCTGGCCACCGTCGTCGGCGGAATGTCGATCGGCAGGCAGGCCAATGCGCTGCGCGGTGGCGCCGAGGTCGTCGTCGCGACGCCGGGCCGCCTCAAGGACCTCATCGACCGCGGTGACTGCCGACTGAACCAGGTCGCGATCACCGTCCTGGACGAGGCCGATCAGATGGCCGACATGGGCTTCATGCCCCAGGTCACCTCGCTCTTGGACCAGGTCCGCCCCGAGGGCCAGCGGATGCTGTTCTCCGCCACCCTCGACCGCAACGTCGACCGGCTGGTCCGCCGCTACCTCACCGATCCGGTCGTCCACTCCGTCGACCCGTCCGCAGGCGCGGTCACCACGATGGAGCATCACGTGCTGCACGTCCACGGCGCCGACAAGCACCGGACGACGACGGAGATCGCGGCGCGCGAGGGCCGGGTGATCATGTTCCTGGACACCAAGCACGCCGTCGACCGGCTGACGCAGGACCTGCTGAACAGCGGTGTCCGGGCCGCCGCCCTGCACGGCGGGAAGTCGCAGCCCCTGCGCACCCGGACCCTGGCCCAGTTCAAGACCGGCCACGTCACCGTGCTCGTCGCGACGAACGTCGCGGCGCGCGGCATCCACGTCGACAACCTCGACCTCGTCGTCAACGTCGACCCGCCGACCGACCACAAGGACTACCTCCACCGCGGCGGCCGTACCGCGCGGGCCGGCGAGTCCGGCAGCGTCGTCACCCTGGTCACCCCCAACCAGCGCCGCGACATGACCCGCCTCATGACGGCCGCCGGCATCGTGCCCCAGACCACCCAGGTCCGCTCCGGCGAAGAGGCACTCAGCCAGATCACAGGCGCCCAGACCCCCTCCGGCATCCCCGTGACGATCACCGCGCCGGTGGCCGAACGGCGTAAGCGCAGCGCGGCCCCACGCGGCCGACGCAGCCCCGCTTCGGCTGCCCGGCGCGTGACCGTGCGGCAGTCCTCCTTCGATGCGGCGGCCTAGAACCTTCGTGATCAGGAAACTGACCCATCTCTGCAGGAGGCACGTTTTGGCGCTGGTTCAGATGCAGCCCCGCTCGGCGAATGCCACCCCCGTACACAGGACGGCGGCCGACGCCATGGACACAGGCGCACCGCAGGTCTGCGACGACATGACCATCGAGGTCGCCCTGTCCGTCATGGACAGCGCCCGCACCGGGCACCTGCTCGTCTGCGACAACGACGGCCTGTGCACCCAACTGGTCACCCAGGCCCAGCTCGCCGCAGTCCGCGACAGCTCCGCGTACACGGACCGGGTCCAGCTGCGCGACATCCTCGGCGACCGCCGGCCGTTCACCTCGCCCGTGACCACGATGGCCGCGGCCGAGCACGCGATGCGCTGCCGCCGGCTCGATGCCCCGCCTGTCGTCGACGAACAAGGCAGTGCTCTGGGCGTCCTCGCCCTTGCCGGCTGAACCGCCTCACCGCGGCAGAACCATCCCCCTTCGTTCTTCTCCTTGTGAGGCATCATGCGCTGTGTCATCGCCCGCTTCCCGTTCGACCTCACCAAGAGCGGCGTCCTGGAATCGATGAAGGGCATCAGGCCCGAGCAGGTCTTCGGCGAGTCCGTGATCATCGGCCGCCGCACCTACCCCGTCAAGCAGGTCGGCCAGGTCGTCACACGCCAGGACCGCCGCGATTTCAGCGCCGGCGAAGTCCTCCGGGCCATGACCCAGCTCGGCTTCACCTGCCGCGGCCTTCCCCAGGCCGCCGCGCCCACGCGCGTCCTCAACCCGTTCCAACAGGCTTCCGCGATGCTCGGAGCCCCCGCGGTCGTCTGACCGACGGGCAGGCGCGAGCCGCCACAAAAACGGCGGTGAGGGCCCGATCGGTATGCGCCGGTCGGGCCCTCAACGCATACCGGCGGCTTCTCGACGCGGCGGGGGTCAGTGGTCGGAGTAGCTGAAGTCGCCCATGGTCGAGGCACTGACGTCCTCGATCGCCACGCGGTACATCCCGCCCGTCTCCGGGATCCCCACCGTGCCCTGCAGAATCCGCGCCACATGGAAATGCAGATGCGTGGGCGGCCCCTCCTTGCACGTAATAGCGGTGAAGACGGCGGAGAAATCGCTCAGGCGGGCCGAGTCCGCCAGGACCTCCGACACCCGCTGCCTCCAGACGGCTTCGGGAGCCAGCCGACCCGTGATGACAGCACCACCGGCGACCACGGTCAGAGACATCTGATTGCTGTGCCCGGACTCCACCAGGGCGGCGACGTCAACGAGCAGTTCGTCAGGCTTCGACATGAGAGGCCATTCTAATCACCGGCCGTCCGGTCAGCTGAAGCAGTGGTGCTCATGGAAAATGCAAGATCGAACTGCGCAGACGAGGGCGCCGCGGACCACTGCGTTCCTTCTTCGCCCAGCTAGCCACCGCACACACACGCAGGCTTACGGTCTCGGGGGGAAATTGGGCTTCGGGAGTGCCGGCCTGGCGGCTCGGCTGGTGGGTGATGCGGGCGGTGTCGCGGACGAGGACGAGTTCGGTGCTCATCCGGCGGCGGGTGGCCCGCTGCGCGGATCGGTCGGAGACGAGTGAGGCGATCGCGAGATGAGTCTCGGCGTAGGTATCGCGGCGTCCGTGCGGCCCTTCTCATGTCACGGCCCTACCGAGACGATTCATGTCGCCGAGGCCGTAAAGCGGTGGACAGCCCTCCGGTGCTGGGCGAGCATCTCCGCGATGAATAGCGAACTTCTCTCCATACCCAAACGCGTCCGCTTCGTCGAGCTCAGCGCAAAGGCGCTGCGTGCGCTTGCCGACGGTGACCTCGCTGGCGGCAGCGCCGAGGCCGGGGTCGCCCTTGACGAATACTTCGTCTGCGACCGGGCCCGCTGGATCCTCGGCCATCGCGCTGACCAGCTCGCCGAGGACCCGTCTGCCGCGCCCTGGATCACGCGGGCCGCGGTGTCCGAGCCGGACGGGGCCGTCGTCGGCGACGCCGGGTTCCACGGGCCGCCGGACGAGGCCGGCATGGTCGAGGTCGGCTACACCGTCGTGCCCGGGTACCGCCGCCAGGGCTATGCCCGCGCCATGCTGACGGCGTTGCTCGTCAGGGCCGCCGCCGAACCCGGTGTCAGGACCGTGCGGGCCACTATCAGATCCGACAACAACGCCTCCCTGGCCACCATCGCGGGCTTCGGTTTCACGCGCGTCGGCGAGCAGGGGGACGAACGCGACGGGCTCGAGATCGTCTTCGAGGTCCCGGCAGACGCGATTCAGGCCGAGCAGCTTTACGGCCTCGGCGGACATGGTGAGCGTCCCGGTATCAGGCCGTGACATGAGAAGGGCCGCACGGGTTGGCTGAGTTGTGAAGCTGACCTGGGCCCGTGCGGCCTGTTCCCATCCTGCCCTGTCCGGGGTCTCACGCGCACATTTCGGCGATTTGCTCGAAGAGCTCGCTCGCCCGTGGGAAGCCGCCCGGGAGTCCGTACTACGTGCCGAGCGTGGCGGACCTCGTCAGCGGGCCGTCGGGGCGGGGCGCAAGCCGAAGCTGGTCTTCGTCGACCGGCTGCTGGTCACCTTGGTCCATCTGCGGCACGGGCTGCCGCACGCGGTCCTGGCCGAGCTCTTCGACGTGGACCGTTCCACGGTGTCCGCTGCGGTCCGGCAGGTCCGCCCTCTGCTCGCGGCCCGGGGCTTCGCCGTTCCCGACCGGCCCGGCCTGCGGCTCAAGACGCTGGCGGACGTCTTCGCCTACGCCGAGGCCGAGGGGGTCGAACTGCGGCTGGACGGGGCGGAGACCCAGGTCCGCCGCCCGCAGGCGGCCCGCCCAGGCCGCCGGGCGTTCGTCTCGGGCAAGCGCCGGCAGAACACCATCAAGACAACGACGTTCAGCGACGGCCAGGGCCGCATGGTGCTGTCCGGTGTCGTCCGGCCAGGCCGCGTACACGATCAGACCGCCGTCCGCAGCGAGGGCATCGCCGAGCAGTTCCGCCAGCACCCCCGCGTGAAAGCCAAGGTCGACTCCGGGTACCAAGGGCTGGCCAAGGAGTTCCCCCGTCAGGTGAGCGCCCCGCCGAAGAAACCCAAGGACGATGCCTGCGACGGTGACAAGTACGCCTGGCGTGAGGCGAGGCGCCGCCAGTCCTCGGCCCGCATCTGTGTCGAGCACACCAACGCCGAACTGAGGCAGCGGGCTCCGCTCCGACGCTTCACCGGCCGCCGTGCAACCTATGCCGAGACCCACCTCGCGATCGCCTCACTCGTCTCCGACCGCGCCGCCAAGCGCCCCACACAGCGCCGGACAAGCACCGAACTCGTCTTCGCCCGCGACACTGCTTGCTGATCAGCCACCAGCCAAACCGCCAGGCCAACACGCCCCGAACTCAATTCCCCCCAAGGTCGTTAGGGAAGAAAGTGCTGGGCGGCTACGACGGTCTCTTCCTTGCGCTGGCAATCGGGTCTGTCCTGGCGGCATTTCTGGCCATCGCTTCGGGATATCCCGCCCAGGGCGCCGTCGGTCACAGCGTGCAGGCTTCGCCAGCAGCTCGCCCGAGATGAGAGATGTCCGGATAATCAGTGACCGGACCCAATGCACTGAGCTGAGGACATGGCCCGACCGGCCCACAGGCCAGCGTCGGCAGGCTTGATCACGGACTGTTGAGCCTCGGCACCGCTGTGCTTACCACATATGCGATGGCCTGCGAAAACGGCCGCTCCTCCCCGGCGAGGGGACGGAGCGTTGCGGTCTGTGGTGGTCGGCACTTCGGTGACCTGCGCCGATGCTTCGGCCCTTGCTGGCACGAGCTGCGACAGCCTTGTGCCACGCCCACCTGCCCTTTGTCGCCTTCACTGACACGTCACCTGTCTCGGGCTTCGTGGACGCGCCGACATGGGCGGGAAACTTCGAGGAGGTCGGTCTTCGGTACCTGCCCGCTCGTGATCAGAGTGCGCCGACCGCATCGAACACCCCCTCGCCCTCGGGTGGCGCCGTCGCCTGTAGGGCTTGCTGGAGCAGGCCTAGCGTGCGCGGGTGCCGGTGTGGGTCGTGAAGCGGTATTCGACGGTGACGGGGAGAGTGTCGAGGTCGAGTGCTTGACGGAGCCGGGGCAGACCGTGGGTGTTGAGTCGATGGTTGATGGTGCTCAGATCGCCGTCTTGTTCGGTGCTGATCGCTATTGCGAGTGCGGGGTTTTGGCGGGTCCCGGCGAGCGTGGCGCGGGCGCTGTGGATTCCGGGGTACGTGGTGATTTCACTGAGGAACGGGGCAGTGGCAGTGCTCGCAGCCAGTGCGGTGTGGCCCTGCTCGGGGTTCTGCTCGAGGTGCCAGGTGTGAGTTTTGGGGCGTCGGCTCAGCTGCGCAACCAACCAGCGCAGGATGAGCAGCCCGACAGCGACTGCGGTGGCGGCGGTGACCCAGAGCGCCCAGGTGGGCGGGTCGTCGGCGGTGGGAATGAGTGTGGCGCCCGAATCCAGGAAGGTGAGTTGGCCGAAGTGACCCGTCAGGGCGAAGGTGCCGGAGCCGAGCAGGAGGACGCCGAAGACGGCGAGCAGGGTGCGGTTGAGGCGGGCTGGGCGGTTGAGGCTGATCATGGCGTGTTCCTGGTGGCATGGAGCCGGATTTTCATGGCCGGACGGGTGAGCGGGATGACCTGGTCGAGGCGCTCATCCAGAGCGGCGCGGACGGCATCGGTGAGCCCTGCGGTGTTGGTCCGGTCGGTGCGGATGCGGGCGACGATCGTGCGTGGGCCCAGTTTCAGCTTCGCTCTGCTGACCCCGTCGAGCTGGTCGTACACCTTCACCAAGGCCGGGACGTATTGCTCGTCGTCGCCGCTGCCTCCGCCCGTCGAACCCCACGAGCCGCTGCCACCGGTCGTCGAACTCACCGCCCGCATCGGCCCGTTGTCGCCCTTCTCCAGCGTGCCCGAGTCGAACTTCGTGGGCCCGCTATGCCACAGCTTCCAGCAGGTCTTGATGCCCTGCCGCTGCGGCCCGAGGGAAGTCCGTCAACCCGGCAACGGACTTTGAGGGGCTCACAGACTGGGAGCTCTACCAGATAAGCCAGTCCCCTCACGCATGGGACAGAATCACCTGGTATGAAGGAGGTAAGAAGCATGGCAATCCCTTCAAGTAGCGGCTCGAGCTCAACCCTGCTCTTCCAGTCCGATCGAACCTTCCGAGTCTGGCGCTATGGAGTCGGGCACTCCCAACTGCTGCTCCGTGCCGCTCCGGACGCCGTAGAGGCCACTCGCCTGGACCTCCTCTTCGAAGGCGTGGACGCCATGAGACTGGTCACGCGCTACGAGGCGATCGAGCTCCACTCGGTGAGTGAGACGGAATTCCAGCGGATCTACGATGAGTCCGGCCTGGATCCGAAATGGAAGCCGCATCGACTCATTGTCGCCCTGAGGTCCGGAAGCGGATCGGGTTATGTGCAGTGTCAGAAGGCAAGCGCCATGCGCGGCGCAGCAAACGGCCTCGGGCCTGATGAACCGTCCGAATCAGTGGACGTGATCTGGAGTCTGCGCCGCTAGTTTCGCGTGAGGGTTCGTCAGGCGGCTGACGAACCCTCACGTGTGGTGCAGGCCGGGCCGCCCTGCAGTCCCCGAGGGGAATGTGGGAGGCCGACTTCCGCAACCACGACCCCAGTGCCACGCCTCCTGAAGAGTGATGATGCCACCGGCACCGGCCGACCGCGCAAACGGCCCGGACGGGCGATCTCAGAGCGTTGGACGAGGAATCCGCCGCGCGGAGGTTCGAGCCCCTTTTCCGAATTGGCGCGACCGCTCTCGTCCCCTTCGATTCTGTCCAACCGGGACGCGGTCAGGACACAAGGACAGGAACAGACCGACAAAGACGAAGTAGTGCCGACATGGCTCGCCCCATCTGACCTGCAAAAACGTCGTAGATCGGTGTAGATCGACAAGGGCCGCCAAGATCCCCAAAGGACTCATGATCCGTCGGTCGTGGGTTCGAGTCCCACCCGCCCCACTGCGCGCTACGCGTGGAGAAACGATCTGACCAGCGTTTTCGCTGGTCGGACGGATCTTGCTCGTGATCGTGACGGCCCGCCGTCCCTGAACGCGCTCTCCGGGATCTTCAGCGTCTGAGACGGGAGCGTCGCCCCAGAGCCCGGGACACGCGTCCGATCGCACGTCCGCCGGGCGTAGCCGCAGGGGGCGGCTTCAATCGCCCTCGATTCCCGGCATACCGCCCTCGGACTCGTCGCTCTCGTACACGCGAGCCGAGCGGTCGGCATGTGCGAGCCGCCGCAGAGACGCGAACAGCGTGTCCCCGAGCACCGTGCCCACGACCACGCTCTCCACCAGGTCGTCAAGACCGGCCCGGCCCGCGACATAGGCGAGGTCCTCCCGCGCGACCTGCTCCGCGGCGTCCGCGTAAACCTCCAGCACCTGGGAGAAGGCCCCGTGGCCGACCCTCTCCAGCGCGGCGATCGTTGCCGCCAGGGCCTCCGCAGCGGGGAAGTCCCCGTCGACCAGCCAGCCGCGTCGGGCGATCAGCTCGCGCACCTCGTGCCGTGCCGCGTCCAGTTCGGCGTCCGCTTCCTCGTCCGCGTACTTCGGGGCGATCAGGTCCGTCGCCACCCCGAGGACGTTGTGCACGGACTTGCCGGGGTCGTCCACCGCCGCCAGAACTTCCGCGATCGCGGCCACCTTCAGTCCGCCCACCTCCAGCAGCGCGCGGATCAGCCGCAGTCTGCGCTCGTGCGCATCGTCGTAGGTCGCCTGGTTCGGGCTCGTCAGCCGGCCGGGCGGGAGCAGCCCTTCCCGAACGTAGTACTTGATCGTCGGCACCGGTACCCCGGTCCTGCGGCTCATTTCGCCAATGCGCACTGCCCGTTCACCCTTCCGCCTCTTGCCAAGGTCGGTCCCATCCATCATAGATAGTTCAACTATTGGATAGTGGATAGTTCCACTATCATCTAGGGCCCGATGCGACGGGAGGACTGGCGGCGGCGCATCTCACGCCAGGCCCGCTTCTCGCCGTCGGGCGCATCGGCCCTGGCCCTCTGCCGGCGGGGCGCTGGGCTCACCGCCCCACCGTCACCCGCTGTGGGAAGCGGACTTCCCCGCAGTACGGCGACCGGCGCGAGGCGACCGGCCGCTTCGCCGACGAGCACCTATGTGGCGCCTGCTACCGGACCCTCACGCCGGAGGACCAGGAGCGCGCCGTCGAGCGCGAGCAGCCGGAGCTCACCAGCGAATAGCCCCGAAAGGCGGGGCCCCACCACATCGATAGGAGGCCCCGCCATGGCCAACCTTGCTCTCCTCTACCCGATCGGCGCCGCTGTCGGCGCTACGTACGCGGCCGCCGCATGGACCTGGCGCCGCTTCAATGCCGCGGCCCTGGACGGCGTGTACCCCGGCTCGCCGGAGCACCAGGCCGCGCTCGCCAGCGTGGACCACCGCACCGCACCCCAGTTCACGTACTGGCCGGACCTGCCGACCGCGGTGCAGGCCGCGCACAACCAGGCGGCCATCGACCACGCCGACACCGACCGGGGCAGCCCATGACCGAACCCCGACCATCCGGAGAGGAAGTGAGCACCATGACCATCCCCACCCTGATCGCGGCCGCTGTGGTGCTCACCGCCACGGCGGCCGCTGCAAGCCTCTCGGAACCTACTGGCGGGTTACTTGCTACCTGGTGTCCGAGCTAGGAGTACAGGGCCGTTTCCAGACGCCCGCGCCCGCGGTTTGCGGCTCCTGACACATCCGTTGCCAGCACCCCTACATAGCCAGCACAGCCGCCGACGCACCGAGTAGAACCGGGGTGGCGGTCCGCGCAGTGTCAGCGCCCAGGAATTCAACTCAGTTCTCTTCTGCAGAGGATCGCGCTCTTGCCGGGGCTGACCCAGATACGCCAGAAACCCGCCACGGGATGATCTTGGTGCCTTGAGCGCCCCGCCACGTCACCCGCTCGGCTCAGCGTCGTTGGTGGTGATGTTGCGTTCCGTCTGGGGCGGGGTGGGTTGTGACCTCGATCGAGAGGACCGCGTATCCGCGGTTCAAGCGGCTGATCACCGCGCATGAGCTGCATCTGTTCTTCGCCCCGAGGTGTGACGAGGTCGAGTGGGCTGCCGCCAGTGCCGACTGCGATGAGCATCGGCTGGCCCAGCTGCTGGCGCTGAAGTCGTACCAGCGCATGGGGTGTTTCCCGAAGCTGGACGAGATCCCCGACACGGTCGTCGACTTCGGGCGCCGCGCGGTGGACCTGCCGGAGGGCACGGTGCCGAGAGCGGCGAACCGTACGGCGGAGCGGCAGCGGCCCGCCGTACGCCCAACCCGTGGACAAGGCCTCGGGCTGGCACCTCGACAAGACCAAGACCATGCCCCGCCAGCCGAAGAGGACCGCGGCCACGAAGCTTTGAAAGCTGCCAATGGGTTACTGGCCGACAAGCCGAAACGGCCCGCCGGATGAACCGACGGTCCCTCACGAAAGCGCGACGGCCTCGAGGGCGGGCTCGGGCGCCCTTCGCCATGGTTGCGACCAGCACAAACATCGGACTCATTCATCTGGTAGAGGCCGAGGCACGCTGTTCCAGCCTCTTCAGGGCCATCTCACCCCAATGGAGGTTGTCCCTTTCGAGGGCCATGCCGCGCAGCAGTGTGAGGTAGGGGCCGATGGGCTCGCCGCCGGCGAAGTATTCGTCCTCCGTGCGCCCGTCCAGCAGGCGCTGCTGCAGACGCGCGTAGCGGGCCAATTTGGCTGTGGCCCACACCATGTGCTCGGCGATGGCGGATCGCACGGCCTCGATGTCGCCGGCGTCGACGCTCTGGACCTTGACCATCAGCTCGTCCCTGATGGCCGTCGGCTTGCCCGGGGGTTCGGCGGTGTAGGCGCGCACCGCCTCGAATCCGGCCTCGGTGAGGGAGAACAGCCGCTTGTTGGGGCGGCGCTCCTGCTCCACGACGCGGGCCGTGATGAGCCCATCCCCCTCCATGCGCTCCAGCTCCCGATAGAGCTGCTGGGGGGTGGCCATCCAGAAGTTGGCGACCGAGGCATCGAAACCCTTCGCAAGGTCGTACCCGGACGCCTCGCCCTGCAAGAGCGCGGCCATCACCGCATTGCGTAGAGCCATGCCCCCAACCTAGCATCAGGTTGATTAGTCAAAAAAGTGACTAGGGTATGGACGCCTCTCGCCCTCGGCCCTAGTCTGCGATGCACCTATTCAACTCGTTGACTATAGAGGTGATCTTGTGCATCCCTTCCGCAAAGCCGTCGAAGCAGGCGACAAGGAAGCCGTCGCCGCCCTGCTGGCCGAGAACGTCGTCTTCACCAGCCCCGTCGCCTTCAAGCCATACCCGGGCAAGGCGATCACCGCCGCGATCCTGAACGCGGTATCGCAGGTCTTCGAGGACTTCACCTACATCCGGGAGATCGCCAACCCGGACGGCCGCGACCACGCCTTCGTCTTCACCGCCACCGTGAACGGCAGGCAGCTCACGGGCTGCGACTTCCTCCACTTCGACGAGGAAGGCAAGATCGACGACTTCATGGTGATGGTCCGCCCGCTCTCGGCCGCGAACGCGCTGGCCGAGGCGATGGGCGCGAAGTTCGACGAGATCGCGCGAGAGGCGGGCAGCCATGAGTGACTTCGACGCCGTGGTCATCGGCGCGGGCAACGCCGGCCTGACGGCCGCCACCACCCTCCAGCGAGCGGGACTGCACACGCTGCTGGTGGAGCGCCACAACATCCCCGGCGGCTGCGCGACGTCCTTCCGGCGGGGCCGCTACGAGTTCGAGGTGGCCCTGCATCAGCTCTCCGGTGTGGGGTCGGAGGGCCAGGAGTTCTCCCTGCGGGGTCTGTTCGAGAAGCTGGGCGTCCTCGACTGCCTCGACTTCGTCCAGGAGTACGACCTCTACCGGGCCGTGGTGCCCGGCGAGTACGACGTGACGCTGCCCGCGGAATGGGCGGCCGCCGTAGACGTCCTGAGCGATGCTTTCCCCGGCAACCGTGAGCGGGTCGAGCGGTTCTTCCAGCTGGTGAAGGACACCACGATCTGGCAGATGGCCTCCATGCGCGGGATGCCGGTCGAAAAGATCGACCCCACCTACTTCCGCCAGGGGCTGCGGCCGCTCACCGAGGTGCTGGACGACCACTTCGACGACCCCCGGATCAAGGCCGTCCTGGCCACCTACTGGGGCTATGTCGGCCAGCCTCCCTCCCGGCTCGCCTTCCAGGACCTGGCGCTGCTGCTGTTCGCGTACTTCGAGTTCAAGCCCTGGCACATCAGGGGCGGTTCGCAGGCCATGTCCAGTGCGTTCCTCGACTCGTTCCTCGCGGCGGGCGGCGATGTCCGCTTCAACACGGCGGTCGAGGCGATCCTGACCGAGCGGGGACGCGCCGTCGGAGTGTGCCTCGACGACGGTCAGGAGGTCTCGGCGCGGGACGTCGTCTCCAACGCCTCCTTGCCGGTGACGTACGCGATGCTCGGCGACGCCGTGCCCTCGGCCGTACGGGACGATCTCGCCAGCCGGCGGATCGGTGTGTCGGGCTTCGTCCTGCACATGGGTCTTGATGCCACGCCCGCCGAGCTCGGCTTCACCACCAGCACCACCTTCGTCAACGCCGATCTGGACGACGACCGCCTGTATGCCTCCTGGCACACCCTGGAGCCGGCCCGCGGGATCTGCGTCTCCTCCTACGACGTCGCCCCGATCGGCTTTGCCCCTTCGGGCGCCACGCACGTCAGCCTCATGACGCTCCAGTACGCGGACGCCTGGGACAAGGTCTCACCCGGCGACTACGCGCGCACCAAGTTCGCGTACGCCGAGACGCTCCTTGACCGCGTCGAGGTGATCACGCCCGGCATCCGCGACGCGATCGAGGAGGTCGACGTCGCCACCCCGATGACCATGTCCCGCTACCTCGGGCATCCGGGCGGCGCGATCTACGGCTACGACCAGGACCGCACCGAGAACTGGATCTTCCGCAACAGCGAACGCGAGACCCACGTCGCCGGCCTGCACCTGGCCGGTTCCTGGGCCGGAATGGGCGGCTTCCAGACGACGCTGGAATCCGGTCACCGGGTCGCCCGCCGCCTGCTGCGCCAACAGGCCGCCTGACCGCACGATCCGACAGGGAGCCCCCGTGACCCACTGCCTTGCCCCTCTCTTCGAGGGCTACACCGACATCCAGGCCGACATAGACGGCCGCCCCGCCCACACCGCCGACCACGCCGCCGAGACCCGACGCACTGTCGCGTCGTACCGTCCCCGACGACTCGCCCTGACCGTCTCCGAGGTCATCACCGAGACCGTCAGCTCCGCCACCTTCCGGCTGCTCCAGCCCGACGGCGCGGACCTGCCGCCGTTCCTCGCCGGGCAGTACGTGGGCGTGTTCGCCGACGGCACCAACCGCCCGTACGCCCTGTCCTCCAGCCCGGCGAGCCTCGGCCACTGGGACCTGACCGTGCGCCGGGTGCCCGGCGGGCGGATCAGCAACCACCTCATCGACACCCTCACCGTGGGCGACACCCTCACCACGACCGGGCCGATGGGAACCTTCCACCACAACCCCCTCTTCCACGGCGACGACCTGGTGTTCCTCGCCGGCGGCTCCGGTGTCGTACCGGCCATGAGCATGATCCGCGACATCGTCGACAACCGACTGGACCGCCGCTTCCACCTGATCTACGGCTCCCGCACGCCCGACGACGTGATCTTCCACGAGGAACTCGACGTACTCGCCGCCGACCACCCGAACATCCGCGTCGACCACGTCATGGCCGAGCCCGGAAACGGCTGGGCCGGACCCACCGGCCTGCTGACTTCCGCCCTGATCAAGACCCTCGCAGGGCCGCTCGACGGCCGCATGGTCTATGTCTGCGGCCCCCAAGCCCTGTACCCGTACGCGCTGCAGCAGCTGGAAGAGCTCGGCCACCCCCGCCGCCGGATCCGATTCGAGGCCAACGGCGCCCCCGCCGACCCCACCCGCCAGTCCCACTGGCCGGCCGACACGGATCCCGACGCCGAGGTCACCGTCACCGCCGGCGGTACGTCGTTCCGCACCCGTCGCGGACGGCCCCTGCTGGACGCGCTGGAGGACGAGGGCATCCGGCCGGAAGCCGCCTGCCGCTCCGGCGAGTGCGGCCTGTGCCGCGTCCGCGTCCTCAAGGGCACGGTCCACACCGCCGAGGAAGCCCAACTGCGCTTGTCCGACGAGCGGTTCGGCTACACCCACTCCTGCGTCGCCTACCCGGTCACCGACCTCGACCTCGACCTCTGATCCGGTACGGCGGTCGCGGGACGCGGCCGCCGCACCGGCCCACCGAAGGAGCCCCGACAACCGTGTCCACCATCGACGCACCCACCGTCGCCCAGCTGGCCGAACTGGCAGCAGACGCCTACGGCCCGCGCACCGCCCTGCGGTTCAAGCGTGCCGGCGTCTGGCGCTCCCTCAGTTACAGCCAGCTCACCAAAGCTGTCGAGGTGTTCGCGACCGGACTGCTGGAGGCCCGAGTTCCCAGCAGGCCGTCGCGCCGCCGTTGGCCGGTACCGCCGCGATCGGGGCGGTTGTGCATCTGCCGGGCGCCGTCATCGAGGAGGGCCGGGGCCTGTCGTCGATGACGGCATCATGGCCGACTCCGCTTACCGTCTGCTGCCGGCCTGACGGCCGGGCCTCACTTCAGGTGCCGGCCGAAGAACCGGCCCCCGTCCTCCACCTCGAACCACGGGGTGCCGGTGTGTCCGCCCATATTGGCGTGCAGCGTCTTCTCCTTGGTGCCGAAGGCGTCGAACAGGTCCAGGGCCCGCTGCCGAGGGTTCCCCTCGTCGTCCCACTGCAGCAGGAACAGCAGCGGAATGGTGACCTGCCGGGCCTCCTCGCGCTGGGCGCGGGGCACGTAACCCCCGGCGAAGAAACCGGCGGCCGCGATGCGCGGCTCGGCCACCGCCAGCCGAATGCCGACGGCGGTCCACCCCGAGTACCCGACCGGGCCGCCGATCTCGGGCAGCGAAAGGAGGGCGTCCAGGGTGGCCCGCCATTCCGGGACCGCCTTTTCGACCAGCGGGCCGATGAAGGACTCGAAGATCTCATCGACCGGCTCGCCGGTCTGCATCGCCCGGCGGATGTCGGCGCGGGCCTGCTCGTCGGCGGCGGAACGGGGCCGGTCACCGCACCCGGGGGCGTCGATGGAGGCCACCGCGTAGCCGTACGCCGCGGAGTGCCGGGCCCGGGCCACCAGCCGGGATTCCCCCTTGGGCAGGCCGTTGTTGTGGGCCATCAGGATCAGCGGGGCCGGTGCGGCGGATTCAGGCGTCCACAGGGTGCCGGGGATCTCGCCGAGGGTGAATTCGCGCTCGAGGACGCCGTCGTCGAGGCGCTGTTCGGAAGTGAATTGCATGGTCGTGCCTTTCGGGAGTGCTCTGGAACGGCGCTCCCGGACGACCTATCGTCCGGCCGTGACCCCGGAGGGGAGCACCCATGTCAATACGTTCACGGGTACCACCTCCTCGTTCTCTCGCACGGCCTCCCGAAAGTTAGCAGTGGTCGCCGTGGGCCGCCAAACGGGTTTAGCAAGAGAGCCTCCAACCCGCACAATTACGCGTCAGAGGCCCTCAGCTGCCCTCTAGAAGAAGCCGAGCTTCTTCGGTGAATAGCTCACCAGGAGATTCTTCGTCTGCTGGTGGTACATGCGTTACACCTCGCCTGACCAGCAGAAACAGACGAATCTGTCTCGAACGAGGGGATGATGGCCCGGAATTGGCCCGGATCTTGGTCTGCTCGGAGGTCCCGGCTGACCGGTGCGTCGATGAGGCCTCGGCCGGGCAGGTCCAGCGAGCGCCGCTCGACCCCGGCGCTCTCAACGCGGATCGCGACGTTGTTGTGTGTTGCGCGGTGGAGTGCCCGGACGTGGAGTTCGTGTACCAGTGCGTGTCCTGTCGGTGATCGCCGTCCAGTCGTACGAGATCCCGTGGCCTCGGACCCTACGTACGGCCCGATGCCACCGGGGTGTGACGACGGCTTCTATTGCGACGGAGCCACCCGGACGCCGCCAAGGAGAAGGGCGATGAAGCGGGCCACGCTGGTCCAGCGTCGAAGTACTCGAGACCCGGGACATCCACCGGCGTTCTGTCTCACGGTGCGGCAGGTGTCTGGTCGGCAGTCCTCGCCAACCAGCTCTCGGTGCGTGCTGCGCCGAAGCTCATGAGGCCGGCAGCCGCGGCGAGTGCGATACCGGTCCACGATGGCGATGAGGTGTCCAACAGGTCTGCCAGGAAGGGTACGTAGAGTGCGGCAGCGCCCAGCCCCGCCGCAGTCAGCACAGCTGCGGGCAGAAACAGATTTTGGCGCGTGAACAGTCGCTCCCGCAGCCCCAGAGCGACGCCGAGCTGGGCGGCCAGCAGGGCGATGAACAGGGCGGTCTGCCACGGGCCGCCGGAGTGCCGGACCCAGAGGCTGGCAGCGAGGCTGGCTGCCGTGACCAGGACCGACAGCCGCAGTACCCGCTGCCAGAGCCCGTCGCCGAGTACGTGCTGCTGAGGCGGGCGCGGCGCGCGTCGCATGGCGTGGGGTGAGACCGGTTCGGCGCCCATGGCGACCCCTGTCAGACCATGAGTGAGCAGATTGATCCACAGAATCTGACCTGCTCGCAGAGGCAATGCGAGTCCGAGCATCGGGCCAATGAGCATAACGAGGATTTCCGCGGCACCGCCGGCCAGCGCATAGACGAGGAACCGGCGGATGTTGGCGTAGACACGGCGGCCCTCTTCCACGGCCGAGATCACCGAGGTCAGTTCATCGTCGGCGAGGACCAGATCGGCAGCTTGGCGGGCAACTTCGGTTCCCCGGCGGCCCATCGCCACGCCGATGTCGGCCTGCCGCAGGGCGGGACCGTCGTTGACGCCGTCGCCGGTCATCGCGGTGACCTCTCCGCGGGCGCGCCACGCTTGGATGATGTCCAGTTTCTGTTGAGGCGTGGTACGAGCGAAAACCCTGACCCGGGTGGGGTCCGGGATCTGTCCGGCGGCCAGCTCTTTACCGGTGGCCACGAGGCTCGGCATGGTGGCGTCAGCTCGCGTGAGGATACCGACCCTTTCCGCGATCGCACGGGCAGTCGCTGGGTGGTCTCCAGTGATGAGAACCGGGGTGATCCCGGCACGGCGGCAGGCTTGCACAGTCGCAGTGGCTGCTTCTTTGGGCGGGTCGCTGATGGCTGTCAGTCCCAGCAGCCGCAAGCCGCTTTCCGACTCCTCGATCGGGACAGGAATACAGGTGGACGAACCTGACGCTATGGCCAGGACACGGTAGCCCTCGGCGGACAGGGCGGCGGCCTCCTTACGCGCATGCTCCAGTGACGCGGGACTCTCGTTCAGAAGCGCGGCGTCCAGCACCATTTCAGGTGCGCCCTTGAGGTAGATCTCGATCGTTCCCGAGGGCGTGCGGTGGATGGTGGTCATACGTTTGCGGAGGCTGTCGAACGGCACCTCGTCGATGCGGGGATGAGTTCGCGCCAACTCGTCGGGTGTACAGCCCACTTTGGCGGCGGCGGTCAGCAGGGCGGCCTCGGTTGGATCACCGAGCGGGGTCCATTGCGCGTCTGCTTCCCCGGGCGGAATCAGCGACGCGTCGTTGCACAACGCCGCTGCGATGAGCACTTCTCGTACGGCATCCCTGGTGGCGGGTACTGAATGTCGGCCGGTCGTGAGAATTTCACCAACGGGTTCGTATCCCGCGCCCGTCAGGGTCACCGTGCCGTGGGCGGCGGTCCATACTTGTTCGACGACCATGCGGCCATCGGTGAGGGTGCCTGTCTTGTCCGTGGCCAGTACGGTGACCGATCCCAGGGTCTCCACTGCGGACAGGCGGCGAACCACGGCGTTGCGAGCGGCCATCCGCCGCGCGCCCAGCGCCAGGCCGAGGGTGACGACGGCCGGCAGTGACTCCGGGACGGCTGCCACGACGAGGCTGATGGCCGTTACCGCCATCGTCTCCAAGGACTGGCCGCGCACCAGTCCCAGGACGAGCACGAGGAGGCACAGCCCTACAGTGACCAGGGCCAGTACCCGGCCGAGCCCGGCCAGGCGCTCTTGGAGCGGGGTCTGTTGCTGTCGGGGGTGCAGCGAGGCGGCGATCATGCCGAGGGCGCTGCGCGGCCCGGTGGCGGTGACGGTGGCGACAGCGCGGCCACGCAGTACGACGGTTCCCGCCTGTAGTTGTCCCGTGTGCGGATCCGTTCCGTGGACGTCCTTGTCGACCGGTACGGATTCGCCGGTCAGCGCCGACTCGTCGATCAGAAGGGCAGCGGCCTGCGTGAGCGCGGCGTCAGCGGGGACGATGTCGCCCTCACCGAGTACCAGCACGTCGCCCGGGACGACGGCTGACGAGGTCACCTTATGTTCCGTCCCGCCGCGCAGTACTCGTGCGGCAGGCGCGGTCATGGCGGAGAGGGCAGCGACCGCATTGTCGGCGCGCACCTCCTGCACCACCCCGACGGTGGTGTTGAAGAGCACGACCACACAGATGACGACTGCGTCGGCGTAGTCCCCGGTCGCCACGGTCAGTGCCACGGCCGCCAGCAGCACGATGATCAGCGGGTCACGAAGCTGAGCGAAGATTCGGGACCGAAGCGATATCCTGCGCTGTTCGCTGAGCTCGTTGGGACCGCACTCCGCCAGCAGCTGGGATGCCTGCTCCTGACTGAGACCTGTCCCCCGGGCGGCCCCCGAAAGGGGTGCGGACGTAAGGGGCATGGTGACTCCGGTTGCTTCAAGGTGCTCATGGTCTTACGGGCCTGGCTCAGTGGACGCTGGGTGCGTTGGCCGCGTCAGTTGGTACTTTGACCACGTCAGTTGGAGCTGGGGTGCATCAGCGTCATGTCTCCGACATCACGGACCGACGCCGGGGCGCTCAGCTGTTCCAGTTCCATTCGCTGACTTCGGGCAGGTCGGTGCCGTGCTCACGAATCCAGGCGTGGTGGCGCAGACGGACGTCCGCCATCTCCTGTCGGACTGCGGCGGCGCGTACCGCCAGCCCGGGGACGCGGTCGATGACATCCATGACGAGCCGGTACCGGTCGAGGTCATTGCGCACGACCATGTCGAAGGGCGTGGTGGTGGTGCCTTCCTCCTTGTAGCCGCGCACATGCAGGTTGGCGTGCCCGGTGCGCCGGTAGGCCAGGCGGTGGATCAGCCACGGGTATCCGTGGTACGCGAAGATGACGGGCTTGTCGGAGGTGAACAGCGCGTCGAACTCCGCGTCCGGCATGCCGTGCGGGTGCTCCTCCTTGGGGAGCAGCCGAGCCAGGTCCACGACGTTGACGACGCGTACGGCCAGGTGGGGCAGGTGCCGGCGGAGCAACTGAGCGGCGGCCAGGATTTCCAGGGTGGGGACGTCGCCCGCGCAGCCGAGGACGACATCGGGCTCCCCGCTCTCATTCTCCGCGCCTGCCCAGTCCCAGATTCCGGCACCGCGGGCACAGTGTCCGCGGGCCTGCTCGAGGGTCAGCCAGTCGAAGCAGGGCTGCTTTCCGGCGACGACGACATTGACGTAGTCGCGGGAGCGCAGCACATGATCGGCCACCGACAGCAGGGTGTTGGCGTCCGGTGGCAGGTAGACCCGCACGACCTCGGGTGACTTGTTGAGGACGTGGTCGATGAAGCCGGGGTCCTGGTGGGAGAAGCCGTTGCTGTCCTGCCGCCATACGTGCGAGGTGAGCAGGTAGTTCAGTGAGGCGATGGGGCGGCGCCAGGGCAGGCGCCTCGACGTGCGCAGCCACTTGATGTGCTGATTGACCATGGAGTCGACGATGTGGACGAACGCCTCGTAGCAGGAGAACAGCCCGTGGCGGCCGGTGAGGAGATAGCCCTCCAGCCAGCCCTGGCAGGTGTGTTCGGAGAGGATCTCCATCACCCGGCCGTGGCGGTCCAGGTGCTCGTCGATCTCCAGGGTCCGCGCCTGCCATGCTTTGCCCGTCGCTCCGTACACGGCCTGCAGACGATTCGAGGCCGTCTCGTCCGGCCCCACCAGACGGAAATCCCGACGCTCGGCGGTGTTTTCCATGACCCCCTCCAACAGGTCGCCCAGGACCCGGGTGGGCTCGTGCAGGGTCGTACCGGGCTTGTCGACCGGAACGGCGTACCGTTCCAGCGGCGGGATCGGCAGGTCCTGTACGAGCAGGCCGCCGTTGGCGTGCACGCTGGCCCCGAGACGCCGAGGGCCGGCGGGCACACACTCCAGCACCCGCTCGCGCGGGCGGCCGCGATCGTCGAAGAGTTCCGCCGGCCGGTAGGAGCGCAGCCACTCCTCCAACTGCCTGAGGTGGTCCGGGTTTTCGCGTACGGAGGACAGCGGCACCTGATGCGCGCGCCATGTGCCTTCCACCTGTACACCGTCGACCTCGGTCGGCCCGGTCCATCCCTTGGGCGTGCGCAGCAGGATCATCGGCCAGCGCATGCGTTCGGTGACGCCCTCTTCGCGGGCGCCGTGCTGGATGGCGCTGATGCGATCGAGTGCGGTGTCCATGGCGCGTGCCATGGAGCTGTGCACCTGAAGGGCATCATCACCTTCGACATGCAGCGGGTCATGGCCCAGGCCACGAAGAAAGTCGTCGAGTTCGTCCCTGGGCAGGCGCGCAAGCACGGTCGGGTTGGCGATCTTGTACCCGTTCAAGTGCAGGACCGGCAGGACCGCTCCGTCGTGGACCGGGTCGAGGAACTTGTTGGAGTGCCAGGACGCGGCCAGCGGCCCGGTCTCTGCCTCCCCGTCGCCGATGACGCAGGCGACCAGCAGACCGGGGTTGTCCAGGGCGGCGCCATAGGCATGGGAGAGCGAATACCCCAGCTCACCCCCCTCGTGGATCGATCCCGGAGTCTCCGGGGCCACATGGCTGGGCACCCCGCCGGGGAAGGAGAACTGTCGGAACAGGCGCGCCATACCCTCCGCGTCCCGGCTCACGTCCGGGTACGTCTCGGAATACGTGCCCTCCAGCCAGGAGTTGGCCAGGACGGCCGGTCCTCCGTGGCCTGGGCCCCAGACACAGATGGTGTCCTTCCCATGGTCCCGGGCCATTCGGTTGAGGTGGGTGTAGACGAGATTCAGACCGGGCGAGGTGCCCCAGTGGCCCAGCAGCCGAGGCTTGATGTGCTCCGGCTTCAATGGCTCACGGAGCAGAGGATTGGCCATCAGGTAGATCTGGCCAACGGCCAGGTAGTTCGCGGCCCTCCAATGCGCGTCCAACGCCGCCAGCTCTGCTTCATCGAGGTAGTTGGCTGATACCGGGTGAATGTCGGGCATTTCGTGCTCCTCTGTAGGTGCCGAGAGGAGATTTCGGCACGGTCGGTCGGTACGGGCAGGCGGCCGTTGGGCCCGATGTGCTCGGCTCATCTCCCAACGGGGCGGGATCGGTGGTCAGGGCGGAGAGCAGTGCTGAACCGGGCAGCACGACGACGCAGGAGACGGCTGTGGCCTACCGCGCCCCGCGGCTCGGCAATTGGTGTCGGCAGCCAGCGGTAGAAGATCCGCTTACCTACCTCGATCAGGGCGAGGTAGCAGATCACCATGGCGACAAGCGCGACGAAGAAGCCAAGCGGAAGCGGTTGGAACCCGAGCCTGGCGGCCAGCGGTGTAGCGGGCAGAAGGACTCCTACGCTGACAACTCCGAGGGCGGCCAGGGTCAACGGGAGGCTGGGGTGACTTCGCCAGAACGGGATACGGCGGGTGCGGATGGCGAAGATGACCAGGGTCTGGGTGGCGAGAGACTCGACGAACCACCCGGTCCGGAACTGAGCGGGTCCGGAATGGAAGACCCACAGCATGACGCCGAATGTCGCGAAGTCGAACACCGAACTGAGCGGACCGAAGAAGATCATGAAATGGCGGATGAACCTGATGTCCCAATGCGAAGGACGGCGCAATTGCACCTCGTCGACACGGTCGGTGGGAATGGCGAGCTGGCTGGTGTCATAGAGCAGGTTGTTGAGCAGGATCTGCGACGGCAGCATCGGCAGGAAGCCGAGGAACAGCGAGGCTCCGGCGGCGCTGAACATGTTGCCGAAGTTGCTGGACGTTCCCATGAGCACGTACTTGATGGTGTTGGCGAAGATCCGACGGCCGCCGGCGACTCCGTCCGCGAGGACATCAAGATCTTTTTCGAGCAGGATGACGTCAGCCGCGTCTTTGGCGACGTCGGTGGCCGAGTCGACGGAAATACCCACGTCAGCTGCGTGCAGTGCGAGCGCGTCGTTGACACCGTCGCCGAGGAAAGCGACGTCGTGACCGGTGGTGCGCTGGACACGCACGATGCGGGCCTTGTGCTGCGGACTGACGCGGGCGAATACCGTGGTGTGTGCGATCGCCGCTCTGAGCCGGGCATCGTCCATGGCGTCGAGGTCGGTACCGGTAATCGTGCCAGAGCTGGTGATACCGAGGTCATGGCAGACCCTGTCGGCGACGGTCGGGTTGTCTCCGGTGACGATTTTGACTGTGACACCGAGCCCGGCCAACCGGAGCAGCGCCGCTGCGGCGTCGGGTTTGGGCGGATCGAGGAAGACCAGCAGCCCGGCCAATTCCAGGCCGTGTTCGTCGGCAGCGGCGGGCCGGACCAGTCCTGGGGCGGATCGGGTGGCCACAGCGACCACACGGTTGCCGGCGGCGAACTCCGTAGCCAGCAGCGTGCGAGCCTGCTCGGGTACGTTCTCGCAGCGCTCCAGGACGCTCTCCGGAGCCCCCTTGGTGACCAGGACAGTCCCACCCATCGGGTCGCGGACCACGGTGGAGAACATGCGCCGCTCGTGATCGAACGGCAGCATGCCGACTCGCTGGTACACGTTCGCGTCCGCGTCTTCCGGCTGCGCGGTGGCGGCCTCCCACAGTGCCGTGTCCAGCGGATTGCCGCCCAGGATCTGGCTGCCGTCAGCATCGACGTCGGTGCACAGCAGTCCCCACTTCAGCACCTGCTCCGGGCTCTGGCGGCCCGCGGGCAGGGCCCTCTTGAATTTGATACGGCCCTGCGTCAGCGTGCCGGTCTTGTCGGTGAACAGCACATCGACATCGCCCAGATCCTCGATGCACACCAGTCGCTTGACCAGCACTTTTTGGCGGCTCATCCGCCGCGAGCCGGCGGCCAGACTGGTGGAGACCACCGCAGGCAGTAGCTGGGGTGTGATTCCGACAGCGATGGCCAGCGAGAACAGCAGTGAGTCGATGAGCGGCTTGTGCAGCACTACGTTGATCACGAAGATCGACGTGGTCAGCGTGCCGGCCACGTACACGAGCAGCATGGAGAACCGGCGCAGCCCCCGTTGGAACTCGGTCTCCAACTGATGACCGCTCAGTCCGGCCGCGACCTTCCCGAACTCGGTCGCCGCACCGGTGGCGACCACTACAGCGCGGGCGCTTCCTGCGTGCACCACCGTGCCCATCAGCGCGCAGCAGGAGAGCTCGGCCAATGCCACGCCGACAGAGACGGCAGCGGTGTCCTTGGGGACGGGCAGTGACTCGCCGGTCAGTATTGACTCACCGCATTCCAGACCGGTTACCTCCAGCAGACGCAGATCGGCAGGCACGATGTCGCCCAGCTTGAGTTCCACCACGTCGCCAGGCACCAGGGCCGTGACCTCCACCGCGGTAACGCGTCCGCCGCGTATCACCACGGCCTGATGGCTGATCTGTCCGTGGAGGGCTTCGGCGGCTTTCTCCGCGCGGTACTCGTTCACGAAGCCGAGCCCGACCGACAGTGTCAAGATCACGCCGATGATCACCGCATCGCTGTGGCGGCCGACGACATACGAGATGGTCGCGGCAGCGAACAGGAGGCCCAGCAGCGGTGATCGCATCTGCCGCCACAGCACGGGCAGTACCCGGGCCTTGTGTGAGGCGACCGCATTCGGTCCCCATCGCCGCAACCGGTCAGCAACTGCTTCCGCTGAGAGGCCTTCCCTGGTCGACACCAGCTCGCGCAGGACCTCGTGGACCGGCAGGCAAGCCGACGAGCTGATGTCGTGGACGCCGGTAGTCTGCGTCGTTGCGGGGGAGGAGCTCACCACAATCGACCACTGTCGGCACTTTTCCCGGTCACGCAATAGGCGTGTAAGGGGTTGATGCCGAGGAGAAGCGATTGGCGTGTGAGGCAGAATGCACGGGCTGCGTCCGCCCGATGGACAGCTTCGCCTGTACCGCCGGCCCCTTCACGCATCACTCGCCTCCTCGGTGCAGAGTGACTGATCTGCCCGTACAGCGTGACGATCATGGACACGAACTCCTGCCCTATGGTGTTGATCCTCGGCAGTAGCCATGCGCCATCACTTCAGTGGGTGGGGGCTCATGGGCGTGGTGCCCGCCATCTCAGCCTGTGCCGTATTCGGGTTGAGGGGCGAGGGCCGAACGGCCTCTCCAAGGGGCCCACCGGCCCTGTCAGAGCGACTCGATGGCCTCTTCGCCCGACATCCCCGGCAGCATCATCCAGATCGTGGTGGGCGTCATCGAGCGTCGCAGGGCTGATGGGTTCGTGCCCCGCAGCATGCTGGGCGGTTTCGTGAACGCGGGTTCTTCGACGGCATGGATTCGTCTTGGTACGCGTGGATGCGTGCAGACCGATCCGTCCGGGGCAGGCTGGAGGAGCCAAAGGCAATGTGCCGGCGGCCTTAGGGAGACGAAGTGGGCGAGGACACGTATGCCGAGGGGGATACCGGGGCGGCGGCATCGCAGCTGCGGCTGGACGAGCTGCTGAACGACCCGCAGGCGCAGGCAGTCGCGCGTTCGCCCCGGGATCGCGTAGATCCGCTGCTGGAGGCGGTTCTGGCCGTCGGCAGCGACTTGGACCTTGGTGTTGTACTGCAGCAGATAGTGCAGTCCGCAGCCGACCTGGTTGATGCTCGGTACGGGGCCCTGGGCGTGATTGGTGAGGAGAATGGGCTCAGCCAGTTCATCACGGTCGGCATGGGCGACGAGACCATCGAGCAGATCGGGCCCTATCCGCAGGGCCGGGGCATCCTGGGGCTCCTGATCCGTGAACCGCACTCGCTGCGGCTGGTCGACCTGGGCGAGCAGCCCGATGCCTCCGGCTTCCCGGCCGGCCATCCACCGATGCGGACCTTCCTCGGTGCCCCCGTCCGGGTGCGTGAGAAGGTGTTCGGCAACTTGTACCTGACCGAGAAACGGGGCGGGGCCGAGTTCGGCGCCGATGACGAAGCGGTGCTGGTCACGCTGGCCGTGGCAGCCGGGGTGGCAATCGACAATGCTCGGCTGTACGACGCCGTCCAGCGTCGGGAACGCTGGCTGATGGCCAGCGGCGAACTGACCCGTGCCCTGCTGTCCGGCATTGAACCTGCCGAGGTACTGAGGAACTTCACCGCCACCGTCCTCGAGATGGCCGACGCCGACGTGGTCACCCTCGCCGTGCCCGTTCCTCGCACCGGCAATCTGGTGATCGAGGCCGCCGCCGGAACGGACGCGAATCGTGCCCTTGGACTGGTGTTGTCGCACACCACCTTGGCCGGGAAGGTCTACAGCTCAGGCGAGACGATCACCACCCAGGACTGGAACGCCGACCCCCGCGCCGAACGGGACACCGCTTCCACGACCCTGGGACCGGTCTTCCTGGTCCCCCTCGGTACGCCCGAACATGTGCGCGGTGTCCTGCAAGTCGCCCGCCACTGCGGCCGTCCCGCGTTCTCCGACGCGGCCGTGGCCATGATCGCCGGATTCGCCAACCATGCCGCTCTTGCCCTGGAGATCGCCGGACATCGGCACGACGCCGAACGCCTCCTCGTTCTGACCGACCGTGACCGCATCGCCCGTGATCTGCACGACCTGGCCATTCAGCGCCTGTTCGCCAGCGGTCTGAGCCTGCAGTCCACCCTCGCCCAGGTCGGCGACCGACCGCAGGTCGCCGAGCGCATTGCACGAGTCGTGGATGACCTCGACGACACCATCAAGGTCATCCGCTCCACCATTTACGGATTGCAACAGCGCGGTCGCCCCGAGGACACCGGGCTGCGCTCCCGCCTGGTGGCCGAATCGAACCGGGCATCTGAGGCGTTGGGATTCGCACCTGCGCTGCGCATGACCGGGCTGCTGGACACCCTGGTCCCGCAAGCCATGGCAGACCACCTTCTTGCAGTGCTCCGCGAAGCTCTCGCAAACGCCGCCCGGCACGCCGACGCCACCGAGGTGGAGATCGCCGCCCAGGTAACCTCGGCGCACCTTACGCTGCGGGTGACCGACAACGGCCGGGGTACTGCCCCCGCGGGCGCCCACCGCAGCGGCCTGGCCAACCTCCACACCCGCGCCGAGGAACTCGGAGGAGCTCTGGTCCTTGCGCCCAATCAGCCCACTGGCAGTGTCGTGGACTGGAGCGTTCCCCTTTCGACCGACGAGTGACCCCGCCCCGGACAGCGCGGCGCGAAGTAGTGCACGGTACCCGGTGAGCGCTCAGTCTCCGCCCGTCGTAGGCCGGGCTCGGCGCCCGATGGACCGTCGACACCTCCCCGCACGGCGGCACGCGACTGACGTGGCAGGTACCGGGCGTCCCTGGGTGAAGGCTCTCTCCCGGATTGACGAGTGCCCTCCTCCGCTTCAGCGGTCCCGCCGAACGGGGGCCTGCGGAGCGGCCTGCGTGACCATGACCGCAGCCTGGATGCGCCGCTCGACGCCCAGCTTGGCGAGCAGGCGGGAGACGTTGTTCTTGACCGTCTTCTCCGCGAGATAAAGCCGTTTGCCGATCTGGGAGTTGGTCAGTCCCTCTCCGATGAGATCGAGGATCTCCCGTTCGCGGGCGGAGAGCCCGGACAGTGCGCCTGCTTCGATGTTCTGCGGAGAGTCGCCGCGGAGGCTACTCATCAGACGGGTCGTGGTCGCTGCGTCGAGCATCGACTGGCCGGAGGAGACGGTGCGGACCGCGGCAACTAGCGCAGACCCTTTGATCTCCTTCAGCACATAGCCGGCGGCCCCCGCCATGATCGCGTCGAGGAGTGCGTCGTCGTCGTCGAAAGAGGTCAGCATCAGACATGCCAGGTCCGGGATCCTTGACCGCAGTTCTCGGCAGACCGTGATCCCGTCGCCGTCCGGCAGCCGCACATCCAGCACGGCGACGTCAGGACGCAGCGCCGGCCCTCTGGCAAGAGCCTGTTCTGTTGTCCCCGCCTCACCGACGACTTCGATATCGTGCTCCGCGTCGAGCAGGTCGCTCACCCCGCGCCGCACGACCTCGTGGTCGTCGAGCAGGAATACGCGAATCGGCTTCCGCGGTGAAGTTTCCAGGTCCTCGGTCATTGATTGTCCTCCACACTGTCACGAGCACCTTGCCTTGTGGTTCCATCCTTAGTCCGTCGCCATGGGGCCGCGCCAGGACCGGATGGGCCCCCGCGTATCTCGCCACGGGAGCCCCACCCGACGGGCGGTCACCTGGACCGGGGCTTGGTCTCAGGCGTGGGGCACGACGGCCACCGGGCAGGCTGCGTGATGAATCACGCCGTGAGCCACAGACCCCAGATGCATTCCGAGGGGGGATGTTCGCTCGCGTCGGCCGATGACCAGCATCGGCGCATCGGCAGCCGCTTCGACCAGGTGGGCGACGGCCTGCCCCGAAACGCTGCTGGCACGGACGGCAACGTCAGGGCTCTTTTCGCGCCACGGCTCCAGGACCGTGTTCAGCGCGTACTCACGTTCCCTGACCAGCCCGGAATCGTCGATGAGCGTGCCCCCACCGGCGGCGATCGCGTACGACGACGGCAAGGTGTAGCCGTGTACGACGTGCAGGCCCACGCCGCGTACGAGGGCCGCTTCGAAGGCGAATTCGATCACCTCGTCGCAGGAATGGGTGAGGTCGATGCCGGCCACAACGTCGGAGCTGTGGGGAGCGCCGGTTGGCCGGAGTACGTCGGGAGATGAGTGTGCCCCGGTATGCCTCTCGGATCGTACGAGTACGACCGGCCGCGGAGCATGGGCGACCACTCTGAGTGCTACGGAGCCGGTCACGAATCCGGCCACTCCGCTCAGGCCGCGGGAGCCGAGGACGAGTACCTCGGCGTTCTCGGCCGCTGCCAGGAGCGCGGCGACGGGCGAGTCCGATATCTGCTCGTGGGTCGGCCGAAGCCCAGGGTGGCTGCTGCGGAGCTGTTCCACGGCCGTACGCAGGATGCGACCGGCCCAATGACGCTGAGTCTCACTGGTCGGGACGGAAACCGAGGGGGCGGGAGACCATTCCCAGGCGTGCACGAGATGGAGCGGAACGCTGCGGAGCACGGACTCTGTGGCTGCCCAGCGCGCGGCAGCCAGGCTCTCGGGAGAGCCGTCGATCCCGACAAGCACGGCACGAGTCATGAGTAGTACCTCCTGCTTGGTCTGTTGTGTTCCTGGCAGCAGCTTCACCCGCGCTGAGTTGGGGCAGGGCCGCCAGGCCCCCTCTGCGGTGCGAAAGGCCCCTTCCGAGGGGCACGCTCGCCACCGAAGGTGGAATCGGGTGGAGACCCTGCTCTCCGGTCTACGGAAGGCGGACCGTCATGGCGCGCAGTGTGGTTGTTGGAGTTGACGGATCGTCATGCAGTGCTGGCGCCGCACCAGGCCTGCCACAGGGCGCGCGAGCCCTCAAACCGGGAAACCCACATCAAGGTCCGCGGTGTGCGGCGAGAGCGTCTGCAGCACGTGGAAGAGATGGAGCCGCAGAATGCGCCCATCTGAAGGCCTTGTCGAAGAACGCCCAGAGGAAGAGGAAACCGATCAGAACGCGGGCGGCGGCGGCAGCGCGGGCAAGGGCGCCGCTCACGGACCGGGCTGCGGGCCGTCGCCGGTTCGGGTCGTCCCGGCTCGATGCCACGACGGAATACGGATACCGGTGTGCCGACGCGGAGGGAGGTGAACGACCATGCCTGTCAGTACCTTTCACGAGTGAGCGCGATGAGCGGTGTGCGTGCTCAATCTCTCGCTGGGGCCGATGAGTACGCTGCGGCCGAACGGCCCTGCCGCACGGCCGAACGGCACTGTGGCGGCAGACCTGTTGGGGTGATCCGGCTCGGCCGTTGCGGTCCCGGCTGTCAGTTCCGGGCAGGACGCCTGAGACGCGTCACGAAATCTGTATGGGGCGGCGCGGCGCGGGGGCCAGTCACGGCCGGTTTGGGCGGACTTGCGCGATCACTTGCATGCGACCGCGACTCGGGAGAAGCGGCCGACCGGGCGAGGCGGGGTTTTCCGTGACCGTGAGCGGATCCGCTCCTGGGCGCAGGCCATCGCCCGCGAGCTGGTGGCGCTCCCCCCGACGTGCGGCCGACGATCGCCCGACGAGGGGAGACGCCGGTCGTAGCCCCGACTGCGTAGGGGCCCGAGCGGTGCAGGGATCGTTCCCGGCTCGGCGGTGGTCGGCACAGCGTGGAACAGGGCCGAGAGGACCCGGGCCAGGGACGATCGGCCCAGGCACCGCCGGTCCCTTCTCTGTAATCGTCTACCTCACGAAGTCAGCAAGTCCGTTGCGAATACTGACCGCGGCGGCACCACCGGGAGGCGACCATGCCTGGCACCATCACTGTTGGACTGGACGGAACAGACCACGCCCTCGCCGCCGCGGACTGGGCGGCGCACGAGGCGGCGCGCCGGGGGATGGACCTGCGCCTCGTGCACGCCTGGGTGTGGCGCGGCACCGACACGGTGTACATCGGGGACCGTGCTATGGAGGAGCGGTGGGTGCGCAACGTGCTGAACGAGGCGGAAGCCCGCGTGGCCAAGGTGTACCCGGACCTGAACGTCACTACCGAGCTGCTGGTCGATGACCCCGTACCGACGCTCGTCGCCGAAGCCGCGCGGGCCGAGATGCTGGTGCTGGGCTCTCGCGGCTACGGCACGCTGACCGGCTATCTGGTCGGTTCTGTGTCTCTGCAGGTGCTGCGCCAGGCGACCGGGCCGATCGTCATGGTGCGCGGGCCGAGACAGACCACAGTGCAACAGCGCTTCGATGAGGTCGTCGTCGGCGTCCAGGAAGCAGAGGAAGCCGGCGGACCAGTCCTCGAGTTCGCCTTCGCGGCCGCCGCCGAACGCGGAGCGACGCTTCGAGCTGTACGCGCCTGGAGCATCCCGTCGGTCCTGTCCTGGAGTCCGGGATCGATGTGGCTGGCCGACCAGGCGGGTGGCTTGGAGCCGCTGCACAAGGAGATCCTGGCCGACGCCCTGGGGCCCTGGCGCCAGAAGTACCCCGATGTGGATGTCATCGAGCATGTCGAGATCGGCGCAGCCGCGGAGGTTCTGCTGTCTAACAGCAGCCGCGCGAGCCTCGTGGTCGTCGGACGCCGCACCCACGACACGGGCCTGCGCCGTCTTGGCTCAGTTACCCATGCTGTTCTCCACCACGCGCCCGGTGCGGTCGCGGTCGTACCGCACCCCTGACACTGCGCGCATGGGACCACGCGCCCTGCTACACCGAGGGCGCCGATCTGGTGGTGGTCGGCCGGTTGCATCCGGCGCGGTCCGCTGGGGCCCGCACATCGGCCATGTCGCCATCGAACACGCCGCGTCGCCCGTCGCCGTGGTGGCCCACGACTGGCCGGCCGCGGCCCAAAACCGAACCGTCCTGGACGGACCCGTCCAGGACGGTTGCGGCGGCCGCGTAGCAGCACCCGGGACCGGCTTCTCGACCACGTTCACCGTGTGGAACTTCTGCCGCCACGGCAGCAGCATGTCGCCCTGCGCCTGAGCCACCTGGGCACTGATGTCGTCCTGCAGTCCGGCTTCGAACACGGGCAGGTAGATGAAGGCCGAGGCGGAGATGCGTCACGAGCGACACGTGAACTCTTCCTCCGACACGTCCGCATGCTCACCTTTGGCTCGCTTATGCCGGGGAAAGACCCGACGATATGGCGGCCCGTCGGTTCGCCGGGCCCGCTCCCGGGGTGTCCGGCTGTCGTTCGATCTGTCGGCTGGTGGGGGAATAGCGGTCCCACCAAGTCACGTCCGGGGGGCTGGGCACGGCCGCGACATCTGGGGTGCGCCTCAAGCCGGGACCAGTGGTCCCCCGGCGGGCACCTGATGGCCCTCGCGTGTGGCGGGCGGTGCGGCGAGGCTGATGGGGCCGGTATGCCGGTGCTGTCACAGTGAAGGAGAGAGCCAAGATGCCTAGGGCCCCCGCCCCCCATGTCCACGGGCGTATGCCCGTAGTCGCCGGAGTCAGCCAATCCGACGCAAGCAGAACCGGCCTTGCCTGGGCCTCGGACGAAGCCGTGCTGCGGCAACTGCCGCTGCGGCTGGTACACGCGCTGGAATGGCCGCCGGGAGCAGACCCCGCCCCCCACGTCCCCCACCCGGAGCGCACCTGGAGCGCCCATTTCCGGTCCGGCGGAGAGGCGGTGCTGCGTGAGGCTGTGGAGTTCGTCCACGCACGCCATCCGGGCTTGGAGGTCGAGGCGCGTTCCGCTGACGGTCCGCGAGCCCGGGTGCTGGTGGAACAGGGTGCGGATGCCGCTCTGTTGGTGGTGGGTGCGAAGCGGCTGAACGTGGCGGAGCAGCTGTTCACCGTCTCCCCCCTTGGGGTCACCCTCACCGCCCATGCCGGGTGCCCGGTAGTGGTGGCCCGCGAACCCGAGCACGCCGTCGGCGAGCCGCCCGTGGTCGTCGTGGGGGTCGATGGGTCCGCCAATTCCCGCGATGCCATGGAGTTCGCCTTCGAAGAGGCCGCGGTGTCCGGGGCTCGATTGCGCGCGGTCATGGTGCGCTACGTGCATCGCGAGCGCGCGGTAGGCGGCGAGCGGGCCGATGTCGAGAATCGCTCCAGGACCGAGCTGTCGGAAGCGACAGCGGGCTGGCGGGAGAAGTACCCGGAGGTTGAGGTTGACTATCGGGTGAGGTATGGCCACCCGGCGCGGGCCTTGGCCCACACGGCCGCAAATGCGCGGTGCCTGGTGGTCGGGTCCCGCGGGCTCGGCGGCTTTCGCGGCATGCTGCTCGGCTCGGTGAGCCACGTGCTCCTCCATCAGGCGACCTGCCCTCTGATCGTGGTACCGCCGCGGGAAGGCATAGCCGCATACTGAACGTCCTGCAGCGACTGGGGGCACCTCCCGGAGACCGGGTGAGGCATGCTCAACCTGACGGGGAAGGGTCGTAACCTCCGGCAAGGAGTGGACCGACGACGGCGAGGTCTATGAAGTGCACTCCCCAAAACGACGCGCTGCCAAGGCCACGCGGCCCGTGCCGATCCCGCCCTCCTTCGTGAGCACGCTGAGATCACAGATCGACCGGTTCGGCGTGGCGCCGAACGGCCGGCTGCCACGAGGCCTTACGACCTTCGGCACGCCGGGATCTCCGTCTGGCTGCACTCTGACGTGGACCCGGTCGAATGCGCGCGCCGAGCCGGGCAGAGCGTTGAAGTTCTCTTCCGGCACTACGCCAAGTTCCCCAGGGCTGTCGGATCTGGTCCGCAACTGCTGGTCAGGAGTGGGAGACCGGTGGGAGGAGTTCGGATAGTCGACGCAATCCGGGCTGCTTTGTAATCGGATGGCGCAGAGGGCGCCTGACGGGCAGCAGCCCAGTTCAGGCGCCCTCTTCTTGGCCCTAGAAGAAGCCGAGCTTCTTCGGTGAATAGCTCACCAGGAGATTCTTCGTCTGCTGGTAGTGGTCCAGCATCATCCTGTGGTTCTCGCGGCCGATGCCCGACTGCTTGTAGCCGCCGAACGCCGCGTGCGCCGGGTAGGCGTGGTAGCAGTTGGTCCAGACCCGTCCCGCCTGGATGGCGCGCCCAGCCCGGTAGGCGGTGTTGATGTCCCGGGTCCACACGCCCGCGCCGAGCCCGTACAGCGTGTCGTTCGCCGTCTTGATCGCGTCGTCGAAGTCCGAGAAGGACGTGACGGCGACGACCGGGCCGAAGATCTCCTCCTGGAAGACCCGCATGCGGTTGTCGCCCTCGAAGATCGTCGGCTGGACGTAGTAACCGCCCGCCAACTCGCCCTCGTATTCGATGCGCTGACCGCCCGTCAGGATCTTCGCACCCTCCTGCTGACCGATGTCCAGATACGAAAGGATCTTCTGGAGCTGGTCGTTGGAGGCCTGCGCGCCGATCATCGTGTCGGTGTCCAGCGGGTGGCCCGACACGATCTTCTCGGTGCGGGCGATGCCCGCTTCCAGGAATTCGCTGTAGTGCCCGCGCTGGATCAGCGCACGCGACGGACATGTGCAGACCTCGCCCTGGTTGAGGGCGAACATGGTGAAGCCCTCGAGCGCCTTGTCGCGGAAGTCGTCGTCGGCCGCCCATACGTCGTCGAAGAAGATGTTCGGCGACTTGCCGCCGAGTTCCAGCGTGACCGGTTTGATGTTCTCGGAGGCGTACTGCATGATCAGCCGCCCCGTCGTGGTCTCGCCGGTGAACGCGATCTTCGCGACGCGCGGGCTGGAGGCGAGCGGCTTGCCGGCCTCCACGCCGAAGCCGTTGACGATATTGACGACGCCGGGCGGCAGCAGATCGGCCACCAGGCTCATCCAGAAGTGGATGGACGCCGGAGTCTGCTCGGCCGGCTTCAGTACCACCGCGTTGCCCGCGGCCAGCGCGGGCGCCAGCTTCCAGGTCGCCATCAGGATCGGGAAGTTCCACGGAATGATCTGGCCCACGACGCCGAGCGGCTCATGGAAGTGGTACGCGATGGTGTCGTCGTCGACCTCGCTCAGCGAGCCCTCCTGGGCGCGCAGAACCCCGGCGAAGTAGCGGAAGTGGTCGATGGCGAGCGGGATGTCCGCGGCCAGGGTCTCCCGTACCGGCTTGCCGTTCTCCCAGCTCTCGGCGACCGCGAGTTGCTCGAGGTTCGCCTCCATCCGGTCGGCGATCTTGTTGAGGATCCCCGCGCGTGCCTCGGCGGAGGTGCGGCCCCAGCCGGGTGCGGCGGCGTGCGCCGCGTCCAGGGCGCGTTCGACGTCCTCGGCGGTGCCGCGGGCGATCTCGGTGAAGGGACGGCCGTTGACCGGGCTCGGGTTCTCGAAGTACTGGCCACCGGCCGGCGGGACGTACTCGCCGCCGATCCAGTGGTCGTAGCGGGACTGGTACGAGACGATCGCGCCGTCGCTGCCCGGCGCTGCGTATCGGGTCATCTCCAAGGCCTCCCGGTGAGGGTGCCGTCCGCCTTTGGACGGCGCTCGCCGTGAGGCTAGGAGCCCGTACGTTGCAAGCAGGTTGCGGATCAGCCCGGGGGTCAGCCCGAGGGATCCGGCCGGGGGCAGGCCGGGGGGCAGGCCGGGGGATCCGGCCGAGGGCCGGACCAAGGGATCGGACCGGCGTCAGGTCGCCTTGATCATGTCGGAGCACTTCTCGCCGATCATCATCGTGGTGATGCACGGATTGGTCGTCGGCAGGAACGGCATCACGGACGCGTCGGCCACCCGCAGCCCGCTGACGCCCTTGACCCGCAGCTGCGGATCGAGCGGCGAATCGGCGTCGTCCGCCGCGCCCATCCGCACCGTGCCCGCCGGATGGTAGACGGTGTTGTGCGTTTCGCGGATATAGCTGAACAGCTCCTCGTCGGACTGCAGCGCCGGGCCCGGAGCGAGCTCCGGGCCTGCCCACTCCGCCATCGGCGCCCTCGAGGCGATCTGACGGGCGAGCCGCAGACCGTACGTCATCACCCGGATGTCGTGCTCGTGCGTGAAGTACCGCGGGTCGACCTTCGGCTTGTCACGGAAGTCGCGGGAGCGGAGCCGCACCGTGCCCATGGACCGGGCCCGGGTGACGTTCGGGGTGAGACAGAAGGCGTTGTCGGACGTCGGGTATCCGCGCCGGTAGGTGTTCATGTCGAACGGCACCTGGCCGTAGTGGAACATCAGGTCCGGCCGGTCGAGGCCCGGTTCGGTGTCCGCGAAGATGCCGATCTCCCACCACTGCGTGGAGGAGGTGACCATGGGCTGCTTCGCCTCCCACATGATCACGCCCTCCGGATGGTCCTGCAGATGCGAGCCGACGCCGGGGGAGTCCACCCGCACGTCCACTCCGCAGTCCCGCAGATGGTCCGCCGGCCCGATGCCCGAGAGCATCAGCAGCTTCGGCGAGTCGATGGCCCCGCAGCAGACGATGACTTCGCGACGCGCCGTGACCGCGGCGCTGTGAATGGTGTCCGGCTCCAGGTACTCCACACCGGTGCAGCGCCGGTCCCCGTCGAACACCAGCCGCTTGGCCTGAAGATCGGTACGTACCTCCAGGTTCGGCCGCTTGCCGAGGATCGGGTGCAGATACGACACCGACGCGGACGAACGGATGCCATCCGGACGGCAGTTGATCTGGAACCAGTGGGCGCCGCGCACCACCGTGACGCCGGTGTTGAACGGCGTCGTGGGGATGTTCGCAGTCGCGCATGCGGCCAGCAGCGCCCTTCCGCACGGGTCGTTCGGCGGGACGGTGCGGATGATGACCGGGCCCGAGCGGCCGTGGTGCTCTCCGGGCGCGTCATTGGTCTCCAGGCGCTGGTAGAGCGGGAAGCAGTCCTCGGCGCTCCAGCCCGTACAGCCCAACGAACCCCACTCGTCGAGGTCCTCCGCCGGCGCCCAGAAGGCGATGCAGGAGTTGTGCGAGGAGCAGCCGCCGAGCACCTTGGCGCGGGCGTGCCGCAGAAAGCTGTTGCCGTTCTCCTGCGGCTCCACCGGGTAGTCCCAGTCGTAACAGGACTCCAGCAGAGCCATCCACCGGTCGAGCCGGAGGATGCTTTCGTTGCTCACGTCCGACGGACCGGCCTCCAGCACACAGACGCTGACGTCCGGGTCCTCGGTCAGTCGCGCGGCGATGACGGCGCCGGCCGTGCCGCCGCCGACCACCACATAGTCGAACTCGTGGACGGGGCTTTCTGCAGGCATCGCATCTCCAAGGTCGGTGGGACAGGAGGACCGAGGCAATCTCCAGGATCGCTGGGAGAGGAGCGAGGGGATCTCAGGATCGGGGAAGTGTCAGGAGGCGGCAGCAGTCGGCGGTTCGTCCGCGAGCACGGCGCGGTGCTCGGCGAGGACGCCCGTACGGTGCCGCTGGACGAACCAGTAGTAGGCGAAGCCGCCGAGGGCGACCACGCCGATGAAGAGGAACGCGCCCCAGCGCAGATACCAGTGCTGCGGTCCGGTGGCGTTGTAGACCTCGGCACGCGGCCAGGCGAGGTTGATCGACATGGCCGCGCCCCACAGCACCGCGAGGATGTTGACGGGCAGCCCGAACTTGCCGAGTGAGAACTTGCCTTCGGCGGGCTGCCACTTGCCGCGCAGGCGCTGGACCAGCATCGGGGCGGTGACCAGCAGATAGGCCAGGTAGATCATGATGATGGCGATGCTGGTGATCACCGAGAAGATCTGCGGCTGGTTGATGTTGATGACCAGGATGAAGACGCCCACCAAACCGATCACCACGGCGGGCACCACCGGTGTCTTGAAGCGCGGGCTGACCCGCGCGAGTCGCGAACCCGCCGGCAGGTTGTTGTCCCGGGCCATCGCGAACATCAGCCGGATGCCCGCGGCGTGCACGGCCAGTGTGCAGACCGTGATCGCGATGACCACGCACCACAGTACGATCTCGCCGATCGTGGAGCCGAGCGTCACCAGCACGACGTACTGCAGACCTTCTGTGGAGAGCTGCTTCGCGAACAGGTTCGGCACGGCCATCAGGGCGAAGAGCAGGATCAGCCCGCCGATGACGAAGGACGCGATGAGAGCCCGCAGGATGGCGCGGGGCGCGTTGCGGCTCGGATCGTGCGACTCCTCGCCGAGCGACGACGCCGTGTCGAAGCCGTACATCACATACGCGGAGGCCAGCGAGGCGGTCAGGAACGCGCCCAAGTAGCCGAGAGGCTCGCCCTTGCCGAGTCCGTAGGTCTGGGTCAGGACGGCACTGGGGCTACGGGTGATGTGTACCGCGAGAAGGATGACCAGGGCGACGGCGGCGATCAGCTCGATGAACACGCCGCCGGAGTTGATGGTCGCCATGAGTTTGACGCCGAAGGCGTTCACCAGGGTGGAGAAGAGGATGAGCACCGAGCCGAGGAGAACGGCGTTGGCGGCCGCGTCCGTCTTGCCACTGCCGTCACCCACGAACTGGAACCAGTCGTTGATCCGCGGCAGCGTGATCTGGTAGGCGAGGACCACCGCGGAGAGCGTCACCATGGTGGCCGTCATCATCATCCAGCCGCCGAGCCAGCCGATGTGCGGACCGCCCATGCTCTTGCCCCAGTTGTAGACGGACCCGGCCACCGGGTAGCGGGCGGCGAGCTCGCAGAAGCACAGCGCCACCATCAACTGGCCGAGGAAGACCATCGGCCAGGACCACCAGTACGCGGGGCCGCCGAAGGCGACACCGAAGTAGAAGAGCTGGAAAGTGCCGGTCAGGATGGAGATGTAGCTGACCCCGGCGGCGAAGGTGTGGAAGTTGCCGAGGGTACGCTTCAGTTCCGGTTTGTAGCCGAATGCGCCGAGCGCGTCGTCGTCGTGCTGGCCCTGCGTCCTGGCAGTGCCGGCCGGGTCCGGGCCGCCGCCGGTATTCGTACTCATTCGAACCACCTCTGCGGGCGCGGCGCGAGATTGCGCCAGACGTGCTTCGCTTCCTGGTACTCGGCCAGCCCGGCCGGACCCAGTTCACGGCCGAAACCTGACTGCTTCATGCCGCCCCACTCCGCCTGGGGCACGTACGGATGGAAGTCGTTGATCCATACGGTACCGGCGCGCATACGGGAGGCCACCCGGTGTGACCGGCCGACGTCCTGCGACCAGACTGCTCCGGCCAGCCCGTATTCCGTGTCGTTGGCGAGCGAGACCGCCTCCTCCTCGTCGCGGAACCGCTCCACGGTGAGCACCGGGCCGAACGACTCCTCGCGCACCACGGACATGCCCGGCGCGCACTCGTCCAGCACGGTCGGCAGGTAGTAGAAGCCGTCCCGCAGCGCGGGATCCTTGGGCCGCGCGCCGCCGCAGCGCAGCACCGCGCCCTCGGCCAGCCCTGCCGCGACATACGCCTCGACCTTGTTGCGGTGCGCGGCGGAGATCAGCGGCCCGGTCCGGGCGTTCTTGTCGAACGGGCCGCCGAGCCTGATCTCGTGAGCCTTGGCCACCACCGTGTCGACGAACCTGTCGTGCAGCTCGTCCTGGACCAGCAGTCGCGCCCCGGCCGAGCAGACCTGGCCGGAGTGCAGGAACACCGCCATCAGTGCGTAGTCGACCGCCGTGTCGAAGTCCGCGTCGGCGAAGACGATGTTCGGGTTCTTGCCGCCCAGTTCCAGCGCGATCTTCTTCACGGTGGGTGCGGCGGCCGCCATGATGCGGCGCCCGGTGGCAAGACCGCCGGTGAAGGACACCATGTCGACCCGCGGATCCTCGGTCAGCGGCGCGCCCACGCTGGGCCCCGCGCCCAGCACCAGGTTGGCGACCCCGTCCGGCAGCCCGGCCTCGGCCAGCAACCGCATCAGGATGATGGCGGTGTGCGGGGTCAGTTCGCTGGGCTTGAGTACGAAGGTGTTTCCCGCGCCGAGTGCCGGGGCGACCTTCCAGGAGGTCTGGAGCAGCGGGTAGTTCCACGGAGTGATCAGTGAGCACACGCCGACCGGCTCGTGCACCACTCTGCTGTCCGCTTCGGGACTGCCGGTGTCGACAACCCGGTCCGTGCCGCCCGCGGCCGTCAGATTGCCGAAGTAGCGGAAGCAGTTCGCGATGTCGTCCATGTCGTACTCGCTCTCCACGAGCCGCTTCCCGGTGTCCAGGGATTCGGCGCGGGCGAGTGCGTCCTTGTCGCGTTGCAGGAGGTCGGCGACGCGCAGCAGCAGCCGGCCGCGCTCCGCGGCCGGAGTGCCGGGCCACGGTCCGCGGTCGAAGGCGTCACGGGCCGCGGCGATCGCCGCCGCGGCGTCTTTCGGCCCCCCCTCGTCGACGGTCGCGACGAGGGTGCCGTCCGCGGGGCAGCGGATGTCACGAACCTGTCCGTCGACCGCGGCGGTCCACCGACCGCCGATGAACAGCTCCGGCATGGGGGGCTCCCTCCGGTTCGGATGGGGAGCGCCTGACAGGGGCCCGGCCGGGCGTGCCTGTGGTGCTCCATCACACGACACTATGGAGATTGGCCCGTGATCGCAGTGTGGGAGCCGTCATCCGGTGGGGAAAGGGGTGGGACTCTATGACCATTGTCCGTGTGTTCGAATATAGGCCGGGTTGTGCCGTACGGCAGCTGTCACGAGCCCTGCCAGTCGTCGAGCTCGTGTACGCGCGCGAGCGCTGACGGACGCTGCTGTACGGGCAGTACGGCGGCGAGCGCCTGCCACACCGCGAGGTCGTCCTCGCCCCACGGGCTGTACGCCCAGTCCGCCAGCAGTCCCGGATCGCCGCGCGCGATCAGTGCCGCCCGCAGCTCGTCCTCCAGACGGCGCCGCAGCCGTGCCACCGCGGGTGCCTGCGACGCCGGCAGCAGCGGACCCGCGTACGCGCTCAGCGCCCCGGTCACCGCCCCCGAGGCCAGCCGGCGCGCCACCGCGGCGAAGTCCGCGTCGACCGGCGCGGCCAGCCGGTACGGACGGGAGCGCAGCAGTTCAGGACCGAGCAGGCCGCGCAGCCGGGAGAGCTCGGCCCGCAGCGTGACCGGGGTGACCGACTCGTCCTCGTACAGCTCAACCAGCAGCTCGTCGCCGCCGATACCTTCCGGGTGCCGGGCCAGCACCACCAGGATCTCGCTGTGCCGGCGGCTCAGCCGCACCTTGCGCCCGCCCGCCACCAGCAGTGCCTCGTCCCGTCCCAGCGCCGAAAGGCGCACACGGTCGGCCGCGGGCGGCGGGGCCAGCAGCGCGAGCTGCGACTCGGCGGCCCGTGCCACGGCCGCGACGAACGCCAGGCTGTGCGGATGCGCCAGCCGGTCGCCGCCGGTGATGTCCACCGCGCCCAGCACCCGCCCGGTGGCCGGGTCGTGGATCGGGGCCGCGGCGCAGGTCCAGGCCTGCACCGGCCGCCGGAAGTGCTCGGCGGCGAACACCTGGACGGGCCGGTCCACCGTGATCGCCGTGCCCGGGGCGTTCGTCCCGGCGACCGCCTCGGCCCAGCGGGCGCCCGGAACGAAGTTCATCCGGCCCGCATTCCGGCGGGTGGCCGAAGGTCCTTCGACCCACAGCAGCCGGCCATGCGCGTCGCAGACCGCGACCAGATGCTCCCCATCCATCGCGTACGCGCCCATCAGCTCCCGGACCAGCGGCATTACCGCCGCCAGCGGATGACTCTCGCGGTATGCCCCCAGATCGTCGGCGTCCAGCTCGACTCCGGCCGTACCCTCCGGGCTGACATGCGCGCCGGCCGAACGCCGCCAGGACTCCGCCACCACGGAACGCACCGGCCGCTCGACCCGGCCCGCCGTCAGATACGCGTCGTACGCCCGGCTGAGCGCGGCGAGCCGCTCCGCCGGATCCGCGCCGGATTCCAGGGCCACCCATGCGTCGCTCAACTCGGCCTCCCGCGCCCATCGTGGCGCCATCCGTGAGGACCGACAAGCGTCCCGGCATCAGACGTAGTTGATCAGCCGGATGTAGTACTCCCAGTCCCACAGCGGACCGGGGTCGGTGTGCGTGGCGCCCGGCACCTCGCTGTGGCCGATGATGTGCGCCCGGTCCTTGGGGATGGCGTAGCGATCGCAGACCCAGGCGGTGAGCGCCGCCGACTGCTCGTACAGGGCTTGTGTGAAGTACGCCGGCTGGTCCACCCAGCCCTCGTGCTCGATGCCGACGCTGCGGGTGTTGTAGTCCCAGTTGCCGGCGTGCCAGGCGACGTCACACTCCCGCACACACTGCGCGACAGAGCCGTCCGCGGAGCGGACCACATAGTGCGCGGAGACCTGCTTCGCCGGGTTCTGGAAGATTCCGATGGTGTCGTTGAAACTCTCCTGGGTCACATGGATGACCACATACTCGACGGGATATTCCGAAGGGCGGTCGGACGCCGTGCAGTTGGCGGTCGAGGCCGGCGTCCAGTAGGCGGCCGGATAGTCGGTGTCGTCCCCGGCGGCGGCATGTGCGCGGGCGGCGGGCAGCAGTACACCGGTGGCGGCCGCGGCGGCGGCGCCCCGGAGCAGTCCTCTACGGTTCACGGGACTCTCCTGGTGGGGGTGTCAGGGGCGGGACGGTACGGCGCGGCCTCCCGCGAATGACGGTGGAGGCCGCAATGAGGATCTCCCGCCGACAGCCACTCTTTGCGGAACTTGGCGACACGGACGCAGTTGGTGTCGCGGACACCGGCGCGCGGAGACTCGCCCGCGCGAGTGTCCGGCCGGTACGTGTGTCGAGCCGGGACACCCCGTACTCGCGGGCCGGCCACTGCACCAGATCCAACTGGGAAATGCGGAAGGCGTCTTCGCGCGCACGGGCCGAACCGGTCGACAAGATGTGTGTATCGGACTCGCTACGCGGCCGTGGCGCGAGTGACGGAAGACGACCGCGTCAACTGCCGCTGTGAGGAACTCAGTTGGTGACCGGCGTCAACCCCCGGTGGTCAGCCGCGCAGTGACCGCGGCAGTCGGACGTACGTCACCGTCGTCTCGATGCCACTGTCCACCAGGCGCCCCTGCGCGTCGAAGGCCTCGGGCCCATCACTCATGCCGAAGTCGTTGTCGTTGATGAGCGCGAGCGTGTCGCATCCCGCCAGCGCGACCCCCTCGACCTTGCCGGGCACACCCGCGACCTTGCCGAAATCGACGACCAGGCTCTTGCGGAGCACGGGCACGCCCGCCGCCGAGGGGTCCTCGATCTGCTCGTACGACGGGGAGGTCGCCGGGTCGTCCCAGGCACTGTCCAGGATGCCGCCGCCGCGTGGCAGCGTGACCCGGTGCAGTCGGGACGTCTTGTCGGTTCGCTCCTGGACAAGGAGGCTGTTACGGCCGACGGCCACCACCGAGGAGATCTTGAGCTCCGAGGTGTCGTTCTCGCTCGGGTCGACCACGTCCACCGCGTCGAAGCGGTAGGCGTACTCCGCCGTCACGGCGCGCTTCTTCGGCGAGAAACGCAGCAGCCGCGCGTTGCGTGATGCCTCGCCCGCGGCCGCGTCCGGCACGGACAGCGGGCTCTGCACCGCCAGCACCAGGTCGCCGCCCGGGAGTTGGGCCAGACCCTCGAAGCCGCGGTTGGTCTTGCGCTGGAGCAGAATGCCGGGCAGAGCCTCCACGACCGGATAGCCGGCGCCCTTCAGCTTGAGTCCCTTGGGCACGTAACGCGCCAGAACGCTGCCGCGGGCGGAGACATGCACGAGGGACGGGCCGTACTCGTCGGCGAGCCAGAAGCTGCCGTCAGCGGCACGGACAATACCCTCGGTGTCGAGGCCATTGGGGTCGTACGACAGCGGGGTCCTCGCGTCGTACGTGTACGGGGCCTCGTCGCGCGAAGCCTGGTTCGGCAGACCGGTGACCGGCTTGCCGGACGGCGTGGTGACCGGGATCGCCGTGATCACCTTCACCTCGTCCCCGGACACCCGCACCTTCACGATCGCCGGATCGAACCCGGGGACGGGGAAGGTACGGCGCTTCTTGCCGTCCACCTTGATCTGGCCGTTGGGCCCGCGGTCGGTCACCGTCCAGAACTCGCCCTTCCGGCCGGCCGGCCAGAGGTCGCTGCCGATCCCGCCGAGGTCGACGCCGCGGTCGTCGGCGACCGTGCCGGGCAGCAGCGCGTTACTGAACCGCCCCAGCGGAATGTCGCCGAGAGCCGCTGTCCCCACCACGCGCGGAGCCCGTTCCCGGCCGTCGTCGTGACCCGGCACGCCCGTGGCGGTGCCCGCCACGGTGATCGCCGCGAGCAAGGCGACCGGCAGCCCCACGGCGAAGGAGCGGCGTACGGTGCGCTGCTTGTGCGCGTGCGGGGACATCGGGCCTCCTGGCCAACAGATCATGTGACAGGGCCAGGCTGAGCGCCCCTCCCGAACGCCATGAGGCGCCCGGATGAACACCGCCTGACACACTGCCAACACATGCGCGGCACGGCCCGTTCAGCCGGTCCCGCCCAGCACGTCCGTCAGCGCCGCAGCCGGATCGTGGTCCGGGGGACCGGCCGGGACCCAGCGGCCGCGCTCCTTGCGGTACGGCCACCAGCGGCCGTCACGGCCCACGCGCAGCTGCGCCTCCTCGCCCACCACCGTCCAGCGGCCCGAGCCGCCCGCCCGCAGTTGCGGCCGCTCCGCCTCCTCCCACGCGTCGGAGAGCTGTGTCCGCGCCCGTGCCACCACTTCGGGCTCCGGCGTCCACCCCTCCTCGAGCACCGAGAGGGCGGCCGTACCGCCGTACCGCCAGGCGCGCACGGCCAGGTCCAGCTCGGCGCGCTGCCGGTCCGTGCCCACGGCGAGACGTCCCGCGATCGCCGGTTCCGGCCCGGCGGCGGCCAGCCGTACCGCATCCTGGTCCAGCGTCAACGTCACCTCCAACGGCTGTTGTTCATGACCGGGTGCGAGAGCCTCGGACAGCATCCGGTGCGCCCGCGCCGCCGCGTTCATGGCCAGGAACTCCAGCGCCGCGGTGTCGATACCGGGCGCCGGAGGAGTCTCCGTGTCCAGCGCGGGCGGCTGCCCGGGCTCGTCGGGCAGTGGCGGAGGAGCCGGCAGCGGCGCCACGACGCTCCGGGTCGCGAACGCCTCGTCGGCCCGCACACCCTCGGGTGTCCGCGCCTGGCCGGCCTCCTGCTCCGGCACGTTCCCGGCCGCCCGCGCCACACTCCGTATCTGCAGCTCGTCAAGGAGACGACGCTCCCCGCGCCCCCGCATCAGCAGCAGCACGAACGGATCCTGGTCAAGGAGACGCGCCACCTGGTAGCAGAGGGCCGTCGTATGCGGGCAGTGGTCCCATGCCTCACAGTCGCACTCGGGCTCCAGGTCGCCGATGCCGGGAAGCAGCTCGACCCCGGCGGCCGCCGCGTCCTCCACCAGATGCGGTGGCATCTCCCGGTCGAGCAGCGCCGCGATATGCCCCGCCCGGTCGACTGCCATGTGCAGGAGACGGTTCCACTCCTCCTCGCTCAGCTCCTGCAGCAGCACATCGCTGCGGTGCGCGGTGCCGTCCCGGTCCCGTACGACGGCGGTGATCCGCCCGGGACGTACCGACACCGCACCGACGGCACCCTCACGCGCGTGCCTGCGGCCCTTCTTCAGCTGCTCGCCGTCGAGCGCCGTGTCCTCCAGGGCCTTGAGCCAAGCCCGGCCCCACCAGGTCTGTGTGAAACCCTGCCCGCGCGCCGGCGGCAGCGCGTCGAACGTGCGCTCCATCTCGTCGCCGCCGCTCATCGCCCGCTCCCTCGCAGCTCCACCAGGTCCGCCAGTTCGGCGTCGGTCAGTTCCGTCAGGGCGGCCTCGCCGGAGCCGAGGACCGCGTCCGCCAACTCCCGTTTGCGCGCAAGCATGTCGGCGATCCGGTCCTCGATGGTGCCCTCCGCGATCAGCCGGTGGACCTGCACGGGACGGTGCTGACCGATGCGGTACGCCCGGTCGGTGGCCTGCGCCTCGACGGCTGGATTCCACCAGCGGTCGTAGTGCACGACATGTTCGGCCCGGGTGAGGTTCAGCCCGGTACCCGCGGCCTTCAACGAGAGCAGGAAGACGGGTACTTCGCCGTCCTGGAAGCGGTTCACCATCGCCTCACGCTCGGCGATCGGCGTGCCGCCGTGCAGGAACTGCGTGCGTACGCCGCGTGCCGCCAGATGCTGCTCGAGCAGCCGCGCCATCTGGACGTACTGGGTGAAGACCAGCACGCTCGCGCCCTCGGCCAGGATGGTGTCCAGGAGTTCGTCCAGCAGCTCAAGTTTGCCGGAGCGGCCCGCTGTCCGCGGCCGCGCTCCCTTCGGGCTCTGCTCCTTCACATACTGCGCCGGGTGGTTGCAGATCTGCTTGAGCGCGGTGAGCAGCTTCACCACCAGACCGCGCCGTTCCATGCCACCGGCCTCCGAGATCGCGGCGAGGGTCTCCCGTACGACCGCCTCGTACAGACCGGTCTGTTCCCCGGTCAGCGAAACAGCCCGGTCGGTCTCGGTCTTGGGCGGCAGCTCGGGCGCGATGCCCGGGTCGGACTTGCGCCGGCGCAGCAGGAACGGCCGTACCAGCGAGGCCAGTCGCCCGGCCGCGGCCGGATCGTTGCCGCCCTCCACCGCCTGCGCATAGCGCGTACGGAAAGTGCCGAGCTTCCCGAGCAGCCCAGGCGTGGTCCAGTCGAGGATCGCCCACAGTTCGGACAGGTTGTTCTCCACCGGCGTGCCGGTGAGCGCGACCCGGGCCTTCGTGCCGATGGTGCGCAGCCGCTTGGCTGTGGCGGAGTACGGATTCTTGACGTGCTGCGCCTCGTCGGCGACGACCATGCCCCAGGACACCTGGCCGAGCCTCTTGGCGTCCACCCGCATCGTGCCGTACGTGGTGAGCACGAACTCCCCGTCCGCCAGGGCGTCGAGATCGCGGGATGCGCCGTGAAAGCGGCGTACCGGAGTGCCGGGCGCGAATCTCTCGATCTCGCGCTGCCAGTTGCCCAGCAGGGACGTCGGGCAGACGACGAGCGTGGGGCCGGCGGCCGATGGGTCGGTCTGCCGGTGCAGATGCAGCGAGATGAGCGTGATCGTCTTGCCGAGTCCCATGTCGTCGGCAAGGCAGCCGCCGAGGCCGAGCGAGGTCATACGGTTCAGCCAGTTGAGGCCGCGCAGCTGGTAGTCGCGCAAGGTCGCGGCGAGCGCCGCGGGCTGTCCGATCTCCTGCTGTCCGCCCTCGGGATCGGCCAGCCGGTCGCGCAGCCGCGCCAGCCATCCGGACGCCTGTACGTCGATGCGGCGGCCGTCGACCTCGGTCGTGCCGGTGAGTACGGCGCCGAGCGCGTCGACCGGAGTCAGTTTGCGGTCCTGGCTCTCGCGTGCGCGCCGAGCCTCCTCCGGATCGATGAGCACCCACTGGTCGCGCAGGCGCACGACTGGGCGGCTCGCCTCGGCGAGCCGGTCCAGCTCCGCCCGGGTGAGCTGCTGATCGCCCAGCGCGAACCACCAGTTGAGGGCGAGCAGAGCGTCCGCCGACAGGAAGGACGGCAGCCCGGAATGGTCCTGCTGCGGAGCCTTGCCCTCTTCCTGTCCGGGCTCCTCGGGCGGGCCGATCACGGCGCGCGCGGTGAGCTTGCGCGCCATCTCCTTCGGCCAGTGCACCTGGACGCCGGTCGCCGCCAGCGCCCGGGCCGCCTCGCCGAGCAGCTCGGTGACCTCCTCGTCGGCGAGCTCGATCGCGTCCGGTACGGCGGCATGGAGCAGTGGAGTAAGCGGCGTCCAGGCGCGGGCGGCGCGGCGCAGCGCGAGCAGGGCGTCCATCCGGGCGCGCGACCCGAAGGCCACATCCGGGTGGCCTGCTCCGGCCCATACCTCGGCGGCGTCGGCGACGAGCGTCGGATCGCCGGCGCGGTGCATCTGCAGGACGGCACGGAAGACGGGCCCCGCGCCCTCCACGTCCGCCTCCGCGAGACCCGGCAGCTCGATGCGCAAGGAGAGCCGTACACCCGCGTCATGGCCCGCGGCGACGTCCGCCGCCCAGGCGCGCCGGCCGGGAAGGTGCTGCGGCTCGCGCGCCGCGAAGGCGGGACCGCCTGCCGCGATCGCGGCCGCGGGCGTGCGCGGCAGACCGTCGGCGACCGCGTCGAGGAAGGCGCGCAGCAGCCGCTCCGGTTCCGGCAGCAGCAGCGGATCAGCTGCCTTGTCCAGCGGCACGCAGTGCGCGGCGGGCGGCATCGCGGCCGCCAGCGTGCGGACCCGCTCCAGGTCCTGGAGTGTCAGCGGTCCGAGCCGCCAGGCGTCGTGATCGGTGGCGGTGAGCCCCGGCAACAGCAGTCCGCGTGCGGCGAGTTGGAGGGCGAGGATGGTCGCCGCGCCCCAGAAGGCCGTCGCCGGGGAGGCGTTCGCCGATGCGCGGGCCCGGGTGAGGACCGGCAACGCGGCCCGTACGGGCAGCAGCAGCGCCGCCACGGTATGCGGACGGGCGTCGTCCGCGACCACGGTGAGCGGCTCGAGGCGGCCCCGGGCGGCCGGGAGTCCATCGCCGCCGGGGCGCCAGAAGGCGATGCGGCCGGCGCGGGCCGGGTCCCCGGGCACGAAGACCGCACGGCAGCCGATGAGTTCATCGAGGTCGGGGAGGAGGTCGGGTTCGGGTTCGGTGGCCGGGGAGAGCGTTGCCGCGGGGAGCGTGTGCACAGCGATGAGGCATTCCTCAAATTTGACTACTGCGGACCGGAGCCGCCGAGGGTACTCCACTCGACGCCGGGGGCGGATGTGGCAGGCCGGTGACCTGGCTCACAGAGGCGACCCGTGGTGTAGCCAGCACCACCACTCGCCACGGGCTGGCCCCAGCCGTGTCCGGGTGGTGGCGCCATGTTCGTCAAGGGTCACTGATACATACGTTTTCTCAGGTCAGCGCAGTGAGCGCAGTCAGCGCACGGCCCAACAGACCGGAGACCGTCATGCCCCAGGCCACCGTCACTCTTGCGGCCCCCGCACCAGCGCCAACAGCCTCCGGCGGCCGCGCGGCGAGTGGCGCAGGGAGCGAATTCGCGCCGCTCCTGCGGACCGTGAAGGAGCAGGGTCTCCTGGAGCGCCGCACCGGCTGGTACGCCCGTGGCATCACCGTGAATCTCCTCGGCATCACCGCCCTGGTCACCGGCATGGCTCTGCTCGGTGGCTCGTGGTGGGTGCTGCTGCTCGCACCACTGCTGGCCGTTCTGTCCGCCCGTACCGCCTTCTTCGGTCATGACGCCGGGCACGCCCAGATCACCGGCGACCGCCGCAAGAGCCGGATCATTCAGCTCATCCACGCCAATCTGCTCCTCGGCATGAGCCAGGAATGGTGGAACGACAAGCACAACCGGCACCACGCCAACCCCAACCACATCGAGAAGGACCCGGACGTCGCGGCCGACATCCTGGTCTTCACACAGAAGCAGGCCAGGGGCCGCGTCGGTTTCCGTGGCTGGCTCACCCGGCACCAGTCCTGGCTGTTCTTCCCGCTCACCACCCTCGAAGGCATCGCCCTGAAGATCTACGGATTCCGCGCCGTCTTCTCCAGGGAGGCAGGTGCCCGTCAGACGACCCGCGAGCGCGCCGTCGAGGGCCTGCTGCTCCTCACCCATGCCGCCGCGTACGTCACCTTGCTGCTGACCACCATGTCCGTGGGCAAGGCCGTCGTCTTCGCGCTCATTCACCAGATGCTTCTCGGCCTCCATCTCGGCATGGCCTTCGCGCCGAACCACAAGGGGATGGAGATGCCCGACGAGGAGAGCGGCCGGCGCTGGGGCCATCTGCGCCGACAGGTCCTCACCTCTCGCAACGTCCGCGGCGGGCCGGTGACGGACTGGTTCCTCGGGGGCCTGAACTACCAGATCGAGCACCACCTCTTCCCGAGCATGCCACGCCCCCACCTGCGGCTCGCCCAGCCGCTGGTGCGCGCCCACTGCCGCTCGCTCGGCATCACCTACACCGAGACCTGTCTCCTCGACTCGTACCGCCAGGCACTGAGTCATATGCGCGAGGTCGGCGAACCGCTGCGCAGCGACGCATAGTGGAACCGTGAGGCGTGCGCGCGCGTTCTCACCGCAGGAGCGGCCACGGCCGCTCGCGCGTTCTCACCGCAGGAGCGGCCACGGCCGCGAAGGAGGCGTCGAGATGTCGACACGTACAAAGATCGTGATTGGTGGAGTGGCCGTAGGCCTGCTCCTGTGGCCGCTGATCGGATTCTGGCTGTCGCTGCTGGTGGTGCTGGGTGTGCCCGCGGTGGCGTATCTGACGCTCGACCCCAGCCAGCGCCGCAGGCTCCGCCGTATCTCCCGCAAGGAGATCGGACGCTGACCCGAAGTCCCCTGACCGTGCCGGGATAGGATCGGAAACGATCACCGGCACGGGAGGGGGCTCCGTTCCATGAGCGCGGCAGTCACGAAGGTCAGCAGCAACGGCGAGTACTCATTCACCAAGCCGAACCGCGGTAGCATCACACTGCTGGCCGGGCTCGGGGTGGAGGGGGACGTTCACGCGGGGGTGACGGTCAAGCACCGCTCCCGGATCGCGCAGGACCCCACCCGGCCGAATCTGCGCCAGGTCCACCTCATCCACCAGGAGCTCTTCGACGAGGTGGCGGCGGCCGGTTTCGAGGTCGGCCCCGGCGACCTCGGCGAGAACATCACCACCAGCGGCATCGATCTTCTCGCGCTGCCCACCGGCACGGTGCTGCGGCTCGGCGAGGAAGCGGTCGTGGAGGTCACCGGCCTGCGCAATCCGTGCCTGCAGATCGACATCTTCCAGGACGGACTGCTCAAGCAGGTCGTCGGCCGTGACGAAGCGGGTGGCATCGTGCTCAAGGCCGGGATCATGGGAATTGTCAGGGCCGGCGGAGTGGTCAGGCCCGGAGACATGATCGCCGTGGAAGTGCCGGACGGACCGCACCGGCCGCTCGAACGGGTCTAGAGCGCGAAGCCGGCAGCGGGTGTACCGGTCGTACGGTCCACGCACTGCCTCCCTCAGCTCATGCAGCCTGTCAGTAGTAGTCGCGCATCAGTTCCACCGACCACTGCGGCTGCACCGTCTCGCCGATCGGGCCGAACTCCGCCATATACGGCTTGATGTCGATGACCGGCGTGCCGTCCACCGCGTCCAGCCCCGTCACCGATACCTCGAGACCGTCGACCTTCACCAGACGGCAGCGTGAAACGCCCAGCCGGTTGGGCCGGTTCTTCCCGCGCTGCGCGAAGATCCCGACCAGCGGCCAGTCCGTATTGCCCCGCGGATGACGGGCGCCCGTCTGGATCTTCTCCGGAGCGACCCGGTCGAAGTGGTACACGATCTCCAGATGCGAGAACTGCTCGAGACCGTACAGCGCCTCCGGCCCGAACTGCGTGCTGTCGAGCCGGATCACCGCGCTCTCCAGCCCCCAGTCGTCGTCCTCCACCGCATCGCGGCCGCCGACGACCCTGCCGATCGCCCGGCATTCGACCAGCCCGTCCTGCCGCTCCACTGCACTGTCCGGCATGCCGCGTCCTCCCCGTAGTCCCGTGAGCCGTCGGCCCGCTCGATCGGGCCGCTGTGAGTATGACGCTCAAGACGAGGGGGAGGGGGGCTCGCGATCCTCCGCGCTGATCGCATGCCGCTGATGGCCGGGCTCAGGCCGGGCGTACGGCGATCTTGTCGAGCGACTCCAGCAGTCCCGGCAGCTGCGGCCCGCGGCCCACCGGCAGCACCTCGCGCGGCTCTTCGTCCAGCAGGACGAACGCGATGTCGTCGGTCCTGGCGACCATGGACCAGCCTGGGCCGTCGGCGCGCAGGGTCCGCGCCCCGCCCGGGGCGAAGCTGGAGCGGACCCGCCCGGCCGGCGGGGCCGAATCCACATAGCCATGAGCCTCCTTCAGCGCCCGCCGCACCCCCTCATGAGTCTCTTTCGGCTCGCCGGCGGGCGGGCCGGACGTCTTCGAGATGTCCGATGTGTCCGCAGTGTCCGAGGCCGTCGGTTTGCCGAACGCCTCGTCGTCGCCGATCTGTTGCCGCCACTCCGCCCACTGGAGCGCGATTTCGTCCGCCCCGAGCCGCCGCTGCGCCGGCCCCCAGGAGTCGGCGTCGGGCGGCGCCAGGGGCGGCCGGTCGCCTTCCTCGGGCGCCGGATCGTGCGGCGCGGGCACGCCCGGCGCGGCGACCGCGACGGCCAGCGGCCACCCGGGCAGCGCGGCGACCACCGTGCGCTCGCCGGGCGACAGGTCGTACTCCATGCCGCAGTCCCAGGACGCGATGGCGACCGCGACGAGCGACACGTCGTCCACGACGACCGTCCACCTGGCTCCGTCGGAGTCCTGGCCGAGCACGAGCCCGTACCCCTCGGCGTACGGCTCGAGGCCCAGCACCGCGCACGCCGCCGGGAAGTCGTCGCCGAGCACGCTCGGGAACTGCGCCGGCGTCAGCAGCACCGCGGTCAGCACATAGAGCGCGTCCTCGTCGACGGCATCGTTCGTCCCGGCCACAGCACCCTCCCCCATCCGATCGTTCGTCGGCGCACCATAACCAGTGGGTAACCCGGACGTCGAGAGTTCACGGCACGAAAATGGTTCGGCCTGTTTCCGCTCCGGGGTCCCAGCATCGCGCCATGGCCGGATCCGCGTCGCACTTCAGCTGCCTGCCTTGCCGTGCTTCCTTCAAGAAGGCGCCCGGCTGTCGCAGGGTCCGCACCGGTCTCTGCCCGCGGTGCGGCGGCCCGCTTCGGAACGCCGGCTCCGCACTCGCCGTTCCGCGCCGCCGGGACATCGCGGGCCGGCGTGCGCTGTCGGCCGTGCTCGGCGCGGGCCCGCGCTTGCGGCAGGGCTGCTGCTGCGGCCCCGGCTATCGGCCGCGAACCCTGCGCGAGGTCAAGGAGCGGCTCGCCCATGCCGAGCGCACGGGCCTGAGCCCGGCAGAGGCCCATCGTCCGCTACGACCTGTCCGGTTGCGACGTCAGGCGGCGGGCAGGCCGAGCAGACTGCGCGCCACGGTCTGCGGAGACTCGTCCCGCTCGCGGGCGAGGGCGATGACCGCGCGGCAGGCCAGTTCGCTGACCCCGAAGGAGAGCGCCTCCGGGGACACCCAGGTCACCGCCTCGTCGACCTGCTCCTGATCGTCCTCCGCGCAGCCGGACACATAGACTGCCGCGGCCTCGAAGATGTTGTGCTGCCGCACCGGAGGTCGTGCGGCCGGCGCTTCGTCCGGGCGGTGTGCAAGGAGCTTGCGGAGCCCACGGAGTCTGCTGAACACCGGACCACCTTTCTCCAGGGCGGCGGTTGCCACCAATCTTTCAAGTCTTGCATCCCTGCCAGGAGTTGGACCTGCGGCGACCAAAGGGGAACGGCCCGTGCCGTGCGCCCGGAGTCAGTGCCCCGGGGCGAGCGAGCGGATCGTGGTCCGCAACCACTTCAGTTCCGCCTCACTGGTGGCGCGGGCGATCGTGAGCATGCCGCGGCGGAACGGATCGTCCAACTCCTCGGCGCGCAGGGGGCGTTCATCCTCGTAGAAGAAGCTGGCCGGCTCCTCCAGGAACTCCAGCCGCCGCCGCAGTACGGCCGCCTGCGCCTCGGCGTCCTCCAGATGCCGCAGGAACGCGAGCAGGGTGAACCACCGGTTCTCATCGGTGATTTCGCTCTGCACGGGCTCTGCGAGCCGGCGCAGCAGCTCACGCCGCCCGTCCTCGGTGAGGCTCAGGACATGGCGGGGCGCGGCGACCGATCCGGGCTGGGTCTCGCGCGCCAGCAGACCTGACTTCTCGAGCCGTTTGATCGCGGGATACAGCGTGCTCTCGGCGACCGGCCGCACGTGGCCGGTCAGCGCGGTGATGCGTTTGCGCAGTTCATAGCCGTGGAGCGGGGTGTCGCAGAGAAAACCGAGGATGGCGAGCTCGAGCATGCCCGCATTCTGCCGCATGTTCGGTGTACCTCGCTATCGCTATACCTCGGTGCCGATGTATGCTGGGTGCGAAGCAGGCGGAGAGCACGACACCGACGCGTTACGGCATCGACGATGCAACGGCGTCGAAGAACAGGGGAGAGTGACAGTGCGACAGGCTCGATTCGACGCGCGGGGCAGCCTCATTCGCTGGACGGAGGCGGCGGGCGAGGGACCGCCGAGGGTGTTTGTGCATGGGCTCGGCGCGGTTTCGTCGGCGTACCACGCGCATATCGCCGCCCACCCGGCACTGGCCGGCCGCCGCTCGCTCTTCGTCGATCTGCCCGGACACGGCCTCAGCGACCGGCCGGCGGACTTCGGCTACACGCTGGAGGACCACGCGGCCGCACTCGCCGCCGCACTCGAGGCGGCCGGTGTGCGCGGCGCGGAGCTCGTCGGGCACAGCATGGGCGGTGCGGTCGCGATCGTGCTCGCGTACCGGCGCCCGGATCTGGTGGCACGGCTGGTGGTCACGGAGGGCAATCTCGACCCGAACCCGCCGGTGACGCCGGGCGGCAGCGGAATCGCCACGTACGGAGAGGAGGAGTTCGTCCGCGGCGGCGGCTTCGCGCGCGTGCTCGAGCGGGTCGGCCCTGTCTGGTCGGCGACCATGCGTCTGGCGGACCCGCTCGCCCTGCACCGCAGTGCGATCGGACTGATGACAGGTACCCGCCCCACGATGCGCCGGATGCTCATGGATCTGCCGCTGGACCGCACATATCTGCAGGGTGCGCGAAGCGGTGAACTCCCCGGCCACGAGGAGCTGGTGGCCTGTGGAGTACGAGTGCTGACCGTCCCGGACGCCGGTCACAACGTCATGTTCGACAACCCGGCGGCATTCGTACGGGCGGTCGCCGGCGGTTCAGTTCTGGCGGACCGCGGTCCCGACGCCTCGGTCCTGATGCCTCAGTCCTGACGGTTCAGTCCTGAGGATCAGCCCTGGCGGACCGCCAGGGCCAGGAAGCGGGCGTCCTCGTCCACGTACGAGGTCATCCGCCATCCCGAACCGGCCAGCAGCGGGCGGAGGCTGGGCTCGGCGCGCAGATCGGCCTCGGTGACCTGCCGGCCCTGGCGGGCGGCCAGCGCCGCCCTGCCGATGGGGTGGAACAGCGCGAGCCTGCCGCCCGGTCGCACGACCCGCGCCAGCTCCCGCAGATTCACATCCGGTTGCGGAAGATGGGCGATGAGGCCGGCAGCGAACACGGCGTCGAGCGATTCGTCGCGCAGCGGCAGCCGGGCCACATCGGCGAGCAGCAGCAGTCCGCTGCTCCGGCGCCCCCCGCGCACCGCTACCTCCAGCATCGCGGGCGTCAGATCGGCACCGATTACCGTGCCCCGCGCTCCCACGGCCGACCGCAGGGGAGCCAGGGCGCGGCCGGTGCCGCAGCCCGCGTCGAGCACTGCGTCGCCGGGGCGCAGCCCCATCTCGGCGACGGCGGCGGTGTAGGCCGGCCCGTCGTCGGGGAAGCGCGCGTCCCAGTCAGCGGCGCGGACGCCGAAGAACTCCTGCACATGTGCGTGGTCGTCGGCCATGAGGACATGATCCCTCAGCGAATGGGCGACCGTACGGCGCACATGTTCGAGCGCTGCACGATCGTTCTGAAACATCTCTCTGTCATATTCCATCAGCTTTCGAAATGCGCCCCCAGCGCGCGCCCCCTTGGGGTCTAGCGTCCCAGAGCCATGGGACATCTGGACCACGCCGCTTTCGGCCTACTGACACCCGTGCTGTCGTACGCGATGGCCGTCGTCGGCGCCGCCCTCGGGCTGCGCTGCACCGTACGAGCGCTCGGCACGAGTGGCCGCTCCCGCCGCAATTGGCTGATCACCGCCGCGTCCGCGATCGGCACCGGCATCTGGACGATGCACTTCGTCGCGATGCTCGGCTTCGCCGTCACCGGCACCGACATCCACTACAACGTGCCACTGACCATCCTCAGTCTGCTCGTCGCCATGCTTGTCGTCGGCGCCGGCGTCTTCTGTGTCGGTTTCGGGCGTGACCGCGTCACGGCACTGCTGATCGGCGGCCTCACCACGGGGCTCGGCGTGGCCAGCATGCACTACCTGGGCATGGCTGCCCTGCGGCTGCACGGCTCGGTGCGCTACGACCCGCTGCTCGTCGCGCTCTCCGTCGTCATCGCCGTGGTCGCTGCGACCGCGGCCCTGTGGGCGGCGCTCAACATCAAGTCACCGGTCGCGGTCGCCGTCGCCTCGCTGGTGATGGGAGCGGCGGTCAGCAGCATGCACTACACCGGAATGCTCGCCGTCAGCGTGCGGGTCGCTCCTTCCGGTGTCGAACTGCCCGGGGCCGCGGCGATGCAGTTCATCTTCCCCCTCGCCGTCGGCCTCGGGTCGTACCTCTTCGTCACCGCCGCCTTCGTGGCGCTCTCCCCGACAGCACGCGAGTACGCCGCCCACAACTCGGACGGGCTGCCGACCGCATCCACAGCCGACCCCGGGCCGGCGACCGAACCCTCGACCACCGCCAGTCCCGCGAGCACCACCACGACCGCCACCGCCTAGCCGGCCCGGCTGCCGCCCCACTCCCAGACCCGTACCCGGAACGAGGAGGCCATGCGCACACCCCGCAGGACTTCGGGCGCCGACACCACGCCCCCGCCCCCACTGCCACCCGCGCCCCCGGCGGCAGCCCGCGGACGACGCGCACACGCCGGCCGGCCCGCCGTCGAACACACCGGACAGGTGCTACCGACCGACGCACCCCAGCCCCCGGCCGACACCGGCGGACGATGGCTGCTGCGACCCGGAACCGTACGCGCGAAGATCATCTCTCTGCTGATGGTGCCCGTCGTCTCGTTGCTCGCGCTCTGGGGATTCGCCACGGTCACCACCGCCCAGGACGTGTCGCGGCTGCGCCGGCTGGAGCACGTCGACACCCAGGTACGGGGACCCGTCGCCGCCGCCGTCGCTGCGCTGCAAGCCGAACGGCGCGCAGCGGTACGCCAGGTGGCGGCACCGGCCGACGAGCGTGCGGCCGCACTCCAGCAGGAAGCCCGGCGCACCGACGGCGCCGTGAAGGAGCTGTATCTCGACGGCGAGCACACCGTCGCCGCAGGCGGCGACATGCCGGCCGCCGTCGCGGGACGCCTCGACGAATTCGTCACCCGTGCCGAGGAACTGCGCACCCTGCGTACGTCCGTCCTCGGCCGCAAGGCCACCTGGGACGCGACATACGAGCAGTACACCGCCGCCATCGCCGCCGCGTTCAACGTCTCGGGCGCACTCACCGGCGTCCAGGACACCGGACCCGGCACCGATGCCCGCGTCCTTCTGGAGTTCGCCCGGGCCGGCGAGATGCTCGCCCGGGAGGACGCACTGCTCACGTCCGCGCAGCTCACCAAGTCCCTCGGCGTTCAGCGGCAGCGGCTGTTCACCGGAGCCGTCTGGACGCGGCGGAGCCTCGCCGAATCGGCTGTCATCGATCTGCGCGGCCCCGAACGCGCCGCCTGGCGAGCCCTTACCGCGCAGAGCCCCTACCGGCAGCTTCAGGCGGCCGAGGACAAGGTGCTCGCCGCGCTCTCAGGCCGTCAGGCGGCACAAATCGTCCCGGCCGAAGCCTGGGACAAGGCGCACTCGGCCGTCGGTGACGGAGTGCGCGCCATCGAGACGGACGCCCGCGACGCCGCTGCGGACCGGTCCGACCCGGTAGCCAACAGCATCCTCACCCCGGCCGGAGCTGCCGTGCTCCTCGGACTCGCCGCCGTCGTCGCCTCCCTGGTCATCTCCGTACGCATCGGCCGTGCCCTCGTCGTGGAACTGATCAGCCTGCGCAACACCGCACTCGGGATCGCCCGGCACAAACTGCCTCAGGCCATGCGCCGGCTGCGCACCGGCGAAGAGATCGACATCCAGGCCGAAGCCCCGTCAGGACGCCCCGCCGAGGACGAGATCGGCCAAGTCGGCGAGGCACTCGCAACCGTCCACCGCGCCGCGCTGAGTGCCGCCGTCGAACGCGCCGAACTTGCCGGCAGCATCTCCGGGGTCTTCGTCAACCTCGCGCGCCGCAGCCAAATCCTGGTCCACCGCCAGCTCGCGCTGCTCGACACCATGGAGCGCCGCGCCGACGATCCGAACGAACTCGGCGACCTCTTCCGCCTCGACCACCTCACCACCCGTATGCGGCGGCACGCCGAGAGCCTGATCATCCTGTCCGGCGCGGCGCCGGGGCGCGCCTGGCGTATGCCTGTCCCCCTGACCAGCGTCGTACGGGCCGCCGTCTCCGAAATCGAGGACTACGCGCGCGTGGAGGTGCGGCAACTGCCCGAGACCGCCATTGCCGGAACGGCCGTCGCCGACGTCACCCATCTGCTCGCCGAACTCGTCGAGAACGCCGCGCAGTTCTCTCCGCCGCACACCAAGGTGCGCATCAGCGGCGAACCCGTCGGCAACGGCTACGTCCTCGAGATCGAGGACCGCGGCCTCGGCATGGGCAAGGAGGTCCTCGCCGAAGCCAACCGCAGACTGGCGGAGTCCGAATCACTCGACCTCTTCGACAGTGACCGGCTCGGCCTCTTCGTCGTCAGCAGGCTCGCCTTCCGCCGGGAGATCAAGGTCCAGCTGCGCACCTCGCCGTACGGCGGTACCACCGCGGTGGTGCTGCTTCCCACCCCGCTGCTGCAGAGCGCCCTCTCGGCCCCGCCGGGCAACCATGGCGACCCGGGCCCCGGTGACGGCACATCCGTGGCCGCGCGCACCGGGCCCGCCGCGCCCATCGGGCCCGCCGCGCGCACCACCGTCACTCCCGTCCCGGCGATGGCGCCCAGACCGGTACTCGAATCGCCTGCCGAGCACCGCGTCCCGCCCGGCGTCACCGCGCTGCGCCTGCGCGGCGCTGCGCCGCAGACCGCGGACGGCGAACTGCCGCGCCGGGTCAGGCAGGCGCACCTCGTCCCGCAACTGCGCGAGGAGCGCAAGGCCGAGGAGGCGCAGGATCTCGCGGCAGGTGCCGACGACAGCCCGCAACGCACCCCCGAACAGGTACGGGACCGCATGACCGCGTACCGCAACGGCTGGACCCGGGGCGGCGGCGCCGCCCCCGGCACGGCCGCCCCCGGCAGCGAAGGAGACGAAGCATGACCGAGCACGAGCCAGCCGCAGTCCGCCACACTTTCGGTGACCTCGACTGGCTGCTGGACGACCTCGTACTGCGGGTCGGCGAAGTCCGCCACGCGGTCGTGCTTTCCAACGACGGCCTACCGGTCGGCGCGTCGACAGCGCTGACCCGCGAGGACGCCGAGCATCTGGCCGCCGTCGCCTCCGGATTCCACAGCCTGGCCAAGGGCGCGGGGCACCATTTCCACGCCGGCGGCGTACGGCAGACGATGGTCGAGATGGACGACGGCTTCCTCTTCGTGGCGGCCGCGGGAGACGGCTCCTGCCTCGCGGTGCTCACCTCTGTCGTCGGAGACATCGGCCTGATCGCCTACGAGATGGCCCGCCTTGTCAAGCGCGTCGGCGAGCATCTGCGCACCCCGCCGCGCATCACCGCGACGTGACGACGTGAATGACGTGACCGACATCGCCGATTTGAGCGGCAGCCAGTGGTACGACGCCGACGCAGGCCCGCTCGTCCGCCCGTACGCGATGACCGGCGGACGGACCAAGCCGGGCCCCGGCAACGTACGGTTCGACCTCATCGCCCTCGTCGATATCGCCGCCGACGCACCCGGGCCGGCCGAGGAGTCTCTCCTCGGGCCCGAGCACCGCGCGCTGCTCACCCTCTGCCGCTGCGAGACCCAGTCCGTCGCGGAACTCGCTGCCGACGCCGATCTGCCCGTCGGTGTCGTACGCGTCCTCCTCGGCGATCTGCTCGAAGCGGGCCATGTCAGGGTCAGCCGTCCCGTACCACCGGCGCAGCTGCCCGACGAGAGGATCCTCAGGGAGGTGATCGACGGCCTGCGGGCTCTCTAGCCGCTGAACCCGCTGAACCTGCTGACCCCCATGAAGCCGCTCCACCCGCTCCAGCCGCTCAAGGCGTCGTGCTCAGCTCCCAGTCCGCCCTGGTCAGCCCGTACTCGACAGCGCCGAGCTCGGAGCCTCGATGATGTCCGCGAAGAAGGTCCGGACGAAGGTGAGCCCCACCTTCTCCATCACGCGGCGCGAACGGGCGTTGACCGTCATCGTGTTCGCGATCACCCGCTCCACGCCGAGTTCGGAGAAGCCCTTATGGATCAGCGCGCGCGAGCCTTCCGTCGCATGGCCGCGGCCCCATGCCGCCGAGCCGAGCCGGTAGCCGAGTTCGACCACCGCACTGCTGTGGTCGTCCAGTGGCCGGAAGACGAACCAGCCCAGAAACTCCTTCGTGGTCCGCTCCTCGGTCGCCCGGAAGACGCGGTTGTCGAGAGACGGACAGTGATGAAGAAACCGCGGCAGCGACTCGGCACGGACCGCTTCCCGCGTCGTCGGCCGGCCTCCGTTGATGAAACGCATGACCTCGGGATCGTTGTCGAGGTCGAGCAGATGGTCCACGTCGGCCTCGCTGAACGGGCGAGGGGCCAGACGCTCGGTCACCAGGAAAGTGGCCATGATCCGATCCTCGGCACCGGGGGCCGCGGCCGCCGGCGAATATCTATCCGTGCCCCGCCGGGACGGGATCGAATTGCGTGCTGATTCGGGCATCGAGTGGACCCCTATCAGTCACAACGCTCTAAATGCGATCCCTTCGCCCGGGACAGGGGCGCGCTTGCCATGCTGATCGCGTACTGGCATGGACCACCGCTTAATTGGCTGACCCGAGACCTCAAAGACCTTTCTGACCTGCGTGCTTCATGGGCGGGCCAGATATCTTGGGCTCACTCTTGAGAGAAGTGACATGGCTTCCGAGAGCTCTGAAAATACTGGCGGGGAGACGACCGACCTCGCGCTGAAAATACTCGTCGCCGGCGGTTTCGGCGTCGGCAAGACCACCCTGGTCGGCGCGGTCAGTGAGATACGTCCTCTGCGTACGGAGGAACAGCTGAGCCAGGCGGGGAGCACGATTGACGACACCGGGGGAGTGGACAAGAAGTCCACCACGACCGTCGCCATGGATTTTGGACGTATCACCATCCGCTCGGGTCTGTCCCTCTACCTGTTCGGGACTCCGGGGCAGGACCGTTTCTGGTTTCTGTGGGACGAGCTTTCCCAGGGAGCGCTGGGAGCCGTCGTCCTCGCGGACACCCGGCGCCTCGTGGACTGCTTCCCGGCCGTCGATTTCTTCGAACACCGCCGGATCCCCTTCGTCGTCGCTGTCAACTGCTTCGCAGGCGCCCGCACCTACGGCGCGCACGAAGTCTCATGCGCTCTCGACCTGGAACGAGGGACTCCTGTGGTGCTCTGCGATGCGCGCGACCGGGACTCGGGAAAGGAGGTGCTCGTACGACTCGTCGAGTACGCAGGGCGGATGCATACGGCCCGGCTGCTGGATTCGGTCGGCTAGTCGCACCTTGCCGTGCCGCCTCTCGTACGAAAGGCTAACGGACAACAGCGGGGTCACGGGGAACGTATGAACGGGGAGGACCAACATGGCGTTGGACAAGGGACTCGACTGGCTTCTGGACGACCTGACCAAGAGGATCGAACACATACGGCACGCACTGGTGCTGTCCAACGACGGCCTGGTGACGGGGGCCAGCACGGGACTGGCGCGGGAGGACGCGGAACACCTCGCCGCGGTCTCTTCCGGTCTGCACTCGCTCGCCCGGGGTTCGGGACGCCATTTCAGGGCCGGCAAGGCACGCCAGACCATGGTCGAGTTCGATGAGGCCCTGCTCTTCGTCACTGCGGCGGGCGACGGAAGCTGCCTGTGCGTACTCAGCTCCGCCGACGCCGACGTCGGCCTGGTGGCATACGAGATGACGCTGATGGTCAACCGGGTCGGCGAGCATCTGGGCGTCGCCGCCAGGCAGCCGGGCAGCGGCACCCGCTGAGCTGCGGGAACCCAAGCTCGACAGCGGCCGGTCCGTGGTTATCCACAGGTCCGGCGGAATGTGCTTGGTTCGGGCTACGGTCGTCACCGAGAGTATTCACACCTCACGGGGGAGACCGTCATGACGGTGAAAGCAGCGGCTGCGCCTGGCCTGGCGCCGGGCCGTGCCCTTCAGGAACTGGATCTGAAGCGCGGCGAGTTCGATCTCGCGATCCAGCTGGGTTACATCCGTACGACACCCGGCCCGAGCGGAGGCCCGCCGAGGATCGAGCAGCGGGAGATCGACCGGCTGCGAGGGAAGGAAGGATTCCCGGGCGCACTGCGGGAGCGGGTTCGGACCGTCGGTACGGTGGAAGGCACGCGGCTCATTTCGATCAGCCCGGCGCGCTTCGCCCGGCTCGCCCGCACGGGCCACTTCACCCCGGTCCGGTTCTATCTGAACCGCTACCGCGCGGTCGTCTGGCTCTATCTGGCGGAAGAGCTCCGCCAGTTCGCCCTCGCCCACCCCGGCCTCCTCAGCGGCAGAACCCCGCCGGCGCTGCGAGCCGTGCTGGACGCGGGTGAGGACCGGCGCGCACGCAACTGGCGGGGGCGGACTCTTGGGCTGCTGCTGCGCAGGACCGCGGATCCGTGGGAGCGTGCGGCAGCGATTGCTTCCGTGCTCGACCCGGTCACGGTGGCCGAGGTGGCGACCGACCCGTACGAACGCTCACATCTGCGCGTGCTCCGGCCCGAACTCGTCCCCGGGCGCCCGGAGTCGCAGGCGGCGCGCGAAGTGGTGGAGCGGCTGCTCCTGGCGGACCATCGGGATGAGATTCTCTGGCACCGGGTGAGCCTGGCCGAGGCGCTGCGGGAGGCGCGAGAGCTCCGCCCCGCTCCGCGCCCCGTCCCCACGACCGAGTCCCGGACGGTCCCGGGGGCCGTCCCGAGGGGCGCGCGGCTGCTGCCGGTGCGCCGGAATCCTTACGGTCGCGCTCTCATGACGCGACTGCGGTTCAGGAAGGCCGGCCCCATGGCCTGACGGCGATTGCGGGCGGTGCGATGCGCTGGGTGCTCATCCACACGCTCGAGGAGACGGCACGGCATGCGGGGCATAAGGACATCGTGCGCGAGCTGATCGACGGCGCCACCGGAGATCCCCCGCGGAGCTGACGCTGTTCGTCCCGGCCCGGTCCCGAGGGCAGCGGCGCGATCCGGCCGGGCGGGTTGGGGCCTCAGTAGCAGGAGGGGATTGGGTGGCTGATGGGGTGACAGATGCGATGACGAAAGCCCGGTTCGGGAGCGTCGGGCCAACAACGGCGCCTCCACGCCGGGTGCTTCGGCGGCCCGAGGCTTCATACTGCCTCTACCCCCGAAGCCCCGCGGGAGCCGAAGGACACGGACGGGGCCGTCCCCGCCGCAGCGTGCGGCGTACGCTGATGTGGCCACCTGACGAGGGAGGCACTAGGGATGCGGGCTGTGTCTTGAAGATCCTTGTGGTGGACGACCGCGAGGACAACCTCTTCGCGATAGAGAGCCTGTTACGCCCTCTGGGGCGTCCGGTGGTACGCGCGCTCAGTGGGGACGAAGCACTGAAGACCGTTCTGCGCGGCGGTATCGCAGTGGTCATCCTCGACGTCGTCATGCCGCAGATGGACGGCTTGGAGGTGCTCGCCTATCTCAAACGACTGGATCACACCAGGAATCTGCCTGTCGTGCTGATGACCGGACTGGGCAGAGACGACGAACTGGCCGCGCGCGCCTACAGCCTCGGCGTCTCCGACCTCCTGGTCAAGCCCGTCGATCCATGGGTGGTGCGTACGAAGGTCAGGGCGCTCGCCGATCTGTACACCGAGAACCAGCGATTGCGCGAGCAGCTCAAAGCCCTGGCCGAGCGCAGGACCGGAACGTCCACGGCTCACCTTCCCGATCTTCTCGACGCGCGCGTTCCGCGTCAGCCGGGCGGCACGGCTGACCACGCCCGGAGCGTCCGCGGGATCGACTGAAGCACACCGCACGGCTCGACAGGCAAGCCGTGCGGGCAGGGGCCAGGTCTCGGCGGAGGGCCGGATCGGCGGACGACCGGATGGGCGATGGGCCTGATCCGCCCGCTCGTGAGCGTGGCCGGTACAGCTGGGCAGCACGGGCCGCGCTCCCCGGATGAGGTGCGACCCGGACCCGGAGCTGATCCAATGGGCGGAGCCGGAGTCCCGAGAACCTTGCACACTGTGCGGTCCCCGTTCGCCGTACACCGTGCTGCTCTCACCCGGCCGACCTGCATGAAGCTCTGCTGTTGGCCCGCTTAAGAAATCCTCGATGGACTCAGCAGTCACAGCTGGGCACATTGGTGCAGGTCCACTGACCGGTGCTGCCGACACTGACTCCGGTCAGTCCCGCAACGATGCCTGGAGCCGCCCCGATGAAGGCACTTGTCAAGCAGCATGCCGAGCCCGGGCTGTGGCTCATGGACGTGCCGGAGCCGGAGACCGGCGCGGGCGATGTGCTGATCAAGGTGCTGCGCACCGGGATCTGCGGCACCGATCTGCACATCAGGTCCTGGGACGGCTGGGCCCAGCAGGCCGTCACCACACCCCGCGTCCTCGGCCACGAGTTCGTCGGCGAAGTGGCCCGCGTCGGTGCGGACGTCGAGGACATCGCTGTCGGCGACGTGGTGAGCGGCGAGGGGCATCTGGTGTGCGGCAAGTGCCGCAACTGTCTCGCCGGCCGTCGCCACCTGTGTCGCAGCACCATCGGCCTCGGCGTCGGCCGCGACGGCGCCTTCGCCGAGTACGTCGCGCTGCCCGCCTCCAATGTGTGGGTGCACCGGACGAAGGTCGATCTGGACATCGCCGCGATCTTCGACCCGTTCGGGAACGCCGTGCACACCGCGCTCTCCTTCCCCCTGGTCGGCGAGGACGTACTGATTACCGGCGCGGGACCGATCGGGATCATGGCCGCCGCCGTCGCCCGGCACGCCGGCGCGCGCAATGTCGTGATCACCGATGTGAGCGAGTCACGGCTCCAGCTGGCCCGCAAGGCCGGCGCCACCCTCGCGCTGAACGTCGCCCAGAGCGATATCGCCGCGGCGCAGCGGCAGCTCGGACTCAAGGAGGGCTTCGACATCGGTCTGGAGATGTCCGGCCGCCCGGAAGCCATGCGGGACATGGTCGACAACATGACCCACGGCGGACGCATCGCGATGCTGGGCCTGCCCGCGCAGGAGTTCGCCGTCGACTGGTCGAAGATCGTCACCTCGATGATCACGATCAAGGGGATCTACGGTCGCGAGATGTTCGAGACCTGGTACGCGATGACCGTTCTGCTCGAGGGCGGACTGGACCTCAGCCCGGTGATCACCGGCAGCTACGGCTACCAGGACTTCGACGCGGCCTTCGACGAGGCCGCCACCGCCCGCAGCGGCAAGATCATCCTCGACTGGACCGTCTGAGCCTTTCGTCCGAGCTTTTCCTAAGGAGCCCCACCATGTACGCGTCCGTCCGCGACGATCTCCGTACCACCATCGACGAGATCCGCGCCGCCGGTCTCTACAAGCCCGAGCGCGTCATCGGCACCCCGCAGAGCGCCTCCGTGTCCGTCGCTACCGGTGACGTGCTCAACTTCTGCGCCAACAACTACCTCGGCCTCGCCGACCACCCCGAGGTCGTCGCCGCCGCCAAGCAAGCGCTGGACCGATGGGGCTATGGCATGGCCTCCGTCCGCTTCATCTGCGGCACCCAGGACGTTCACAAGGAGCTCGAGGCGCGCCTGTCCGCGTTTCTCGGCCAGGAGGACACGATCCTCTACTCCTCCTGCTTCGACGCCAACGGCGGTGTCTTCGAGACCATCCTCGGCCCCGAGGACACGGTGATCTCCGACGCCCTCAACCACGCCAGCATCATCGACGGCATCCGGCTCTCCAAGGCCCGCCGCCACCGCTACGCCAACCGCGACCTCGCCGACCTGGAGCAGCAGCTCAAGCAGACTCAGGACGCCCGCCGCCGCCTCATCGTCACCGACGGCGTCTTCTCCATGGACGGCTATGTCGCTCCGCTCGCCGAGATCTGCGACCTCGCCGACCGCTACGACGCGATGGTCATGGTCGACGATTCGCACGCCGTCGGTTTCGTGGGCCCCGGCGGCCGCGGCACCCCCGAGCTGCACGGTGTCATGGACCGCGTCGACATCATCACCGGCACCCTCGGCAAGGCGCTCGGCGGAGCGTCCGGCGGCTATGTCGCCGCCCGCGCCGAGATCGTCGCCCTGCTCCGCCAGCGCTCCCGCCCGTACCTCTTCTCCAACTCCCTCGCTCCGGTGATCGCCGCCGCCTCCCTCAAGGTCCTCGACCTGCTGGAGTCCGCCGGCGACCTGCGCGAGCGGCTGAACGCGAACACCGCCCTCTTCCGTACGAAGATGACCGAGGCGGGTTTCGACATCCTGCCCGGCGACCACGCCATCGCCCCCGTCATGATCGGCGACGCCGCAGAGGCCGGCCGGATGGCCGAACTCCTGCTGGAGCGCGGCGTGTACGTCATCGGCTTCTCGTACCCCGTCGTCCCGATGGGCCAGGCCCGGATCCGGGTCCAGCTCTCCGCCGCGCACTCCACCGAGGACGTGGAGCGTGCCGTCGCCGCCTTCATCGACGCACGCCAGGCGCTGAAGGGCTGACAGAGGCTGGCAAAATGGCCTGGTGATCGACCCCCGGCGGCTGCGTATCCTGCGGGCCGTGGCGGACCACCGAACGGTGACCGCCGCGGCTTCCGCGCTGTACCTCACTCCTTCGGCCGTCTCCCAGCAGCTCAACGCGCTCGAGCAGGAGACCGGCCACGCCCTGCTGATCCGCAGCGGCAGGGGCGTACGGCTGACAGCTGCGGGAGAGATCCTGCTGGCCCACACCCATGCCGTGCTCGCCCAGCTGGAGCGGGCCGAGGCGGAGCTCGCGGCCTACGCGGGCGGCGTGGCCGGTGAGGTCACCGTCGCCGCGTTCGCCACGGGCATCGCCGAGGTCGTCGCCCCGGCCATAGGGCGCCTCGCCGCGGACCACCCGGACATCCGGGTACGGGTGCGGGACGCGGAGGGCGACGAGAGCCTGCCACTGGTGCTCGACGGCGAGGCGGACCTGGCCGTCGCGGTGGAGTACCGGGGCGCCCCCGGCGAGGGTGATCGGCGGCTGGCCCGTGTCTCTCTGTACGCGGAGCCTTTCGACGCAGTCCTGCGTGCCGACCACCCTCTCGCCGCGGGCGAGCGTGTGGAGCTCGCCGAGCTCGCGGACAGCGACTGGATCGGCCCGTACCCCGGCAACCCCTGCCACGACATGGTGCTGCTCGCCTGCGAACTCGCCGGATTCCAGCCCCGTCTGGTGCACTCGTCGGACGACTTCCGGGCCGTTGTCGCGCTGGCCGGGGCCGGCGCGGGAGTGGCGCTGGTGCCGCGCTCGGCGCTGCGCGGGATGGAACACAAGGACACGGTCGTACGACCGGTGGCGGGCCCGGCCGCGACCCGCCGGGTGTTCGCCGCCGTACGCCGCGGAGCGGAGCTGCACCCGCTGTTCCGGCCGGTGCTGGACGCGCTGGCGAGCTCCGCGGCCGGGCTCTCCACCGGCTGAGGTCGAGCCCTCCCCCTGTCGGAGGAGGGCGACGATGCCGGTCAGCCGGCCGTTTGCTCCATCGCCGTCTTGAGATTGCGCAACGTGGTCCGGATGTTCCCGCGCTGGAAGTCGGCGAACCTCTGCCCGCGGGTCGCGGCCTTGTCGAACGCATGGGCCAGGAAGTCGGGCCAGGACCGCCGGTCGTCGGTCCATGTCTCCGTCACCAGGGTCCCGCCGTCGACCACCTCGAAGCGGTACTCCCAGGAGGCGATGCGGCCGGGCACCACCGGCCGGCGCTTGCCTATGGCGTGCACCCGGAAGGCGAACCGCTCAGCGGGATCGGCCGCGGTCACTGTGCACCGGGTCGTCCAGCGCAGGGCTCCTCGCTTGTTGGAACCGTCGAAGACCATACCCACGTACGCCTGCTCACCGTCGTCGCGTACCGTCGCGCCGCAGTTCTCGGGACTCCACCGGCCCATCAGCGACGGATTGCTGACCTGCCGGTAGATCGTCGACGCGTCGGCGTCGATGACGATGCTGTCCGAAACTGTGAAAGTGCGTGCCATGGGTACGACTCCGATTCTTGGGCGCGCGACGCTGTCGCGCTGTCACCGGTGATCATCCACGGGGCGGTGCGGCGTCGGCCAGGGGTGCGGCGTCGGCAAGGATGGAAGCCTCGACCGCGTCGTAGTCGTACTCCGGCAGGCCGCCGCGCCTCGTGCTGTTGCGGGTGAGCACGGTGCCGAGCCAGCCGGCGAGGAATCCGACCGGGATGGAGACGAGGCCCGTGGTGGTGTACGGGAACCAGGTGAAGTCGTCGTCCGGGAAGATGGCTTGGGGGGACCCGGAGACGAGTGTGGTGCCGGTGATGAAAACTACGACGCTCAGCGCGCCGGCGATGAGTGTGCTCAGCAGCCCGCTGCGGTTGTACTGCCGCCAGAAGAGGCTGTAGACGAGCGCGGGTGCGACCGCCGAGGCGCCCAGGCAGAAGGACAGGGTGACCATCGCCTGCAGATTCACATGCCGTGAGCCCGCCGCGAAGAAGATCGCGGCAAGACCGACTGCCGCGGCCGTCGAGCGGGCGATCGTCATCTCGGTGCTGCCATGCAGCGCCCGCTTGCGCAGCAGACCGTGTGTGATGAGGTCGTGGGCGAGCGTGTTGGCACAGGCGAGCGTGATGCCGGCGACGGAGGCCAGCAGCGTCAGGAAGATCGCGGTGGCCATCGCCGTGAACAGCAGCGTCTCGAAGGTGGACACCTCGGTGCCCATGATGGCCTGGCTGACCAGCAGGACCGAGGTCTTGCCCTGCGGATCGGCGGCCGTGATGCCCTCGTGGCCGACGATCGCGGCGGCTCCGAAGCCGATCACTGCGCTGAGCACACACATGATGACGACAGTGGAGACTGCCCAGGACATGGAACGCCGCACGGCGGGCGCGCTGCGGGAGCTGAACATACGCATCGTGATGTGCGGCAGGCACGCAGCGCCGAGGACGACGGTCAGCTGGGCGCTGATCATGTCGAGTCCGTCGCCGCCGAACTGGAGCCCGGGTGCGAGATACCCGTCGCCCGCACCGCTTCCGCGTGCCGCGGCGTCCAGCAGAGAGGGGATGCTGAAGTCGAAGCGGTTCAGGATGAGCGAGGCGATGGCGATCGCCGCGGCGAACAGCACCACGGTCTTGACGATCTGGATGAAGGCGGTGCCCTTCATACCGCCGATGGCCGCGTAGATGATCATCAGCAGGCCGAGAATCACGATGGAGATGGTCTTGAAACCGGCAGAGTCCATGCCAAGGACGAAGGCCAGCAGATCGCCGGCGCCCGCAAGCTGGAAGATCAGCAGCGGGAAGAGTGCGGTGAGCGTGACGAGGCACGCGGTGATGCGGACGGCAGGACTCGGGGCGCGGCGGGTGAGTACGTCGCCCATGGTGAACCGGCCCGCGTTACGCAGGGGTTCGGCCAGCAGGAACATCAGCAGCACCAGGGAGAGCGCGGTGCTGAGTGCGAGGACGAGACCGTCCTGGCCCACCAGCGAGATGACGCCGATGGTGCCCAGCACGCTCGCGGCGGAGATGTAGTCGCCGGCGATGGCGAGGCCACTCTGCATGGGGGTCAGGGAGCGGTAGCCGGTGTAGAACTCGTCCAGGTCCTCGCGGTCGGGCCCGGTCATCACGCACAGCAGCAGGGTCACTGTGGTCACCGCGATGAACGCGACGAAGGACATGGTCTGGGCATCGGAGCCGAATCCGCTCATCGGCGTGCTCCCTCGGTGGTCGGGTCGGCCTGGAGACGTACGGCTTCGGCGAGCGGGTCGACTCGTCGGCGCGCGGACTTCTCGTACGCGGCGACGGCTACGAGGGTCACCGGGAGCTGGATCAGGCCGAGCATGAGGGCGATGGTGAGACCACCGGTGATCTTGGTGGTCATCAGCCCCGGCAGATACGCGGAGAGCAGGAGGAACACCACGAAGTACCCGAGGGCGGTCAGGCTCGCCACACGGCGCAGCCGCTGGTACGCGGCGCTCAGTGCGCGTATCTCGCGGCGGGGGTCGGTGGGCGGGGGTGGCGCCTGCCAGGAGTGGTGGGGTTGTCCTGGCTGCTCAGGGTATGAGGGCGGGGGAGGGTAGTACGACATCGCGGTGTGCCTTCGCGGACGGCTGGGCAGGGCATGGCGGGGGATGGGGCGGTTACGTTACTGACGGGTAGCGGCCGCCGGAGCATTGTTGCATGAACTGTCTGGTCGGTCAGTTGCTTCAACGGCTACGGCCCTTACCTCGGGACGCGGCGCCGGGTCGGCGCCCGCGCCGTGGCGGAGAGCGAGGACTACGCCACGGCGCAGGGCTTCGTCGCCGCGGGCCCCGGGCATCAGCCTGATGCCTCTCATCGGACTGGGAAACCGGACTGGGAAACCGGCACCCCGGTGTCGTCGTACGCAAGGTCCGCGGTCCCGAGCCGGTCCGCGGTATCTACGCGGCAGTACGGGAGACCTCCCTTCCTCAGCCCGCGCTGCACGGGCTGATCGAGGCACTCAAGGACGCGGCCGGGAAAGTGGAGCGGTTGCCCCGTCAGCTGTGTGCGGGGTCAGGGATGACTGACGAGATTGGCCACATTGCTCGATGAGTTGGAAGGACCACCGCGCCCGTTGATGACATGGCGGATCGTCCCGGTACCACCGAGTGAGACGGTCACCATGCTCTGGAAGCGCACATTCGGGTTGTCGGGGACCTCGAAGGCGTGCTCGGCGGTCACACTCGGATTCGCGTTGAAGAAGCAGTAGCTTCCGAGTCCGAACGCCTGGTGGCTGGTGACCGAGTCGGCGACCTTGTACGCGGCATAGCCCTGGGTGGAGCCGTTCATCCAGGAGGCCTGGTTGGGCGGGTCGTACGGCATCTCGTTCTGGTAGAAGTACGTGCGCCCGCCGTTGCCGTTCCAGATCGTCTGGTGCTTCTGGTAGTGCTCCACGAACAGCCCGTACATGGTCACGTTGTCGCCGTTGACGACAAGGCCGGTGTCCGCCGTATTGCTGTTCCAGCCGATGCCGGTGCCGTGGTCACCGCGCCAGATCCACATATGGTCGCCGATCACGTGGTCGCTGTTGACCACCAGGCTGGTGGTCGCCTTGCCCACCGCGGCGCCGCCCACCCGGAAGAAGACGTCGTGCAGGGATGTCGGGTCGGCCGAGTGACCGGCCGACGAGCCGGCCGGGCCGACCTCCATCAGGGTCCGTGAGTTGGTCGTACCGGCGTCGAAGAGGATGCCGGCCACCTTGACTCCGTCGACGTCCGCGACCGTCATCGCCGTGACGCCGTTGTCCGGCACGAAGGTGGCGAGGCCGAGCCCCAGGATCACGGTATCGGGGCGGGTCACCCGCAGAGTCTCGTTCAGATGGTAGACGCCCGGGGTGACCAGCAGGTTCTTCCCCTCGGCCAGTGCGGCGTTGATCTGCGCGGCGGTCGCGCCGGCCTTCACGACGAAGAACTGGTCCATGCCGAGTGAGGTGCCGGCGGCGTTGCCCCCGGCCCATGTGGTGGCCGAGGAGTCGGCCCGCAGGGACGGTATGAACACCTTGTAGGCGCCTGCGTTGTCCACATACAGGAAGGGCTTCTCGCGGACCGTCGGGCTCTGGTTCACGGTCGTGTAGGGCGGGCTGGGGAAGCTCGTGGCCGGAACGCCCTGGCTGCCGACGAAGACCATGTTCCAGTTGGCGCCGGTCCAACTGCCGAGCTGGGAGTTGCGAGTCAGCCACTGCTGCTGCGTACCGGACCGCACCTGCCCGTCGATCTTGGTGTCCGCCATGAAGCCGCCGCTTGCCCAACCGCCGTCGTCCAGCGCGAGATTGCCGCGGACGTGCATGCGCCGGTACGGAGCCGCCTGGGACACCGCCCATCGGTCAGTGCCGCCCGCCGGGTTCACCGAGAGGTTCTCGGCACCGCGCCAGAAGTTCTGGGTGGCGTTCTGCGGCGGGAACCAGTCCGCCTCGACATGCACCGCGCCGTTGATCGTCACGGAGTCGGGCGACTGACCGAGGCCCAGGACCTGGGTGTAGAAGCCGACGTTGACGTCATTGCTGTAGGTGCCCGGCTTGAACATGACCGCGTAGCGCTGGGAACCGAACTGGTTGGTCTCCTGCTGCTGGAAGATCGAGTCGAGCCGGTTCTGGATGGTCGAGCTCGGCATCGACGGGTCGAAGACGACCACGTTCGGACCGAGGTCGACGTCACCGGGCGCGGTGGTGACGGGTGCGACCTGGAACCGCTGGGCCGCCGTGCCGTTGCAGGTGTACTGCACGAGCTGGACGCTGTCCGCCGTTGAGGCGGAGGGGACGTCCAGGCACTTGCCGCTGTTGCGGTTGACGAAGTGGTATGCGCCGCCGCCCTCGTCCACGGCCTGCCACTGCTGGTTGCCACCGCCGCCGTAGGCCCACAGGTGCACCGCGGCGTTGTCGGCGGTGGACACGTCGCTCACATCCACGACCTGGTTGGCGTCGTTGCGATTGCCGATCCGCACAAAGCCGTCGCTGGTTGCGGTGAAACTCCACTGTTGAGCGGTGGAGTTGTTGCAGGCGTACTGCTGCACGGCGGTGCCGTTCACGGTCGCGGCCGAGCGCGCGTCCAGGCACTTGCCGCTGCCGCTGTTGACCACCGTGGCCCAGCCGGAGGGCAGCGCGGCGGCAGTGGCGGCCGCCCGCAGTGGGGTGGCCGCCTGGGTGGTCGGGACGGCAGCCAGCACCGAACCGGCCGAGGCCACGACGATGCAGGCGGCCATGAGGGGCCGGGTGTGGCGGGCGCGGGTGAAGCTGTGGCGCCCCGCTCCGGGCGTTCGCTGCGATCTGAGCACGGTTTCTCCTGTGCCGATGAGCCGGTGGGAGGGCTCGGTAGGGGGTTGGGTCCGCTGTTCGCCGGGAAGGGAGCCTGTCATGCATATGACAGATCAGGGGAGGTGCAGAGGGATGCGCCGACCGAGGTGGGGGTACTTAGTTCACTACGTGATTTAAGAAGTGAACTAACGGCCTGTCAAGGTCTTGGTATGGACCACAGGCTCTCTTGTCCGCCAGACCGCGCTGACCAGGTCCGTGTCGTGGACGGCTCCGTCACGTCATGGACCCGGTGCCTTACGATCTCGACGGGTGGCTCCCCGTTCTGTCCGCCGCCCACCCGCTCCGTTGGAGGTCAGCAGTGTTGTGGTCGGTCGGTGCTCGTCGCACTCGCACTACCCGCCGGGCTCGCGTCACCGTAGGTGTTGTCGCGGCCGGGATGTTCCTTGCCGTCGGCTGTTCCTCCGGCGATGACGGCCCCGGTGTGGCGGCGGGCGGCGTACCCGTGGTCCACAAGGGCAAGCTGACCACCTGCACTCACCTGCCCTATCCGCCGTTCCAGTTCGAGCGGAACGGCAAGGTCGTCGGCTTTGATGTGGCCCTGATCGATCTGGCCGCCAAGAATCTGAAGGTCGAGCAGAAGATCCTCGACACACCGTTCGAGAACTTCAAGACCGGTGCCTTCCTCAACTCCGGCGAGTGCGACCTGGCAGCCGCCGGTATGACGATCACCCCTGAGCGCAAGAAGAACGTCGACTTCTCCATGCCGTACTTCGACGCCACGCAAGCGCTGCTGGCGACGAAGAAGAGCGGAGTGACGTCGCTCGCCGACGTCAAGGCCAAGCACAAAAAGCTCGGCGCCCAGGCGGAGACGACCGGCGAGAGTTACGAAGAAGCAAGGTTTCAACGCGGTGGCGTTCGAGAGTTCGGACGCGGTGCTCAACGGGCTGCGCACCGGTCAGGTCGACGCCGTCATCATCGATTACCCGGTCGTCCAGGCCTGGCTGAAGGACAAGGCGAACGCGGCCGAATTCGTCCTCGGTCAGAACATCGAGACCGGTGAGCAGTACGGCTTCTCGGTGAAGAAGGGCAACACCAAGCTGCTGGCGGCGATCAACAAGGCGATCACGGACGCCCGGGCCGACGGCACGTACGACAAGCTGTACAAGCAGTGGATCGGCCCGCTGCCCAAGGCCACGCCGTGACCTCTCGGCTGACCCGGCGGCAGCGGCGCCGCGTCTGGCAGGGCGTCCAGTACGCGGTGTTCGTGGCGGTCCTCGTCCTGATCGGCGTTCTGGCCGACTGGGGCCGGCTGCAGAACCAGTTCGCGCAGAAGGACCTCGCCAAAGAGCTGTTCCCGGCCATCATCACCACGGCGCTGCGCAACACCGTGGTATACACGCTGTCCGGGTTTATCTTCGGACTGGTGCTGGGCCTGATCATCGCGCTGATGCGGTTGTCGTCGGTGGCTCCGTACCGCTGGGTCGCGAGCATTTACATCGAGCTGTTCCGCGGCCTGCCCGCTCTGCTGATCTTCATCTTCGTCGGTGTGGCGGTGCCGCTGGCGTTCCCCGGAACGCAGATCCCCGGCGGCGTGTACGGGAAGGTTGCGCTCGGTCTTGGCCTGGTGGCCGCGGCCTATATGGCAGAAACGATTCGGGCGGGTATTCAGGCCGTGCCCAAGGGGCAGATGGAGGCGGCCCGTTCGCTGGGCTTCTCCAAGGCCCGGGCGATGGTGTCGGTGATCATCCCGCAGGCGTTCCGGATCGTGATTCCACCGCTGACGAACGAGCTGGTACTGCTCTTCAAGGACTCGTCCCTCGTACTGTTCCTCGGCGTGACGCTGGAGGAGCGCGAGTTGACCAAATTCGGCCGCGATCTGGCGAGTGAGACCGCGAACTCGACGCCGATCCTGGTGGCGGGGCTGTGCTACCTGCTGGTGACGATTCCGTTGAGCTTCGTGGTGCGTCGCCTCGAGGCTCGTGCCGAGAAGGCCAGGTGAGGACGATGTCACAGAAGGCGGAGACGGTGGAGAGCATGGGGGCCGACGGGCCGGAGATCGAGATCCGGGGCCTGCACAAGTCGTTCGGCGACAACGAGGTGCTGCGGGGCATCGACCTCGACATCGCGCGCGGCGAGGTTGTCTGTGTCATCGGGCCGTCCGGGTCGGGGAAGTCCACGCTGCTGCGTTGTGTGAATCTGCTGGAGGAACCCACCGCGGGCCAGGTCTTCGTCGGCGGCACGGAAGTCACCGACCTCGACGTCGACATCGACGCGGTACGCCGCCGTATCGGCATGGTCTTCCAGCAGTTCAACCTCTTCCCGCATGTGAACGTGACCGAGAACCTCACGTTGCCGCAGCGCCGCGTACTGCGCCGGGACAAGACGCGCGCGGCGGCGGTGGCCCGGGAGAACCTGGAGCGCGTCGGGCTGTCCGACAAGGCCGACGCCTACCCCGCGCAGCTTTCCGGAGGGCAGCAGCAACGGGTGGCGATCGCGCGGGCGCTGGTCATGAACCCTGAGGTGATGCTCTTCGACGAGCCGACCTCGGCGCTCGATCCCGAGCTGGTGGGGGAGGTGCTGGCGGTGATGCGGCTGCTGGCCGCGGAGGGCATGACCATGATGGTCGTCACCCATGAGATGAGCTTCGCCCGGGAGGTCGCCGACCGGGTAGTGTTCATGGACGGTGGCGTGATCGTCGAACAGGGCCCGGCCGCACAGGTGGTGGGCGCTCCGCAGCATGAGCGGACCAGGAACTTCCTGAACCGCATTCTGGACCCGGCCGCCACGGAGGGGCCGGGCGCGGATCCGGCGCCGTCCGAGACGGACAAGGACACGGCGAAGGACAAGGACACGGACGCGGACAGGGACGCGGAGACCGGGAAGCCCGGCGCGGACCGGCGGAACAGCTGACCGCACCGGGCTCCTGAACCCGGGGTCCGGGTTCACCCTGCACCCCGGCCTGCGGGCTCAGTCGTCCAGGAGCCGGGCGCGCAGTTGCGCGATGAGTCTGTCGTCGGCACCGAGGTGCCGGACGGCGTAGTCGTGCACGGATCCATACGTGGTGGCCAGGTCGGCCAGGAAGAGACGCATGATCTCTTCCGGTGCTCGCCCGTAGCCCGGCCACGTCAGGGTCCGCTCGGGGTTGGCGGCCCGCCAGTCGGCGATCAGCCGCTCCGTGGCCAGTTCGGTGAGCGCGAAGTCCGCGGCGATATCGTCCTCGGGCACCCCGGCAAGGGCGAGGACCAAGGCGGCCAGCAGTCCCGTGCGGTCCTTGCCGGAAGCGCAGTGGAACACCAGCGGGCCGCTGGTGTTCGACGCGATGACCTCGAGCGCCTGACGCAGCTCCTTGGCGCCGTCGAGGGCGACTTCCGCGTACCGGTCGGCGAGGAAGCGCCAGGGGTCGACGGCGGGGTCGATGGCTGCCTGGTCGTAGGGGCGGTGTTCCACGCTGAGGTTGACATAGCTGAGCCCCTCGCGGTGGGGCACCCGGCCCCGCGCCTCGATCTCCCACGGGTAGCGCAGGTCGATCACCGTGCTCACCTTGAGGGCGAGGAAGCGGTCGAGGTCGGCGCCGTCGAGCTTGGCCAGGGAGTCGGACCGGTAGAGCCGGCCCCACCGCACAGTGCGGCCGTCGGCGGTGGTGTAGCCCCCCAGATCCCGGAAGTTGTGCAGCCGCTCGAACGCTATGTGTCTGCTCATTCGCGTCACTGTACGGTCCTGCCGGCTTCCGGCGCCCCGGACTTGTCCGGCCCCGACGCCACTCCGAGCACGCCGGAGGTCAGCGGAGACTGGACCGCTTCCTCTCCGTTCCGGAGCCTCGGACCAGCGTGTTCTGATCTGACCGGTGCTGGTGAGCGGTGCCTGGTTGCGGGTGTGGTTGCGTACGTGTGGGTCAGGGGTGCGGACTGCTGCCCGCTGCCTCGTCACCGCTCCCGCCCCCGTACTCCGGCCCGGAAGCGGCCGGGGGCTGCCCGCCCAGCGACTGTTCGGTGTAAAGGTTCCAGATTACGGCGGGGCGGCCGTCTCCTATGTGCCGCAGCCTGACCTGCTTTGTGGTCTTGGCGTCCTCGCCGAAGAGGGCGACGGCGGTGACGAGTTCGGGGGTGGCACCGATGAACCACTCGGCCTTCCTGTCGTCGGTCGGGCCCGAGGCCGCTGCGACGCTCTGCTTGGTCCTGCCCACCACCGCCGGTCCGACGCCGCCGCGGTCGCGGTCGCGGCGCGAGAAGGCCAGGTCGGAGGTGACCAGATCCGCGGTCCCGGGGTCGATCGCCTGGCCGCCCACCGCACCCGGCAGCTCGGTGCGCTCCTCGCCGCGCTGCGCCGACTTCACGATCGACGGGGTTACCTTCTTGCCCTGGTGGTGGAAGGAGGCGTAGACACCGGCCATTTCCAGTGGGCTGACGCCCATCAGACCCAGCTCCGTGGCGCGCGGTGCCGTGAAGCCGTCGGCGTCCGGGCCGATACCGAGGTCCGCGGCGGTCTGCCTGATCTGCTTGAGGTCGCTCTCACCCTGATTCTGCCTCTTGGCCTCCATCACCGCGGCGTAGGCGACCGGTTCGAAGGTGGCGCCTGCCTGGTAGTCGGAGCGGGTCGCGTTGCTCAGGTAGTGCTTCATGTAGTCGCGGCCGCCGTAGAGCGCCACGATGTGGCCGGTACGCGGATCCACCGAAACCGCTCCCGCCTGCCTGTTCGGGTCGTGTGCCGGTGCGCCGGACGGCGCCTCCCGGTCGCTGTCGGTGTCGCTGTCTCCAGAGCGGACCGCCTGTTCCAGGGCCCGCTGTTTGTCCGGTTCGATGTTGAGGGTGATCCGCCAGCCGCCGCCTGCCAGTTCCTGCTCGCTGATGCCCGAGGCCATCAGTTCCCGCCGGGCGGCGTCCACCAGGTAGCCGGCCTGCCCGGAGAGTCCCGCGCCGGGCTGGGGGGCCAGCGGCACGGGAAAGAGCATCCGCTGCCGTTCGTTCTTGTCGAGCCAGCCCTCTCCGACCATGTTGTCGAGCACATAGGCCCAGCGCTGCTGGACCAGCCGTTTGGCCTCGGGGGCGGCGATGGCCCAGTCGTACTGGCTGGGTGCCTGCAGCAGCGCGGCGAGGTAGGCGCCCTGCTCGACGGTGAGGTCTTCGACCTCCTTGCCGTAGTACGCGCGGGCGGCGGCCTGGATGCCGTAGGCGAGCCGGCCGTAGTAGCTGCTGTTCAGATACCCGGCGAGGATGTCGTCCTTGGAGTTGCTCCGGTCCACCTTCAGGGAGATGACCAGTTCCTTCAACTTGCGGGTGACGGTCTGTTCCTGGCTGAGGTAATAGTTCTTGACGTACTGCTGGGTGATGGTCGAACCGCCCTGTGTGCCCTGTCCCGTCAGCGTGTTGACCATGCCACGGGCGGTGCCGGTCAGCGAGACGCCGGAGTCGCTGTAGAAGTCCTTGTTCTCTGCCGCGACGAACGCGTACCGCACGTCCTTCGGCACTCGGCCGAGCGGAACCGTCTCCCGGTTGATCTCCCCGGTCCGGGCGAGACGGCTGCCGTCGCTGTACAGAAAGACATTGCTCTGCGCCTTCGCCAGATCGTTGGCCCGCGGGATGTCGATGGCGTAGTAGAGAACGGTGAACGCGCCGGTCACCAGAGCGCACAGGACGATCACGCAGGCGAGTGCCTTCCGCCAGGTGACGAAGCGGCGAAAGCCCTTCTGCTTTTCCGGCCTTCGTCGAGGCCCGGACGTCCCGCGTCCGGAGGTCCCGCGTCCCGACGTCCCGCGCCCGGACGTCCCGCGCCCGGATTTCCCGCGACGTAGCAGGCCGCCGCGTTTCCGGCCGCCGGTTTCCGCCGCATCTCTCGGCGCGCCGTCCGTACCGGCCTCACGGGCCGTACCTGCCCAGCTCGCTGTCAGCTGATCCGCGGTCCGGTCGGGACTGTGCCTGATACGCATGGGCGCCATCCTCGGCGCCGAAGATCTTTGTCAACCGGAAGGAAGACATCGGCTGGGACGCGGAGTTGTATCGGCTGTGTATCGGTCCCGGACCCGGCGCCGGTCATGTATCCGCCTCCGTCTCCGGCCCGCACTCGGTTTCCTCGCCGGGGCCGGGGAGGTGGAGTACGGCGACGGCGCCGCCGGCAGCTGCGTTGCTGAACGTGAGGACGGCACCGATCACTTCGGCCTGCCCGAGTGCGATGGTCAGCCCCAGTCCGTGACCGGTTCCGCGGGCGCGCGCGCCGGTGCGGAAGCGCTGCGGCCCGTCTCTGAGCATGGTGTCCGGATAGCCGGGGCCGAGGTCCTCGACGGTGACTGTCCGGCCGTCCGCCGTGACCCTGACGGTGACCGGAGGACGGCCGTGCCGGTGCGCGTTGACGATCAGATTGGTGAGGATGCGCTCCAGCCGCCGCGCGTCGGTCCACACCTTCGCCGACCCAACCGCCGCCGACGTCCCCTCGGTGACGAGGTGTACGGACAGTCCGGCCCGGGCGACGATCTCCTCGACGAGGGCTCCGACGGGGCAGGGCGAGAGATCCGCCTGTTCCGCTCCTGCGTCCAGCCGGGAGATCTCCAGCAGTTCCTCGACCAGCGCGGCCAGTACCCGTACACGGTCGCGTACATAGCCGGCCGCCTCGCCCTCGGGGAGCAGTTCGGCGGCGGTGACCAGGCCCATGAGCGGGGTGCGCAGTTCATGGGCGACGTCGGCGGTGAAACGCTGCTCACCGCGCAGCCGTTCCTGCAGAGCGGCGGCCATCGTGTCCACGGCGGCGGAGATCTCGGCGATCTCGTCACGCGGCCGGGTTGCGGCGCGGATCCTCGCATCGAGGTCCCCGGCCGCGATACGCCGGGCGGTGCCTGCGGCGGTGCGCAGCCGGCGGCTCATCCTTCCGGCGGTCAGTACGCCGAGCGGCAGCACCACCGCGGTGGTGATCACACTGGCCCAGGCAATGCTGGTATCAAGGGCGCTGATGTCCCGCATGGTGGTGCTCATGTCGACGCGTACGGACAGCACTCGGCCACCGGCCGGGCGGGCGGCCCACATGGCGGGCCCGTCCTGTGCCGTGGTGAACTCCGTTCCCCGGCGGCCCTTCGCGACCAGTCCCCGCAAGTCGCCGGGCAGGCCGGGCGCGTCGAGTGCGGCACCTGTGCCCTGCACCGCTCCGGTGCGGGCGTAGGTGACGGCCGCCCGGTCGAGGGTGGTACGGGCGCTGTCGCGGGCCTGGGAGAGTTCACGGTCGCGTGAGGCGTGATGGACCAGTACACCGACGGCTGCGGTGACGGCGCAGATGGCCGCGGCGACCAGGGCGGCGATCCGCCATCGCAGTGCCATGTCAGCGTCGCAGTTTGTAGCCGAAGCCGCGGACCGTTTCGATCCGTTCGGCGCCGATCTTCGCCCGCAGGCGCTGTACATGGAGGTCGACCACGCGGGTGTCGCCGTGCCAGGCGTGGTCCCAGACCCGGCTGAGCAGCGTACGGCGCTCCAGGACAACTCCTGGCGATGCCGCGAATTCGAGGAGCATCCGCAGCTCGGTCGGGGTCAGGGCGAGCGCCTGCCCCGCGCGCGACACCTCCATCCCGCGGGTGTCGATGGTCAGATCCCCGAAGACCAGCGTGCTCGTGCCGTCCGTGCGCTCGTGGCCAGGGCCGGCGGGCGGGGTGAAGGAGGCGCGGCGCAGCAGTGAGCGGATCCGCGCGACGAGAACGGCGCTCTCGCAGGGCTTGACGACATAGTCGTCGGCGCCCGCCTCCAGCCCTGACACGACGTCGAGTGTGTCACCGCGGGCGGACATCATCAGGATCGGTGCGAGGCTCAGTTCGCGGATTCTGCGGCACAGCCCGATCCCGTCGAGTTCGGGCAGCATCACATCGAGCAGCAGCAGGTCCGGGCGCCTTTCCCGGAATATCTCCAGGCCGGTGAGGCCGTCGCCCGCGGTGGAGACGGTGAAGCCGTAGCGCTCCAGCAGCATGCGCAGGGTGTTGCGGATCACCTCGTCGTCCTCTACGAGCAGCAGATGCGCCTCGGCCGCGGAGCCGGTCGGAACGAAGGAGGGTGTCGTCGGCGGTATCGGGGTCATCGGGGTGTCCTCGTCTGCGGGCTCGTGGTCTGCAGGCTCATGGACGAATCCGAATTTGAACCCGAATCTGTGCCCGTGTCCGAACCAGTGCCCGTGCCCGTGCCCGTGTCCGAACCAGTGCCCGTGGCTGGGGCCCGGCCCGGGGCCGTTGCCGCCGGGTCGCCGGCCCGGTCCTGCGGGACGCCCGCCGTCATCACCGCGCCGTTCCACCGGTATCGGGTGGTGAACCTGCCGTCGTCGCCGGTCGACGCGAGCACCAGGTCGTGGCCGAACGTTTCGCCGGTGAGCCCCAGCGGCCCCCAGCTGATGAGCACAGGCCGCACCGTGCCGCCCAGGGTCCAGTAGACCTGAATCAGTGTCAGCCCGGCCGACTCCTCGTCCAGCGCTACCACCAGCTCGTCCCGGCCGTCCCCGGTCAGGTCCCGGTAGACGGGGTTGCGCAGACCGCAGCGGGAGCCGGGGCAGTCCTTCATCGCGGCCCGTACCAACTGCGGCGCATTGGGGTCCTTCTCCAGCAGCTCCTTCACCGCCACCTTCCTGAGCCCGCCCGCGGGCACGGTGATGCCGTCGACGGCCAGGTACCGCTTGTACGGGGGGCTGGTCTCGCCTGCCGCGGGCGGGGACGGTGGGGCGTACTGCGGCCACAGCGGTTGCGCGCTGATGGGCGGCGAGAGGCTGGGCGCCACGCCTCCGTCCCGTGCGCCGGTCTCCGACGCGCAGCCGGCGACCCCGGACAGGGCCGCACCGGCGACGAGGGCGGCGAGGAAGGGCCGCCTGCGGTGAAGGGGGCCGGTGTGGGGGAAGCGACGCATAGGCACAACAGCGTACCGGCGGTTGTACGAGGGGGTGGTGCGGGCTCGTCACCGCCGAGGGGAGCCGGCCGCGGTCCTGTGCCTTCGGCCGACGCGGCCGGGTGCGCCGCCCAGTGGGGTCAGTCGATCAGCCGAAGTGCGGTGCCCGCGATGCCGAAGCGGACCGTCTGGCCCCAGGTGAGCTCCAGCGCGTCGGTCTCGATCCCGTCGCCGAACGCGACCAGCCGGTCCGACTCGACCGTCAGCCGGAGCCGTTCCGCGGGTGCCAGTACCCCTTCCACGAGTGAGGTGCCGGTGGCGGGCGACGGCCAGGCCTCCCGTACGAACCAGATCAGTTGAGGGTCGGCGGGTCCGGGCAGCGGCAGGCCACTGCCGCGTTGCTGCCACACGGAGCGCAGCCAGCCGGTGGAGCCGGTGCCGGTGCCGACCAGGACTCCGGAGGAGGCCTGGGGTTCGGTGCGGACGGCTTCCGCGCCGGTGCTCAGCCGGTAGCGGGCGGTCTGGTGGCCGGGCGGGCCGAGGTAGATCTCGTTGAGGGCGAGCAGCCGCTGGGTGTCGTCGGCGACCGCCTCCACCATGGTGAGTTCGTCGACGGCGCCTGTGCCGGAGGCGGCCGCCGGGAGCAGTTTGACCGCGTCGGCCGCCCGATGGCGTACCAGCACACCCGGGTTGCGGCCGGGATCGGTATCGATCCCCACCACCGGCTGACCGGACAGATACTTGGCGGTGTTGGCCACCAGACCGTCCTGGCCCACCACGACCACCACGTCTTCGGGGCCGAAGAGAAAGCGGTCGAGGTCCGTGCGTTCCACCCGGGTCTGCCGCCATGCCAGCGGCACCGCCGCCGCCACATCGGCGAGCGCCCGCCGCGCACGGTGATGCCGCTCGGTCACCGCCTGGATGCTCCGGCCGCGCGAGGAGAGGAAGAAGTCGGCCTGGCCATGGGTGCCGTGCCGGGCGAGCAACTCCTCGTACTCGGTGGCGCGGTGCACCAGCACCGCCCGTGGCGCGAGACTCATCTCTGCTCCCCGTCGGCCCGGCCGAGCTTGGCCAGCAGGCCGGTGAGGACATCGGGGGAGAGGGTGAGGCTGTCGATGCGCGGCAGGTTCTCGGCGGCACGGGTCGCGGCCAGCGCGTGCAGAGTGGCGGCGTCCACCTCGCCGTGCACCCGTAGCCAGGCGGCCTGTGCCTGAGCCCGCGCCTGCCCGACCTCGCGTGCCGCCTCGGCCTCGGCCTTGGCCAGCCGTACCGTGCGCGCGGCCTCAGCCTCGGCCCTTACGGCGTCCGCCGCGGCGTTCTCCTCGGCCTCGCGGCGGGCGTTGGTGCCGTGCTGCTCGACCAACTGCTCCTCACGGCGGGCCAGTTCGATCCGGCTCGCCAGTTCGTTCTCGGCGATCGCGCGTTCACGCTCCACGGCGACGGCCCGGCGCTCGTACGTCGCCCGGTCCGACTCCTGCTGGATCTGTTCGCGCGCGGGGGTGCGCAGCGCCCGCTCCACCTCCGGTTCGGGACGGAGAGCGACCACGCGTACGGCGACTACGGTGATGCCGGTGGCGGGCAGCCGGGGCTCCGCGGCCAGACCGTCGGTGATCCGCTCGAGGACCGCCGCGACGCCGTCGACAAGGGCTGCCGCCAGCGGCGTACGCGCCAGGACGTCCAGCGCGTGCTGCTGCGCGGTCTCGGTGAGCAGGGTGGACAGCTGCTCCAGCGGGGCGCCACGCCAGACGCCGGTGTCCGGGTCGATCGAGAAGTCCAGCCGGGCGGCGGCGGTGGCCGGTTCGCTGATCCGGTAGGTCACCGTCGCCTGCACGGTGACGTCCTGGAAGTCGGAGGTGCGGGCGTGGAACGCCATGGCCAGTTCCCGGTCGTCGACCGGGATTTCGGAGAGCGCGGCGGTCAGCGCACGGAACCAGAAGCTCAGCCCCGGCCCGTCGTGTACGAGCCGCCCGCGCCGGAAGTGGCGCACATGGGCGGTGGGTGCGGTACGGAGATGGCGCCATCCCAGGCGCCTGATGATGTCGGCCATGAAAGCCTCCCTCTTTTTCGTCAGTCAGACGATATGAGGCAGGGGTCGTTATCGTCAAGACGACGAAATGGGACGGGTGTCCGGGACGGCTCGGGGGCGGCGCGCATCCGCGAACCGCCCCCGAGCCTCCCCCTCGTGCGAGACCGTCAGCTCACCGTCACAGCATCCGCGGCCTCGCTCAGCACCTGCCGGCCGTCCTGGCCGGTCAGCACCAAGCGGGGCAGGAAGGGGCCTTCCCGGTCGAACGTATGGGAGACGGTTGCCTCACCGGTCTCCTGCTGTGTGCCGTCACCGAAGTACCAGCGATAGCTGTATCCGGCCGGAGGCTCCTTCCCGTCGATGGTCGCGCTCAGACGGACCGGGCTCCCGGTGTGCCCGTTCCTCGGCGCGTCCAGCAGCGCGTGCGGGCCGCCGTCCGGGAGGTGGAACCACTGGCGCAGAAGCGGGTTGAGGAGGAACGCGTCGGCGTACTGGCGGGCGCCGTCGACGTCCGGGTGGGCGACGGCCGCGGTCAGACACTGCGCCGGAGTCTGGCTGAGCTCCGGGCAGGCCCGCGTGCGCAGCGGGAACGCGGGGTCGGAGGACGGAGTGCCCCAGACTTTGGAGTGAGGGGCGAGTACGGCATTGTCCCGGGAGAACAGGCCGTCCGCGGCAACCGCGTACGGGCCGTCGGAGGAGGCGGCGTTCGCCGCCGCGGCCGCCTGCCGGTACGCGTCATTGGCCAGTTGGGTGTACTGCTCATAGCGCCCGGCCACGCCGCCGAGCGCGCTCGTGCAGGCGGCGAGGCGGGCTCCGGCAACTCCCGGTGTCATACAGGTCTTCACCGGGACCGGCGAACTGCTGCGGCTGAGCGCGTAGTAGAAGTCGGCCACGAGCACCTTGGGCCGGCCGGGCAGCGAATGCGCCTTCTCGATCGCCGCCTGCATTCCGCGGCCACCGTAGCCGACCTTGGCGCCACTGAAGTACGGCACGTCCTTGGCCGGATTCTCGGCTGCCGCGCCGATGCCCGAGCACTCGCGCCGCACGGCCTCGGGCAGCTTCTTCGAGCCGGGCGTGATGCCGACGCCGATGCCGAGGAACGGGTCGAGGTCGTTGATGCACCCGTTGACGACGACCAGATCGAGCCCGTATCCGCCCGCCCGTGCCTGCGCGCCCGCCTGCTCCAACTGGCAGAACACATCCGGCATTTGCTGAGTGACCTCGCCGAACTCCATTTCCCCGTCGCCGTCCGGGTCCTGCTTCTCCTGCATCCGCAGGCAGGCGGCGTCGTCATTGTCCGCGGGCAGCTCGGGTGCGTCGAGGACCGCGCCGGATATCGAGTAGTCCATGTGCTGATGGCCCCGGCCTGTCTGACGGCCGAGCAGCTCGCCCGTCAGATAGGGGAACTTCTGGTCGTGGTCCAGACCCTGCCCCCACACGACGGAGTCGCCGACGGATGCCACGCGCACCGGGTCGCAGCCCCGCCTGACGGTGTCCCGCCAGACCTTTCCGTACGGGCCCGGCTCCCGCCCTGCCGACGAGGGGAGCACACGCGCGTCGAACTGCAGCGCCGTGCTCGCCGCCCCTACCCGGTCGAACGGGATGGTGAACTCGGCCACGGACACCTTCGCGTCCATGACGGTCTCTCCGCCCGCCAGCTGCTCCTCCCCGGCCCGCACCCGCCACTCCAGGGTGGCGCCGGCCTTCGCCGCGGCGGGGTCGTACATCTGCACCCGGCCACGGACCGGACCGCTGCACACCGGATTCGGCGTCAGATCCACGTCGAGGACAAGGGGGTACGCGGATCCCGGCAAAGCGGCTGTCTGCGCCACGGCGGGGTGCCCGCCGAGGAACTGGCCGAGCAGCACTGCCGCCGCGGCCGCCGCGGCAGCGGAGCGGGCCGTCCCCGGCCCGCGTGGAGCGGATCCCCTGCCGCTGCCCCTACGCCTTCGCGCCATTCGCCGCAACCACGTATCTCTCACGCCAACGCCCCTGTTTCCGCTGCTTGTTCGGTCCGTGCGGAGTCGGCCGACCCCCGCATCAGAAGGGATCATGGCAGGCGGGAACGGTCGTGCGACGCGCACAGGGGAGTATGCGCAGTGAGACTGGTCACTTACCCACCGTTACCTCGTGCCGGCTCGGGTGCGTGGTGTGGTTGCTTGGGTCGGTTCGAATTCAGCCGGTGAAGCGCCGCACATAGCGTCGCTGCCAAGGGGTTTCGACGGCGCGGGCGTCGTAGTGCCGGCGCACGAAGTCCACCGCCCGGTCCGCCGGCACTCCGTCGAGGACGGCAAGGCAGGCCAGGGCTGTTCCGGTCCGGCCACGGCCGCCGCCGCAGGCGATCTCGACCCGTTCGAAAGCGGCACGGTCCCATGCCTCGCCGAGGGCGGCCTGAGCTTCCGCATGGCTGCCGGGCAGCCAGAAATCGGGCCAGCGCAGCCACCGGGTCTCCCACGGGACCTCGGGAGGCCGCTTGCCCAGCAAGTACACGCCGTACGCGGGCGCCGGCCCTTCCGGAAGAGCACGCCGAAGGCCCCGGCCCCGGACCAGGCGGCCGGAAGGAAGCGGTAGAACGCCTACGTCGGAGGGGTTCCAGAGCTCGGTCACGCACCCACCCTGTTCGCTGTCGCGACGGACCGGACCCGGAAACCGAATGGCCCGGTCAATCGGAATCGAATTGGCCCGCTTGATGGGCCATTTGGGTCCCTAGGGTAAGGGACGGCGCGACCGGCAGGCAGGTCGGCCTTCACCCAAGGAGCCACATGTCTCTACGGATAGTGCCGCCGAGCGGGTCCCCGCGAATACTCGCCCTCGCCCAATTGGTCAACTCGCTGGGCGACGGTGCGTACTACGTCTGCTCCGCTCTCTACTTCTCCCGTGTCGTCGGTCTCTCCCCCGCTCAGATCGGACTGGGCCTCACCATCGCCTGGGCCATCGGCTCCGTCGGGGGCGTCCCCCTCGGCCACTTGGCCGACCGCCGCGGCCCCCGCTCCACCGCTGTGCTCCTGGCCCTGGCGACCGCCGCATCGGTCGCCTCCTTCCTCTTCGTTCGCTCCTTCGTACCGTTCCTGCTGGCCGCCTGCTGCTACGCAACGGCCCAGTGCGGCCTGGCCGCCGCCCGGCAGGCGCTGCTGGCAGGCCTGGTGGCCAAGGAGGACCGCACTGAAGCGCTGGCCTACCTGCAGTCGACGCTCAACGCCGGCCTGGCCGTCGGAGCCGCAGCCGGCGGCGTCGCCCTGCACTTCGGCACCCGCGAGGCGTATCTCTCGGTCCTCGCCATGGACGCCGCGGCCTTCGCTCTGTGCGCGCTCGTCCCGCTGCGGCTGCCCACCGTACGGCCCCCGGCCCCGACCGCCGGCGACGGTCCCGGACTTGCCGTGCTCCGCGACCGCCCGTACGCGCTGGTCGCGTTCCTCAACATGGTCATGCTGCTGCGGATGCCGCTGATCAGCCTGGCCATCCCGCTGTGGATCGTGGAACGGACCTCGGCGCCCGGCTGGAGCGTCTCCATGCTGCTCGTGCTCAACACCGGAGCAGTCATGCTCTTCCAGGTCCGCACGGCCGCCGCGGTGACCGACCTGCCCAGCGCCACCCGCACGGTCCGGCGCGGCGGCGCGGTGATGCTCGCCTCCTGCGCCGTCTTCGCCCTCTCGGCAGCGGCGGGGGCACCCGCCTGGGTGGCCGTCGCCGTACTGCTGGCCGGAGCGGTACTCCAGGTCGTCGGCGAGATGATGCAGTCCGCCGGCGCCTGGCAGATCAGCTTCGACCTGGCCCCGGCCGGCCAACAAGGGCAGTACCAGGGCTTCTTCGGTACTGGCGTCTCCGTGGCCCGCATGCTCGGCCCACTGCTGCTGACCACTCTGATCGTCAGCTGGGGCGTCCCCGGCTGGCTGCTGCTCGGCGCTCTGTTCCTGGCAGCCGGACTCGCCATGAGGCCCGCGGTGCGCTGGGCCGAGAAGTCCGACGCCAGGTTTGTGTGCGCCGGTTGACGAGTCATAAGGCCGCATCGGCGTGGTCACAACGGCACACCGGCGCGTCAGAAGGGCCCATCGGCGTGGACCTCCGGCGGTTCGGTGCGGCCCTGGAGGCGGGCGGCCCGGTCACGGATCTGCGGAAGGCGCGTATAGAGCCCGGCTCCCGGGCACCGTGTCCAGTCGCCGTCGCGGTGGCCGGAGACCGTGTGGAAGACGGCCCGTTCTCCCTTCGGGTACTTGCTGCCGTCGTTGGTGGAGACCAGGACCGTGGTGCCGCGTGGGTCGACGCCGTACAGACCGAGCTTCCAGGCGGCGAGCCGGGCTATCGCCTCCAGCATGGGCGCGGGCATGGCCGAGCCGGAGCCGTAGCTGCCGATCGCCGCTATGCCGACGGTGCCGACGTTGAAGCCCAGGGTGTGCGCGCCGACGACAGGATTGGCGATGCCCCCGGAGCGTCCCTCGTAGATGGTGCCGGTCCGGTCAACGAAGAAGTTGTAGCCGACGTCGTCCCAGCCCCGGCGCTCCATGTGGTCGTCGGAGAGGAAACGGATGAGATTGGGGACCTCTCGACGGGAGTAGTCGTTTCCGCTGTTGGTGTGATGAATGAAGACCGCTTTGACCGTGGTCGCGGACAGCTCCGGCTTCTGGTGAGCCATCGGGTGGGTCTGCCAGACACTGCGCGGTACGACGGCCGGCTGTGCGCCGGCCCACTGGGTGGCGGGCTCGGGCCGCGGGTGCGGGCGGGGGCGTGCGCGAGCCGCCGTGGGTGGCCTGCCACTGCTCCCGGCGGCGAGTGCGGCACCGATCACGCCTGCCGCGGTTGCCCTGCCCATGCCGCGGAGCAGCATGCGCCGGTCGATGGTCATGAGCCCGAGCGTACGACGGCACTCCCGGGTGCGCCTCCGCTGCGCGCGGCGTCGCGAGGTGTACGGTCCCGCGACGTCTTCTCGCACATCATGGCCGGTCACGAAGGCGGCGGGGTCGGCTGCACCGTCCGGTGGCGCAGCAGCACGATGCCCGGTCCCGTCGCGACGATGTCTCCGCCCGGACCGGACTCCAGCGCCCGAACCTCGACTCTGAGCACACCCCGCAGCACCGTGGTGCGCGCGTCCAACGGGGGGTCCCGGGCGTCGCCGCGCGGCGCGGCGAGCTGTGGGCATCGGAGCCGGTACGGGGTCGGAGACCGTGCGAGCGGGTCTTCAGCTCCTCACCGAGCCGGATAACGCGGCCGCGGAGATCGCGCGGGTGCGGCGGAGGCTCAGACGCACCGGTACCTGAAGTGTGTGGCGACCGTGTGCCGGGACGGCGAGATGATCCGCAGTTCCGCACTGGCCCGGTACTCGCCCCGGCCACGGAACGTCCACAACAGATGCAGACGTGCCTGCTTCTGGCCGCGTGTCATCTTCTCCCGCAACAGGCCCGATTCGGTGCCGTCGCTGCGCACCCAGCGATACGTCACCGTGCCGGGCCGTCCGTTGGTCTCCAGCACGCCCACAACGTCGGCCGTGCCCTCGCAGCCGGGCCCTTCCGCGGCGGTCTGCACCGTCACGTCCCGCACGGCCAGGCCAGGGCCGTACCGCTGCCAGGCGAGGAAAGCGAGCACCGCCAGCAGCACCACGGCGGCCAGGGCATACCGCCGGAGTCCGCCGCGGCTGCGTTCACGGGGCTCCGGCCGGGCGGGCTCGCCGGGCAGTGTCCCGTGCCAGAGTGCGGCGGTCGTGTTGTCGCGATTCCGGCTCTGGACGACCGCGGTCACTCCCGGGCCGAAGCGGAGTACCTCGCCATCGACACGGTCGGGTGCCACGCTCGTGGGCTGCCCGCCCTGGATCAGGGTGGCCTTCTCCAGCGCCGCCGGCGTGGTCGGCGCGGACTCGGGGTCCGGCCGTTCGAACCAGTGGCTGCCCAGCGCGGTCGCGCTGTAGCCGTCGCTGTCGCCGACTCCGTCGTGACCTGAGCGCGCAGGTGCGACGTCACCGGGGTGACCCGGCGCGCGGTCGTGGGGGATACGTGGGTCCTTCATTGGATGCTGCACCGCCGGGTCAGGATCTGCTGCGTGGAACTGCCGTTCGCGGCAGTCGGGTTCGTCGTCGCCCGTACGCCCCAGTAACAGCTTCGCCCTCGGAATGTGTGGTCCAGCGTGATCGTGTATTGCGTCGCGCCGCTTCGCTCGAAGGTCTGCGAGCCGTCCTGTGTGCCCAGTTCACCCTTCGCATCGCCGGCGAACCAGGCGATGACGATGGTCACGGGACCGGTGCCGTCCGTGACGACGTCGATGGACGCGGCGGCACCCGTCGTACTCGTCTGGCGCAGGCTCGAGACGGAGACGGACCTGACCTTCACCGGAGCGGTGGTGGGAGGGGAAGTGCTGGGGTCGGCGGACGGCGCGGACGACGACGGGGAGGACGGGGTCGAAGACATCCCGGGTGAGGGCGTGCCGGGTCCGGCGGTCGCGCTGCCGGAAGGAGAAGGGGAGCTGTCGGCGGAGGCAGAGGCACTGCCCGTCGCCGACGGGCTCGCCGAGCCGGACGGGCCGACGGGCGAAGTGGCGGCCGTGCCCGGTACCGCGCTGGTGGTGGCGACGGACTGAGCCGTCTGCTGCCGCGGGTCGTCCCCGGTCGCCTTCGCGGCAACGGCGACCAGCACGGCCACAACGAGCGCGGCGATGCCTGTCAGCACCCCACGCAGGCCGGGCTTCCAGCTGCCCCAGCCGCCGCCGAGCGCGGTCGTGGCCAGCTCGGTGGTCCCCGCGGCCTGGCCCGCGGCCGAGGGGAGGAGGAGCGGCAACAGCGCGGCAAGCGCGGCGAGTTTCCGCTGGCCCCGCTCCTCCCAGTCCGGGCCGTAGGCGGCCCCGGCGATCTCCTCGAGCTCCGCCACGAACGCCGCCGCGTTCGCGGGCCGCGCTTCCGGCTCCTTCGCCATTCCGCGCCTGATCAGCGGGCGCACCGGCTCCGGAGCCTCCTCCTCGGGGACCGGTGCGCTGATGTGCTGCAGTGCCAGCTCGGCGAAGTTCTCGCCGGAGAACGGCTTGCTGCCCGTCAGGCACTCGTAGAACGTCGCGGTCGCGGCGTAGACGTCGGCCGCCGGTGAGGCGGGCTCCCCGTTCCACTGTTCCGGGGCCATATAGGCGGGAGTGCCGGCCACTCCCGGCGTGGTGCCGCGTCCCGCGGCGATGCCGAAGTCGACCAGCTTGGACGAGCCGTCCACCGCGACCAGGACGTTCTCCGGTTTGTAGTCGCGGTGCACCACACCCGCCCGGTGCGCGGCCGCCAGTCCCAGCAGCGAGCCCTTGAGTACCACGAGCGCCGCTTCGGGGCCTGTAGCGCCTTCGCGCTGCAGTAGCGCGCGCAGGGCGATGCCGTCGACGAGCTCCATCACGATGGCGGCGCCCTGCGGCGCTTCGACGTATTCGTACAGCCCCACCACATACGGCGAATCGAGGCCGCCGAGCAGACGTGCCTCCGCCCGGAACACCTGAACGAAGCCGGAATCCGTCCGCAGCCTCTCGCTGAGGTACTTGACGGCGACCGGCATGCCGGTCGCGTCATGGACGGCCAGGACGACGCGCCCGCTGCCACCGGAGCCCAACTCCCGGGACTCGGTGTACCCGGGTACCGACCACGCGTTCATCCTGCCCCCCTCGGCACCCGCGGTTACCGGCGGTCGAATGCGCCGCCACGAAGTTGTGCGCGACCGCCGCACGCTAGCCCACCTGCTGTCCTCATGGGGGACACAATTCCGTCACGAGTGGTTCCCGCCGCGGAGTCGGCCTCCTGTGACGAGGGCCTCGTCAGGCAGTCCGGAAGCGGTGGTGCGGGTACGCATGAGCAGCCCGGGGCCCCGGCGGGGCCGTGACGGTGGGGCCGCCCGAACGCGCGGGCCCTGCTCGGAATCCGGCCAACCTTGGCCCGGCGGCGGTTTGTTGGCATGGACCTGATCATCGTGTTTCGGTTACGCTCCGGCCGGGCGCGCGGTGAGAGCGCTCTCGTGTGCTTGCTGTTCCATCCCCCACGAAGCTGGAACAACCGAAGGGTCAAAGCCTTGAGACGCACGACAGGTATACGCACCGGCATGTCCGCGCTCCTCCTTCTGGGCGCCTGGGCGGCCGTAGGACTCGCCCCGGCCGCTGCCGCGACTCCCACCCCGGTTCCCGAACCGCAGGCCTCCGCCGGTCTGCTCGCCGCCATGCAGCGGGACCTGGGCCTGACGAAGAGTCAGGCGGAGGCCCGCCTTGCGGCGGAGAAAACGGCGACCGCCGTCGAAGGAAAGGCGCGGCGCGCCGCGGGAACGTCGTTCGGCGGCTCCTGGTTCGACGTGGGCAGCGGAAAGCTGACCGTGGCCGTCACCAACGGGAAGCGCGCCGACGCCGTACGCGCGACGGGTGCCTCGGTCCGGCTCGTGACGCACAGCGCGCAGCACCTCGAGTCGGCCAAGAAGAAGATCGACAAGCTGTCCGCCCCGGCCGGCGTCAGCAGCTGGCACGTCGACCCCCGAGCCAACCGGGTCGTCGTGAACGTCATCGCATCCGAGCGGCGTGACAACGATGTCGAAGACTTCATCGCCCGAGCCCGCCGAGCCGGCCCGGTCCAGGTCGAGGAGGCGACCGAGGCACCCGAGACCTACGCGGCCGGGACCGTGGGCGGCGACCCGTACTACACCGGCAATGTCCGGTGCTCGATCGGCTTCTCCGTGTACGGCGGCTTCGTCACGGCCGGGCACTGCGGTCGGCCGGGAGCGGCGGTCCGCGGCTGGGACGGTTCCGCCATCGGCGCCTTCCAGGGCTCGTCCTTCCCCGACAACGACTACGCCTGGGTCAGCGTCGGCAACGGCTGGTGGACCGTCCCCGTGGTCCTCGGCTGGGGCACCGTCTCCGACCGGTTGGTCCGCGGCTCGGCCGAAGCCCCCGTCGGCGCCTCGATATGCCGCTCCGGCTCCACGTCGCACTGGCACTGCGGCAATGTCCTGGCCAAGAACGAGACCGTCAACTACAGCCAGGGCGCGGTCCATCAGATGACGAAGACGAGCGTCTGCGCCGAGCCAGGAGACTCGGGCGGATCCTTCATCAGCGGCGACCAGGCCCAGGGGGTGACCTCCGGTGGCTGGGGCAACTGCAGCGGCGGAGGCGAGACCTGGTACCAGCCGATCAACGAAATCCTCGGCCGGTACGGCCTGACGCTGCACACCGCCTGACAAGCCGCCCCCCACGGGCCGGGCCCGCCGCGATACGGAAAGGCCCTGAACCGGCCCTCCGCCGCGGCGGGCTCTGCCGGGCGGGGAGGTTCGACAGGCGGTGGCTGGTGCTCGGCGGTGTCAGCGGTAGTCGGGATTGGGGAAGTCGTCGCGGCAGCCGGCGTCCCATTCGGAGCGCTGATTGCCATGTGCCGGGATGCCGCCCGCCTGCTTCAGCAGCGCGCCGAGGTGCATGAGGTTCCAGGTCATGAAGGTCGTGTTGCGGTTGGTGAAGTCGTTCTGCGGGCCGCCCGAGCCCGGGTCCAGGTAGGAGGGGCCGGGGCCGGCTTCGCCGATCCAGCCGGCATCGGCTTGCGGCGGGATGGTGTAGCCGAGGTGCTGGAGGCTGTAGAGGATGTTCATGGCGCAGTGTTTGACGCCGTCCTCGTTGCCGGTGATGAGGCAGCCGCCGACGCGTCCGTAGTACGCGTACTGGCCGCGGTCGTTGAGGATGCTGGAGCACGCGTAGAGGCGCTCGATGACCTGCTTCATCACGGAGCTGTTGTCGCCGAGCCAGATCGGTCCGCAGAGGGTGAGGATGTCGGCGGCCATGACCTTTTCGTGCAGCTGGGGCCAGGCGTCGCTCTCCCAGCCGTGCTCGGTCATATCGGGCCAGACACCGGTCGCGATGTCGTGGTCGACGGCGCGGATCACCTCGGTCGTGACGCCTGCCTTCTCCATGACCGTGCGGCTCTTGTCGATCAGGCCCTCGGTGTTGCTGGTCTCGGGGGAGCGCTTGAGCGTGCAGTTGATGAACAGGGCGCGCAGCTGGTCGTAGCGGTCCGTCGTCGCGGGCATCGGCTGTCTCCTCGTGGCGGTGGGAGTGCGCCACCAGCCTGCTGCCGCCGTGCATGGCGGTCCACAGCGGTGGCCCGAATGCATGAGATGCGACCGCCGTATGCGTTTGCCGGGTCTCACCGGTAGCGACCTCCCTGCGCTGAGAGCGCTCTTGCGGAAGCGGCGGCCCGGAGACCGTCACCCCCTTGTCGCTGTCAAGGTGCGAGCGGTGGCGCCGGTAGCAAGACTGGGGTCATGGCTAGCAAGGCAGTCCTCGAGGGTGGTCCGGATGATCTGCCGGATCGGATCGTCCCGATCACCCCGCCCGGACAAGAGCTGAAGATTCCGCACCGCGGCGGGTACGAGCACTTCAAGGTCACGTCGCGGCATCTGGACAGCCCGGAGGGACGGTTGCCTGTCTACGAATGGTGGGAACGGACGGAGATCGCCGAATAGGACCCGATGAGCAGGACTCGGTGCGGGCGGGGCCCGCGCCGAGCCGGTGGGTAGTGCCGTGCCCCGTCCCGCGCCCGGAGCTCCTCGTTCTCACAGGTCAAAGCCGGTCCCGTACATCTCGATGATGATCGGCTTCGGTCCCGTAGCACTTCGGTCGTACCCGACAACACATACGCCGGGGGATTCGCAGTATGCCTGTCGGCTCATAGCTTCTTGATCAGTAACAGCGATGATCAGGAGGCCACAGAGATATGTACGGCAAGGCATTCGCCCCCGAATACCAGGGCGAACTGGGCTCGGTGCTGGGCGTCAATTCCTCGTACGACGAGGTGCTGGCCACCGCGACCCACGCGCGGCGCCACGCCGTCTCGGCACTCGACCGCGCCCGGGCCTCGCTCGCCGTCGCCGAGGCCGGCCGACGGCTGGGCAGGGTTGCCGAAGCCGGTGCCTCCTGGCGCGACAGCTACCGCGCCGCCCGGCAGGCCGGCGATCGGGGCGCGATGGCGTGGGCTCTGTGGAGCGGTGGCACGCTGGCCCGGCAGTGCGGAGCGCTGCCGCTGGCCCGCCGCCTGCTGGCTGCCGCCGTCGACCTCGCCGTGGAGGGCGGTGATCGCCTCGCCCATGGTTACTCGCTCGCGGGCCTCGCCGAGACGGGCCGGATCCAGGGCGACTACGAGGCCGTCGCGGAGATGCACGAGCAACTGCTCGCGCAGGCACGGGCTCACGGTGAATCGCGGCACATGGTCTGGGCGATGTCCGGCATCGCGCAGATGCACCGCAACACCGGCGCATGCGACAAGGCCTTGGCGCTGTTCGAAGAGTGCGCCAGGATCGCGGACGACGCGGACGACGCACGGGGGCGGGCCTGGTCACTGCGCGGTATAGCCGACGTGGTGTCCGTGCAGGGCGATACAGAGCGGGCACTGACACTCCTGGCCGAAGCCGCAACCATCTGCCGTGACATGGAACTGGCCGGCGCGCTCGCCTACAACCACAAGATGCGCGGCAACGTCCTTTTCCGCGCGGCCCGTTACGAAGAGGCCTGCGCCGTCTACTCACGGTCCCTGCGTGAATTCCGCGATATGAACGAGCCCCGTGGAGCGGCCCTGTCCCGTCTCGGCCTCGTCAAGTCCCGCTCCCGACAGGGTCGTGCACCGGATGCGACGCTCGCGGAACTCGCAGAGCTGGAAACGGAGTTCAAGCGGATCGGGCTGCGTCACGCCCGGCAGACGGTCATCGCTTTCCGGGACGAACTGGCGGGGGTGCACCGGAACACCGACCCGTCCCCCGCCCACCTCCCTTCCGCCGGAACCATCAGCTGATGTGGAAGAGCGGGCCCGTGAGAGTGAGTCCCAGATCGTGGCCGGCGTACGAGAAGAACGCGAAAAGCATCAGCCCCGCACCGGCCAGCGACAGATCCTTGAGGAAGCCGACCATCTCCATCGTCTTGGACGGTTCGGCGGTCTCCTTCCAGAAGGCGTGCATCAGGAACGCCGTCGGAAGGAGGAAGCCGACCAAGAGCAGTGCGCCCAGGTCCGCCCAGACCCCGAACGCCACCATGAGGCCGCCGGCGAGGAGCAGGCACCCGCTGCCCAGGACCGCCGCCGCGGGTGCGGGGACTCCGCGGGAGCCGGCATAGCCGGCCATGGCCTTCGTTTTGGTGAGGTGGCCGACGGCCGAGTTGAGGAACAGGACGCAGAAGAGGATGCGACCGATGAGCACGAGGACGTCCATGGTTACCTCCGGCATCGCAGGTAATTGAAGACAAAACCTCTTCTGTGTAATTCTACGCTTCGCAGGGACGAAATCCATGTCGGCGGGCGCACACCGCGCGGCCACTCGCCCGTCAGGGCCGCGATGCGGCGGATCCGGCAGAGCCTTCCAGGAGTTCGAGGAACCGGCGGCCGAAAAGGTACGCGTCCCCCGGCCAACGGGCCGAGAGGTAGTTGCGGTCCTGTACGACGAACGCGTGTGAGTCGTCGGTCGCGGTTCCGCGCGCCGTGAGCACCCGGGGCCCGCGCTCGAACAGTGTGCCCGGATCGTCCAGCGCGGCCCTGACCTCGTCCTCCACATAGGCCGGATAGGTGCGGTAATAGCGGCCGAGGCGCCACGCGGTGGTGAGATAGGCCGAGCGTTCCATGTACTTCGGCAGGCAGGTCGTACGGCGGTCCGCCAGCACGCTGCGGCCGCCGGCTCCCGCACGCGACCGCGCCAGGACGAGCACGCCGTGGCAGATCGCGCCGACCGGCCGGTCCAGCGCCCAGAACCTGCCGACCTGCTGGTGCAGCACCTCCGAGCCCAGGTACTGCCGCATCCCCTGCGCGTGCCCGCCCGGCAGGATCAGCCCGTCGTACTCCTCCGCCTTCAGATCCGCCCATCCCACGGTCGCGGCGAATTCCCGGGACCGGGTGAGCTCGTCGTAGAAGTCCTTGGGCTCCTTCTCGGCGCCGAGTTGCCCGAAGAGCACGCCCCTCAGCAGGAGCGGATCCGCGGCGGGGCTTGTTCCCGCGCGCTCGGTGGCGAAGACGACCTGGTGCCCGGCGGCGGTGAGAATCCGCCAGGGCACGGCCACCTCGGTGACGTCGAAATCGCGGTCGGGAACCGGCATCAGTACACGCATCCGAGCATCATGGCAGGGACTTCGCACAGCGTCCCGATTCAGCCCGAACGTACTGGCCCATACCGGCCATCGGCCCGGGCACCTCCGCAGCGAGCGACTCTCAGATCACCTTCGAACGGACCAGGACACCTAGTACGAGGGCCCCGGGAAGCAGCGGCAGCCACACCGTGATGATCCGGTAGCCGAGAACCACAGAGGTGGCCAGGGCGACCGAAACCCCGGCCATGACCAGCGCTATGACGAGCGCCGCGTCCACCGAGCCGATGCCGCCGGGTGTCGGTATGACAGCGGCCAGCGTGCTTCCGGCGAGATAGGCGAGACCGACATGGACGGCCGGGACGGACACGTCCAGCGCCATCGCCACGGCGACCAGTCCCGCGGCCTGCAGCGTCGGATAAGCCACGGCGCCACCCCAGAGGGCCAGCACGCGCGCAGGCCTGGTGTGCACGGAGCGCGCGTCCCGCAGCGCGGTGTCCACAAACGTACGGATGGCTCTGCGCAACGGCCGTACCGCCACCAGCACGACCGCTACCGCGCACGCCAGAGATCCCGCGGCCACGAGCACCGGGCCTGCTGCGTGCGGCAGGAGACCGTCCAGTTGCAGCGCGTGCGGAGAGGCGGCGAGGAGAGCGAGCAGCAGTACGGCTCGTCCCGTGCCCGCCGCCAGCATGTGCAGGGCCAGGGCGGCGGAGGAGCGGGGCAACGAGAGTCCGCAGCGCTGGAGGAAACGAAGATTGACCGTGCCCGCACCGAGTCCTGCCGGGAGGAGATGGTTGGCGGCACCCGCGGCGAACTGCGTCACGAACAGCCGTAGCGGGGGGAGGTGTTCGAGGGTCGCGCCCTGGCGCGTGAAGGATACGGCGACCCAGCCCAGCACGGTGAGCGTGACAGCGAGCAGCAGCCAGTACTGATCGGCGGACAGCAGCCGGCTGCCGCCGGCCGTGATGAGCTGCCAGTGCTGGGCCGCCCACAGGCTGACCGCGGCGATCGGCACCAGGCAGGCGATCTGTCGCAGTGGCAGCCCCCGCAGGAGGTTTCCTTGAGCTGTGGCCATCGCCCGGTTCGTCTCCGCTTCTCGCGCGCTGCTGGGAAGTAGTCGCGCCACCAGGCTCCCCACCACGGGCGACGTCCCGGCGTCGTACGGCCGACGGCCGGCGGGCGCGATGGTTGCCGGAAAGCGACGTCGCGTGTGCCGCCCGCGCTCGCCGGGAAACAGCACCGCCGCGTCACGCTCCGTACACCGGATGAGCCGGAACGGCCCGAGCAGGCGGACGCCTTAGCAGGCGGACGCCGACCGGACAACAGTGCGCGCACCGCCGTCGGCCGCCGCCGCTATGGGCGGCGTGACCATTCCGCGGGCGACCGGCGCCTTCCTACTCTGACCGGCACCTTGATACGTCTGCGGGAGGTCTCGGATGCTGTTGCGCACAAGCCCGCCCAAGCCCGCCGGTGTGCGCCGGGCCGCCGGTCGCATGAGCGCCGTACTCGCTCTGATCGCCGCCACCCTGTGGCTCGCGCCGGCGCCCGCCGCGCAGGCGGCCGTGCCCCTGGAGCGAGTGAGCAGCTTCGGCGCAAATCCCGGCGGTCTGAACATGTATGTGTACCGGCCCGCCGGCCTCCCCGCACATCCGGCGGTCGTGGTCGCCCTGCACGGCTGCACGCAGAGTGCCCGGATCTACGCCGACAACTCCGGGCTGACCACGTACGCCGACCGGCACGGGTTCCTGCTCGTCCTCGCCGAGACGACGTCCGCGAACAATCCCAGCAGCTGCTTCAACTGGTTCCAGGCCACCGACAACCGGCGCGGGCAGGGCGAGGCCGCGTCCGTCCGCCAGATGGTGGCGCACGCCGAGAGCGCCTACGGCGCCGATGCCGCGCGTACGTATGTCACCGGTCTCTCGGCCGGAGGAGGCATGACCTCGGTCATGCTCGCCGCGTATCCCGACGTCTTCGAGGCGGGTGCGGTGATAGCGGGACTGCCCTACGAATGCACCAAGGACACGGGGGCCTTCACCTGTATGAACCCCGGCGTGGACCGTACGCCAGCGGTGTGGGCGCAGCGGGTCCGTGACGCCTATCCCGCCTACTCCGGGCCGTGGCCGAGGGTGGCGATCTGGCACGGCGACAACGACCCGACCGTCGTGCCGGGAAACGCCGATGAACTGAGGGATCAGTGGACCGCGGTGCACGGCGTGGACCAGAACCCGGACCGTACCTCCACGATCGGGCCGAATCGGACGCGCCGGGAGCAGTATCCGGCGGCGGACGGCAGGGTCGTCGTCGAGGTCGACCGTGTGCCCTCGATCGGCCACGGAACGCCGGTGGACCCGGGCGGCGGGCCCCAGCAGTGCGGGCAGACCGGCACGGCGAACTTCATCGACTCGATCTGCTCCGGCTACTGGATCACCGAATTCTTCGGCCTCGACGGCTCCGCGCCTGATCCGGGCGGCATGCCGGCCCCGTCCGGGCTCACCTCCACGGGCGCCACCCAGACCTCGATCACCTTGAGCTGGACGGCAGTCGATGGCGCGGCGGGCTACGCGGTGTACCGGGACGGGACACGTATCGCCACGCCGTCGGGCGCCCCGTTCACCGACACGGGCCTGAGTCCGGGCACGAGGCACGACTACAGCGTGGCCGCCCGCGACGCGGCCGGGGCCGACGGCGTGCGCTCCGGCCCGGTCACGGCCACGACCACCGGCGACGCGGCGGTCTGCTGGACCGCCGACAACTACCACCAGGTGCAGGCAGGCCGGGCCACCTCCGACGGCAGCTACGCCTACGCCAAGGGCTCCCAGCAGAACATGGGCCTCTACAACACCTTCGTCACCCACACGCTCAAGGAATCCCCCGTCGGTCACTTCGTCGTCGCCGACGCCAACTGCCCCTGACCCGACGGTCCGTATGCCCCAGGAGGACTCCTCGTGCCCCTCGCTCTTCCGTACACGGCCGCGCTGCTGCTCGCGCTCACCGCTGTCCCGGCCGTCGCACAACAACCGCCCGAGGCGCAGGCGGCCGGCCACTGCGGCCGGATCACCCGCCTGCAGGTGCCGGGCGCCGAGCGTCAAGAGCGAGCCTGTCTCAAGGAGTTGACCACGGCGGGGACGGTCGCGTCCGGTCACACCGACCCGGCCGACTGGGCCGGGCTGACACCCGCGGGCCTTGCCACGCCCAGCGGTGTGCCCGGCGTCCAGATCGACGGCTACTTCCCCGACACCTCCGCCACCAATTCCAACCACGACTGGAGTCATGACTCGCAGTTCGTCATCCGGCTGCCGGACCGCTGGAACGGGGGGCTGGTCGTCGCGGGCTCCCCGGGCGTGCGCGAGCAGTACGCGAACGACCGGGCCATCGGCGACTGGGTCCTGTCCCGCGGCTACGCCTTCGCTGCCACCGACAAGGGCAACACCGGCGCTGCCTTCTACCGCGACGGCGCCGCGCCCGGCGAGGCGATCGTCGAATGGAACGACCGCGTCACGCAGTTGACCCGGGCCGCGCGAGCGGTCGTCGCCCAGCGCTACCACCGCCCGCCGTCCCGCACACTCGCCACCGGCATGTCCAACGGCGGCTATCTGGTGCGCTGGCAGCTGGAGAACCACCCCGAGCTGTACGACGGCGGCGTCGACTGGGAGGGGACGCTCTGGCGGGCGAGCGGACCGAACCTGCTGACCTTCCTGCCACCCGCACTGCGCCACTACCCGGTGTACGCAGCCGGTGGCTCCGGCGCCGGCGCGGCACACCGGGCGATGCTCGCCGCCGGATATCCGGAAGGCTCGGAGTTTCTCTGGCCCTTCCACCACCAGTACTACTGGGATCTGACCCAGCGGATCTACCGGGAGGAGCTGGACCCTGGCTACGACGGGCCGATCGAGGCGGGGACTCCGTACTGCGCGCCCGGAGCGCCCGCGTGCGACGCGGACTACACGTACGACTCCCGTCCTTTGGAGGTGCGCCGTGCTGTTGCGACGATCGGGCTGACCGGCCGGATCGGGAAGCCGCTGATCACCCTGCACGGCACGCTCGATGTGCTGCTGCCCATCGGCCGGGACTCGGATGTGTACGCCCGCATGGTGCGCGATGCGGGCCGCGGCGGGTTGTTCCGCTACTACCGCGTCGAAGGCGGCACGCACGTCGACTCGCTGTACGACGCTTTTCCGGACCACCTGCGGCCGTTGACGCCCTGCCACCGCTCGGCGTTCACCTCCTTGGAGGTCTGGATCGGACAGGGCAGGCAGCCGGCGCCCAGCCATACGGTGGCCCGCCCGGCCGCTGCCGGTCCGAGCACGCTGCTCACCGGCTGTCCCCTCGACAGCACGGGACCCCGCTGAGGGTGGGAGGGCAGCAGCGGGGGGAGTCTCCGGCGGGCGGGCACCGTCGTCGGTGGGTTCGCGGTCGCCATCACGAAGGCCGGCCACCGGCGGCCATCGTCGGCCGAAGCGAGAAACGCGACGTCCGAATTCCGCCAGCCATAGTCGTCTACACGCCGCAGAGTTGATGGCGTCACACCGCTGAACCGCCCGGAAAGGACCAGTCCGATGACCCTCCGCACGACGATCGACAGCCCGCTCGGTGAGCTGCTGCTGGTGGGCGAGAAGTCCGCCACCGCCAACGGCGGCACAGCACTCGCCTCGCTCTCCCTCCCCGGCCGGAAGGGCGGCGCAGCAGTTCAGGACGGCTGGAGCGAGGACGAGGCGGCCTTCACCGAGATCGCCGCCCAGCTGAAGTCGTACTTCGACGGCAAACGCACCCACTTCGACATCGAATTCGTCGCTGCCGGCTCGGACTTCCGGCGTCGGGTCTGGAACGCGCTGGAGACCATTCCGTACGGCAAGACCCTCAGCTACGGAGATATCGCCACGCAGATCGGTGCGCCACGGTCCGCGATCCGCGCCGTCGGCACCGCGATCGGCGCCAACCCGCTGCTGGTCGTACGTCCCTGCCACCGCGTGATCGGCGCCGACGGCTCCCTGACCGGCTACGCCGGCGGCCTCGAGCGCAAGCAGCAGCTCCTCACTCACGAAGGCGCACTGCAGGCCGCCTGACCGCGGGCCTCGAACCACATCGAGGCCCGCACCGCACCCTTCCCGGAGACATCGCATGATCACCGAAATCGCCACCGCACGGGCTCACCAGCAGGTGGACGCCGCCGACTGGACGGCCCTGACCGACGAGCTGGACACCTACGGCTGTGCGCTCACCCCGCGGCTGCTGACCCCCGCCGAGTGCGCCGGGATCGCCGGACTGTACGAGCGGGAGAACCTGTTCCGCACCACCGTCGACATGGCCCGTCACCGCTTCGGCTCCGGCCAGTACCGCTACTTCACGCACGAGCTGCCCGAGCCGGTCGCCGAACTGCGCGCCGCGTTCTACCCGCACCTGCTGACCATCGCCCGTGACTGGGCCGAACGGCTCGGCCGCCCGGCGCCGTGGCCGGACACCCTGGAGGAGTGGCTGATGATGTGCCACAAGGCCGGACAGGACCGCTCCGCGCAGATCATCCTTCGCTACGGGGAAGGCGACTGGAACGCACTGCACCGCGATGTGTTCGGCGACATGCTCTTCCCCCTCCAGGTCGTCATCGGCCTCGACGAGCAGGGCAGCGACTACACCGGCGGCGAATTCCTGCTCGTGGAACAGCGGCCCCGCGCCCAGTCCCGAGGCACGACAACCGTCCTCCAGCAGGGCCACGGACTGATCTTCACCACGCGCGACCGGCCGGTCCGCTCGAAGCGCGGCTGGTCCGCAGGGTCCGTGCGGCACGGCGTGAGCACCGTTCGCTCCGGCCGCCGCCACGCGCTCGGGCTGGTCTTCCACGACGCGGCGTGATGCGCAGGTACACCCTGCTCGGTGCCGATGGCCACGCCCGCCGTAGCGCCACACCCGGCACGCTGGGCTGGCACCGGCAAAGTCGGCTGTACGGGCGGCTGGACTGCCCCTCCGCGCTGCGGGCCATAGCCCGCGGCGGCTACACCCCGCACCGCGTCTTCTTCGCCGACGAGAACACCGCCGTCGCTGCCGGATACCGTCCATGCGCCGCGTGCCTGCCCCACCAGTACGCGGACTGGAAAGCGAATCGGGAGCAACCGTGACGTCATGAGCATCCGCACGGAGCGTGAGAAGACCCGCTCACCCTTGATCAGCGCCGAGAACCTGGCCGCGTACGGCGACCTGCCGCGGCCCGCCCCACACACCGGTGCCGAACTCACGGCTCTCATGGGCCTGTTGACGCAGCAGAAGCCGCGGATCGAGAGCGTCGGCGTCGGCCACAGCCGCGATGCCGCCTCCCGCATCGCTGCCGAAGCCTTCACCATCACATGGCAGGCGGGCGGCGGAAAGGTCCTCGCGGCGGTGGACTGGCCCGAGACGGCCGCTTCATGGCTGCGCCCGGCCAGGCGGCTGACCGCCGGGCTGCCGGACGCGTGGGTCGTGGCGGCGGCTCCGCTCGGCTTCGTCCAGCTGAGCCGCCGCCTGCGCCACAGCACCGACTGGGACCCGGCGCGCACCGTTGTCTTCGCCTCCCTTCAGGACTCCCGCCTTCCGGCCCTTGCCGGACCGGACACCCTGCACGGGCTGCGTGGCGCGACCGCCGATGGAGGTACCTGGGACGTACGCCACCGCTGGGTCACCTGCTACCCGCGCGTGGGGCCGGTGCCTTGAGCGTGCCGGTTCCCCAGCGTCCGAACGGCGGCGATCACCCGGTCCCAGAACAGTTCGTGTTCCAGGGTCATCGCCACTCGCGCGTTCACCGGTCGGTCCAGGTACTGGTGCAGGTCCACCACGGTCGCCCCGCGCGTGTACTGGCCGCGGAGTTCGACCTGCACACTCGCCTCGACGCAGTGCACGATCGCCGGGTCGATGACCCGGGCCACCGCGACGGGGTCGTGCAGCGGTGGGGCCTCGAAGCCCCACAGCCGCCGGTATCTGGATGCGAAGAAGGTCAACAACTGGGCGCACGTGCGCCCGAGTTCGGTGCCGAGCCCTTCGAGGCGGGCCAGCACGTCGGGCGTGGCGAGCGCCTGGTGGGTGACGTTGAGCCCGCACATCGTGATCGGCACGCCGCTGCGGAAGACGATGTCCGCGGCTTCGGGATCGACGTGGATATTGAACTCGGCCGCCGGGGTCCTGTTGCCGCGTTCGGTGGAGCCGCCCATGAGCACGATCTCGCGGATGTGCGCGGCACTGTCCGGGTACCGGGTCAGCAGCAGGGCGATATTGGTCAGCGGCGCCGTCGGGACGAGGGTGACGGGTTCCGGATGTTCGGTCAGGATCCGGTGGATAAGGTCCACCGCATGCTCCGGGACCACGTCCACGGTGGGTTCCGCGAACTGCGGCCCGTCGAGGCCCGAGGCCCCATGGACGTCGTCCGCCACGAGCAGCGGCTGGACGAGCGGCTGTGCGCATCCGGCCGCGATGGGAACATCGGTGATCCCGGCGACGGTGCAGACCCGGCGCGCGTTCAAGGTGGTCTTCTCGACCGTCTGATTACCGGCGACCGTGGTGATCGCCAGCAGGTCGACCGCGGGGTCTCCGGCCGCGAGCATGATGGCGACGGCGTCGTCGTGCCCGGGGTCGCAGTCGATGATGATCGGCACAGGCACGGTGCTCGCTCCTCGCTCGCTCCCCGGCGTTCCGGGACGGCAACGCCTTCAGTGTGCCCCTGAGACCGGCCGGTGGGCGGCCCCTTGCCCCACCCGGGCGTGCCCCGCTCGTCCTCTTCCGGTGTGGCCGGCGGCGCGAGGGCAGGACATTCCCCGGCCGCGGCGGCAGCCGGCGGTACCGCCCGTTCTCAGATGTCCGGGAACGTGGACGGAGTGCCGAGAGTTCCGGCGATGGTCTGCCAGATTGCCGCCTGCGCGGCGTCGAGAGTGACCCGCGGGTCGTCCAGCATCAGCCGGATACCGAAACCGTCGCACAGAGCGAGAGTCAGCGTGCTGGTCGCGTCGATGTCGCAGTCGGCGAATTCCCCGGTGGCCATTCCCCGCCGCAGTGCCTCGGCGACCCAGGTGTGGAGCTGGTCGTACAGGTCGACAGTGAGATGGTGGGCGGATGTGTCGCGCAGTGCCCGTACCCAGAGCTCCTGCCAGAGCTTCCAGTCCTGACGGAGTTCCGGGTCCGTGGGCAGCATGCTGTGAATGATGCGTGCCAGGGTGACCGAGGCCGGGACTGAGTCGGCGTCGCGTTCGAGTTCGGTGCCTGTCTGGGCGAAGGAGTGCGTCATCGCCTCCGCGAAGAGCTTCTCGCGGGTCTCGAAGTGGTAGTGCAGCAGGGCCGTCGACACTCCTGCGTGCTCGGCGACCATGCGCATACGGATCTTCTCGAAGCCGACCTCGGCAATCACCTCGCACGCGGCGGAGAGAATCCGCTCACGCGTTTCGAGCGTGCGTTCGGTCTTGGCCACGTTGCTGCTCCCGTTCCGTATAGCCGCCCGTATGGTCGGCGGGGCACCCTGCCCGCCCCGCGCCTTTCCATCTTCCCGTATCCCCACCGGCTGCCGACCCCGGGCCCCGGCACGCAGCCGCCGCGAGACGGGGGCCGCGCTGCGCGGACTCATCGGTACGTGTGGAAGCCCCGGCCCGACTTACGGCCGAGCAGACCCGCGTCGACCATCCGGGCGAGCAGCGGCGGCGGTGCGTACAGCGGCTCGCGGAACTCCTCGTACATCGACTCCGCTATGGCCTGCGTGGTGTCCAGCCCGATGAGATCGGTCAGAGCCAGCGGACCGAGCGGATGGGCGCAGCCCAGGGTCATGCCCCGGTCGATGTCCTCGACCGACGCCGTACCGGATTCGACCATCCGTACCGCGGCCAGCAGGTAGGGAACGAGCAGGGCGTTGACGATGAACCCGGCACGGTCCCGGGCGCGGACGACCTGCTTGCCCAGCACATCGGAGGCGAACGCCTCCGCGCGCTGTGCGGTGCTCTCGCCGGTCAGCAGCGACGGCACCAGCTCGACCAGGGGCAGCACCGGGACGGGGTTGAAGAAGTGCAGGCCCACCACGTGTTCCGGCCGCGCCGTGGCCGCGGCCAGCCGGATCACCGGGATGGAGGAGGTGTTGGACGCCAGAATCGCGTCCTGGCGTTTCACGATCGCGTCGAGCCGGGCGAAGACCTCCACCTTCGCCGCTTCGTCCTCGGCGACGGCCTCCACAACCAGATCCCGGTCGGCCATCAGGTCCATGTCCGCGGTGGTCGCGATCCGGGCCAGCGCGGCATCCCGGTCCTCGGCGGACAGCTTCCCGGCGGCTGTGGCCCGGTCGAACGAGCCGGTGATACGTCTCTGCCCGGCGTCCGCTGCCGCACGGCTCGTCTCGACCACGATCACGTCTCGTCCCGCCCGTGCGCACACCTCGGCGATACCGGAACCCATGAGGCCGCAGCCCACGATCCCGATCCGTTCGATACCGGTCATTCCTTCTCCTCGGGTATCTGTGACCGTCTTACGGGTCACGACCTACGGGTCACGAGCTGCGGGCGACCTGGCCGCCCGGGCCCGGTCGCGAGGACCGGGCCCGGCCGGCCCGCCTGCCTTCAGCCGGCGGAGGGCATCTGCAGAACGCCCGTGCCCCGCTTGACCAGTTCACCCGCGATGATGAGGCGCTGGATTTCGGAGGTGCCTTCCCAGATGCGGTCGACGCGCAGTTCGCGGTAGAGGCGCTCGACGGGGTAGGAGCGGTCGTAGCCGCGTCCGCCGAAGATCTGGACGCACCGGTCGATGACCCGTCCGGCCGCCTCGCTCGCCGAGAGCTTGGCGATCGCCGCCTTGGCGTGCAGGGTCTTGCGGTCGGCCCGCCCTTCGTCCACCTCCCAGGCGACCTGATGGGTGTAGGCGCGGTTGACGGCGATGTCGACGGCGCAGTCGGCGAGCATGCCCTGGATGAGCTGGAAGTCGGCGATGGGTGAGCCGAACTGGCGGCGCTCGACGGCCCAGTCGCGGGCCAGCTCCAGCGCCCGCTCGGCCGCGCCCGTCGTCCGCGCCGCGATCATCAGCCGCTCCTCGGTGAACCAGGACCGCGTGATGTCGTACCCGTTCCCGATGCCGCCGAGGACCGCGTCCTCGGGGACGTGAACATTCGTGAAGGTGAACTCTGGGTGCTCGTAGACGAAGGTGTGCATGAAGCGCGGCACTCGGGTCATCTGGATGCCGGGCGTTTCCTTGTCGACGAGGAACAGGGTCGGAGCCCGGTCCTCACCGGCAGCGGCCAGCACGATCATGAAATCCGCGTGGTCTCCGACGGTGACGAACCACTTCTCGCCGTTCAGCACCCAGCCGCTGCCGGTCCGGGTCGCCGTGGTCTTCAGATTCTGCGGATCAGATCCGGCCTCGGGCTCGGTCACCGCGTAGCAGTCCCGGCGCCGTCCCTGGATGACGGGGACGAGGTACCGCTCGCGCTGCTCGGGCGTGCAGAAGCGCAGGGCGTTCGCCGGGCGCCACACCATGTCCCACAGGGCACCGGTGAGCCGGCCGAGCTCCTCCTGGACGGTGGCCTGCTCCAGGATCGTGAGGCCGGCACCGCCCCACTCCGCCGGCATGTTCACGGCCTGCAGCCCGCTGCCGAGCACGGCGTCGCGGATCTCGGCATGGGCCTGCGGGGGCAGGCCGTTGTTCTCCTCGCAGTCCAGCTCGTACTTCATGATGAAGTCGGTGAGCCCGCGCGCGGAGCTCTTGAGCTCCTCCTGACGGGCGGTGAGACGGAAGTCCATGTCATTCCTCGGAGTTGTCGGGTATGAACGTGTGCCGGCGTGCGGCGTGGGGCGTCAGGAGGCAGGTAGCGCGAGTGCCCTGGTGCCGCGTTTGATGAGCTCGTTGGCGATGATGAGGCGCTGGATCTCGGAGGTGCCTTCCCAGATGCGGTCGACGCGCAGTTCGCGGTAGAGGCGCTCGACGGGGTAGGAGCGGTCGTAGCCGCGTCCGCCGAAGATCTGGACGCACCGGTCGATGACCCGTCCCGCTGCCTCGCTCGCGGCGAGTTTCGCCGTCGATGCCTTGGCGTGGAGGGTCTTGCGGTCGGTGTGCGGCTGGTCGGCTTCCCAGGCGACCTGGTGGGTGTAGGCGCGGTTGACGGCGATGTCGACGGCGCAGTCGGCGAGCATGCCCTGGATGAGCTGGAAGTCGGCGATGGGTGAGCCGAACTGGCGGCGCTCGACGGCCCAGTCGCGGGCCAGCTCCAGTGCCCGCTCGGCCGCGCCCGTGGTCCGCGCGGCGATCATCAGCCGCTCGTCGGTGAACCACTCCTTGGTCAGTTCGTAGCCGTTGCCGACGCCGCCGAGCACGTCCTCGTCGGGGACGAAGACATCGGTGAAGGTGAACTCGGGGTGCCCGTTCACCGCGGAGTGCATGAACCGCGGCACGCGCGTCATCTCGACGCCGGGCGCATGCTTGTCCACGAAGAACAGAGTTGCCGCGCGCTCCTTGCCCGCATCGGCCTGCACCAGCAGGAAGTCGGCGATGTCACCGCAGGTCACGAACCATTTCTCGCCGTTCAGCCGCCAGCCGCCGATGGTGCGGTCGGCGGTGCTGGTGCCCGAGCCGGGGTCGGAGCCCGCTCCCGGTTCGGTCACCGCGAACGCGTCGAACCGCTCGCCCCGGATGACGGGAAGCAGATACTTCTCCCGCTGCTCCTCGGTGCCGTACGCCAGCACGTTGGCGGGGCGCCAGGGAATGTCCCAGAGGCAGTTGGTGACCTTGCCGAATTCCTCCTCGACGATGACCTGGTCCAGCAAGGAGAGGCCGGGACCGCCCCATTTCGCCGGCATGTTGATCGCGTACACGCCGGCGTCGATCGCGGCACGGGTCAGCTCGCGGACCGTGTCGGCGGGCAGCGGACCGCCGGCCTCCTCGGACTGGTCCTCGTACTGCATCAGCAGCCGCGCATACGCGGCGGCCCGCGCCTTGAGGTCGGCCTGCTCGGGTGTGTAGCGGAAGTCCATGATGTCCTCCGAAAACGGTGATGAGGGGAAGTGGGGCGTCAGGCGAGTACGGCCCGGGCATCGAGGGCCAGTACGCCTTCCGGGCGGACCAGCAGCGGGTTGACCTCGAGTTCGGCGATCTCCGGGTGCGCGGCGGCGACGGCGGTGATGCGTTCGATGACGGCGGCCGCGGCGGCCACGTCGACGGCCGGGCGGCCGCGGACGCCTGACAGCAGCGCGGCGGTACGCAAACCTCGCAGCAGGGTCTCGGCGCGCCGGGCCGGGACGGGGGCGAGCGAGAAGGCGACATCGTGCAGCGCCTCGGTGAGGACGCCGCCGAGCCCGACCATGGCGACCGGACCGAACTGCGGATCCCGGTTCACCCCCACGATCAGCTCGATGCCGTCCGTGAGGTCGGCCATCGCCTCGACCGAGTAGGAGGGAGCGCCGAGCCTGGCGTGCATGTCCCGGTAGGCGGCGAGGAGCGCATCCCGGTCGGCCAGTCGCAGGGCCACGCCGCCCGCGTCGGACTTGTGCAGTACGTGCAGGGCTTTGAGCACGTACGGACCGTCGAACTCCTCGGCCGCGGCGAGCAGTCCGGCCTCATCGGTGATCTCGCGCGCCGGCGGGAACGGCACCCCCGCCGCGCTGAGGAGTTTCCGGACACCGTGGTACCCGGTATCCGCAAGCGGGGCCGCCGCCGGTGGCAGCGGGGCGACACCGGGCGGACCGGCCGCCTCGCGGAGCGTCATCGCCGCAAGAGCGCGGGCGGCGTCCTCGGTGCAGGAGAACACCGGTATCCCGGCGTCGGCCAGCACCTGGCAGCTCGTCGACCGCGGATACATCGACTGCACGACAAGCGGCTTGGGTGTTGCCCTCCGGTGTGTGACGATCGCCCGGGCCGCCCGCAACTCGCCCTCGGCGAGCGCGGATCCGCCGCCGCCGAGGCCGTTTTCGGAAGCGGCGTAGCCGCCGAAGTAGCCCGTCATCAGGACGGCGTCGACCTCGTCGGTGGCGAGCAGTTCGCCGACCGTGTCGGCGTAGGACCCGGGATTCTGCTCGCCCATCCCGGCCAGGTCGACGGGGTTGCCGACCGCGGACTGCTCCCACAGCACGGTTCTCAGCTTTTCCTGGGCCGCTGCCCGGAGTTCGGGCACCTCAAGACCGGCGTCCTCGGTGGCGTCGGCGGCGATGGCGCCATGACCTCCACCGTCCGTGAAGACCGCGGTACGCCGTCCGCTCGTACGGGGGCCGGATTTGAGCGCGGCGAGGACGACGGTCATCTCGCGTGGCGTGGAGACGAGTTGCACTCCGGCGTCACGGCAGGCGGCGGCCACGACGTCGGACGACGTGGTGAGGGCGCCGGTGTGCGACTGGGCGCTGCGGGCCGAGGCGGTGCCGCGGCCGGCGGTGAGCAGTACGACCGGCTTTCCTGCCGCGGCGGCGGCCCGGGCGAAGGCGCGGCCGTCGCCGAAGTCCTCGGCGTACACGGCGATGGCCCGGGTGGGCTCGTGCCGCGCACAGTCCTCGACGAGGTCGACGAGGGTGACATCGGCCTGGTTGCCGAGGGAGACGAAGCGGGAGAAGCCGAGGCCGTGCGGCGCGCAGCGGAGCTGGAGCTCGAGGGCGAGGTTGCCGCTCTGGCTCAGCAGGGCGATATCGCCGGGCGCGAAGGTGTCCGAGGCGAGGTACAGCTGGGTGGTGTTGTCCGCGATCCCGAGGCAGTTGGGGCCGACGAGGACGGCTCCGGCGGCGCGTACGCGGTCGGCGATCGCCCGCTGGCGGGCCAGTCCGGCCGGGCCGGTTTCGGCGAAGCCGGCGGTGATGCCGACGATCGCCCGTGCTCCGCAGGCCAGGGCGTCGTCGACGGCGGCCTCAAAACCGGGGCCCGGTACGGAGATCACCACCAGGTCGACGGGCTCGCCGATCTCCGCGAGGCTGGTGGCCGCGGCGCGGCCGAGGACCGTACCGCCGCGCCGGTTCACCAGGTGCACGGGCCGCCGGCCGGGGTCGCGCAGCGCCTGTGAGGCCACCGCGTGTCCGTACTTCGCCGGGTCGTTGCTGGCGCCGACCACGGCGACGGACTTGGGGTCGAAGAGTGCGGTCAGATCACGTCCCATGTCACTTCTCCAGCCGCAGGGCGGAGTTGGGGCAGGATTCGGCGCAGGCGCGGGCCGCGTCCTCGCCGCCGTCCGGCACCGGTACGGCGACGACGCTCGCGTAGCCCCATTCGTCGAGCTCGACGAGGCCGGGGGAGTGCTCCTGGCAGAGGCCGTAGCCCTGGCAGCGTGTGGAGTCCAGAAGGAGTTTCACGGTGTTCCTTTCAGCGCGGGCACGGGGGAGGAGCCGGGCAGTGGGGCATCGGACGCGGGCGCGTCCATGACCTCCGGTACGGGCACGGAGAACCTGTGGCCGCCGCTGGGAGGGTTTGCGTCGCAGGCCGGACAGGGGGTGCCGAGGTGGGCCCGAACGGATTCGGGGAAGGCGAGCAGGAGGCTTCCGGCGGTGCCCGCGGCGGCGTCGAGCAGGCCGCACGCGCCGCGCCCGGGCAGGCCGGACGACCACCGGAGCAGCCGTTCGACGCAGTCGGGCCCGGCTGTGCCGGCGGTCATCCGGTGCAGGGTGTCGCTTATCGCGGCCGTGCCCGACATACAGACGCCGCACTGCCGTGCGCTCTCGGCCGCGAGATGGTCCAGGGCGTCGGCGGCGACCGCCACCGGGCACTCGCCCGGGGCGAGGAAGCGGATGGCTCCGCAGCCCAGCGCCGTGCCGGCGGCGGTGAGTGCGCCGGGATCGAGCGGGAGGCCGAGCGATCCGGCGCCGATCAGCCCGCCGAAGAGCCCGCCCATGAGCGCCCCGGTGGCGTCGGGAGTGCCCTGGGCCGCGGCCAGCGTCGCCAGCGTGGAGCCGTAAGGGACTTCGGTGAGCAGCGCAGTGCCGTTGCGGCCGGACAGGGTCAGCAGCGTGGTACGGGAGATCCGGCGGCGCAGCTCCGGCCGGGCGGCGATGAGGGCGATACGGGCCAGCGTCTCGACATTGGAGACGAGTGTCGGCTCGTCCCCGACTCCTCGCTCGAACGGCCGGGGCGGCTTGGCGGTGGGCAGGGCCGGTCCGCCGTTGATCCTCCGTACGGCCGCGGTCTCCTCGCCGGCGACGTAGGTGTGTCCGGTCTCGATCACCTCGACCGGCAGCCGCGGCGGCCGCTCCGCGAGAGCCTGGCGAACGCGTGCGCCGGCGTAGGGGTCGGAGAGGTAGACGTAGCCCCGTACGGCTCCGGTGATCGCGGCGGCGGCGACGAGGCCGTCCAGGACGAGATGGGGCCGGGCCCGCAGCAGCCAGCGGTCCTTGACCGAGCCCGGCTCGCCCTCTTCCCCGTTCGCCACCACCACCGGAGCACCGCCGGCGGCACGGACGGTCCGCAGCTTCACGGCGACCGGGAATCCGGCGCCGCCGCGGCCGCGCAGCCCGGCCGCCTCGATATGGGCCATCAGCACATCCGGGCTCACCGCGTCCCGGTAGCCGCCCTCCGAGGCGTACGCCTCGGCGCTCTCCGCCACGGTCGGTGCCGCTCCGAGCAGGGAGCCCGTCCGGGCCGGTACCTGGGACCTGATCCCGGTCATCCCCGGCCTCCTTCCGCTACATGGGTACGCAGGGTGCGCACCGCGCTTTCGAGGGCTGTGCGGTCCGCCGCGGTCCGGCCGTACCCGGGTCCCGGAAGGCCGATGAGCATGCGGTGGTGGTCGAGCACCACCTCTCCCGCGAGCAGGGCGGCCCGGCGGTCGCCCGGGCGGGAGCCGTCGGCGACGGCGGTCACCAGATCGGTGACTTCCGCGAGATAGCGCAGCCAGCCGCGCTGGCTGCCGTGCAGGATCAGGGTCTCCACGCGGCGGCGCTCGGCGGCCGCCAGTTCTGATGGCGTCGCGGCCGCACCCCACGCACGGGTGCGCAGGGCGGCGACGGTGGGGGGCAGCTCCCGCTCCGGTTCGGGGGTGAGCCCGAGCCAGACGAGACTCCGACGACCGCTCATGCCTGCCTCCGGGAGGAATGGGAGAGCCGTCACGGCCGACGGGGCGGGCGGGAGCCAGGGGTGCGAGGTGCGCTGTCTATGGCTCACTGCCGTGGACCGGGGTGCCGTGCGACGGGGGATTCGGCTGTACGGACCGGGCGTGGCGCCCGGGAAGCTGCCGGCGTCCGGTCCGACGGAAAACGACAAACGCGGGGAGCAGCTATGTGGACTACGCTAACTAATCAGTTAGTCAGTCCACAAGTCTTGACACTGAGGAAACGCGGCAGCAATCTGACTGACCAATTAGTCAGCGCGGCTTTCCCGGTGTCTCACCACGGCCCGCGGACAGCCCTGGGCCGCCTCAACACCGATCGCCGCATATGCGGCATGGAGGAGTCAGCCGATGCAGCCCGAAGCCTCTGCAGTACCCATGGCCTCAGCAGTTCCTGCGGCGCCTGAAGCCCTCACAGCGCCTGAAGCCTCCACGGCCTCAGCAGCGCCCGAGATCGCGGAAGCACCCGAAGCCTCCGCCGCACTTCAGGACCAGCAGAATCCCGGGCAGGCCCTGCCCGCCCGCTACTACACCGACCCGCGCACGGCCGCCGCCGAGACCCGGCACATCTTCGCCAGGTCCTGGCAGCTCGTGTGCCACGAATCCGATCTGCCCGGACCCGGCGCCCGGCTCGCCGCCACGGTCGCCGACCGTGAGGTACTGGTGGTCCGGACCGAGGACGGCAGCCTGGCGGCCCACCTGAACGTCTGCAGGCACCGCGGAACACGCCTGGTCACCACCCCCGAACCGGCCGGCAAGGCGATCCGCTGCCCGTACCACGGCTGGACGTACAAACTCGACGGCCGCCTGGTCGGCGCCCCCGAGGCGCGGCAGATCCCCTGCCTGGACAAGCCCAGGCTCGGGCTGTTCCCGGTCCGCGTCGAGTCGTTCCTCGGCTTCGTCTTTGCCAACCTCGATCCCGACGCCGTACCGCTGGCGGAGCAGTGTGCCGGACTCGCCGAGGCGGTCGGCCACTACGCGGGAACCGATCTGGTGCCCATCGGACGCAGCCGGATCCACGACCTCGCCGGCGCCGAGATCCAGGAAGCCAACTGGAAGGTGGCGGTCGACAACTACCTGGAGGGCTACCACGTCCCGGTGGCCCACCCCGGGCTGATGCGGCTGCTCGACTACCAGGGCTACACCTGCGAGATCGAGGAGTCGTACGCGCTCTTCGCCTCACCACTGCGGGACAAGCCGTCCTCGAACTGGGCGGAACGCCTCTACCAGCAGGTCGCCGCCCCGATGCCCGGCCTCACCGAGGCCGACCGGCGGGTCTGGCGGTACGCGGTTATCTATCCGAACACACTCATCGACTTCTACCCCGACCATGTGCTTGCCTGGACCGCAATCCCGACGGCGGTGGACCGCGTGGCCGTACCCGGCGCGTTCTACACCCGCCGCGGGACCGGTCTGCGCACCCGGCTCGCCCGGCGGCTCAACATCCACATCGGCTGGATCACCAACGACGAGGACGCCGAGCTGGTGGCCCGTGTGCAGAAAGGACTGACCACACCCGGCTTCGAGCCGGGGCCTCTGTCCCGGCGCGAGTCGGCGGTCGGCTGGTTCGCCGGCCGCGTCCGCGCCGACCTCGAGGGGCACGGAGCTGTAAGCCGCTCCCGGTGAGGTGATCTGTTACAGCCGTCCCGGCGGTGTGCCCCGCACCGCCGTGCGGCTCCCTGGTCGAGCACGGAGTCAGGGCATCCGTGTACCTGTGACCGCGCCCTGAAGCAGTGCTCGTCCCCAATGGACCCTACGGAGAGGACCACCGATGTCCCCCGAGGCACCCCTGCTGTCCCGCCGCTCCTTTCTCCGTACCGGATCCGCCGCCGCTCTCGGGCTCACGGTTGCCGGCTGCGGATTCCTCCCCGAAGATCCCGCCGCCCACGGTGATCCGGAAGCCCCCATAGACGTCCGGGTCGACGGCGATCTGATCTATTTCAACTGGGCCGATTTCGTCGACCCCGCCGTCTTCAAAGGATTCGAGAAGGAATACGGCGTCAAGGTCATCCAGTCGAACTTCGACTCGATGGAGGGCATGGCAGCCAAGCTCAATGCCGGAAACCGCTACGACCTCATCTTTCCCACGGCGAAATGGGCCGAGCGGCTGGTCTCCGGCCACCGGCTGCGCCGGATCGACCACTCCCGGCTGAAGAACGCGGACGCGGTGTTCGGCCATTACGACTACTTCGCCGACCCCTGGTACGACAAGGCCTCCGCGCACACCGTCCCGTTCACCATGTACAAGACCGGGATCGGCTGGCGGAAGGATCAGATCGGCGACAACCTGACCGGCTCCTGGGACGACCTGTGGAACGCCCGGGCCAAGGGCAAGGTCTTCGTACTGGACGACCGCGACGAGGTGCTCGGCATAGGCGCGCTCAAACTCGGCCTCGACCTCACGACCGCCGATGAGGGCGACCTCGGCCGTATCACCGGCACTCTGCAGTCGCTCCGCCCGCATCTGCGCGGTTTCTCCAGCGACAGCTACAACAACCTGCTCAATGGCAACGCGGCCATGACCCAGGCCTGGAGCGGGGACATGGCCGCCATGCTCGGCCAGGCCAAGGACCCCTCGATCCTCGGCTTCGAGGTCGCCCGGGAAGGCGCCCCGGTCAACTCCGACTGCTACGCCATCCCCTCCAACGCCCGGCATCCCGGCACGGCGATGCTCTTCATCGACTACATGCTCCGCCCGGAGAACGTGAAGAAGAACATCGAGTACATCGGCTATCCCATGCCGGTCGGCGGCAGCGAGGACACCTACGCCGCGATCGTGGAGCCCTTCCCCGAATGTCTCGTCACCGCCGGAGACCTCAAGGACGACTTCTTCTTCCGCAACGGCACCTCGAGGGGCGAACAGGCCCGAGATACCGCCTGGACCCATGTGAAGGCCGGCTGACATGGCACTACGCAAACGCCCCGAGGAGCCCCGTCCGCGCAGCGGACCGTCCGCCTCCGGCACACGGCTGTGGACCTGGCTGATGATCCCCGGCACCCTCTGGATGACCGGTTTCCTCATCGCCTCGCTCCTGCTGGTGGCCACTCTCGCCTTCGGCACCACCGACCCGCTCGGCAACCCGCGCTTCGGACTCAACTTCGAGAACATCGCGGCGATGACCGATCCGGCCTACCGCGCCGTGCTGCTCCGCTCCCTCGGCTACGCACTCCTCACCTGTCTCATCTGCCTGGTGGTGGCCTACCCGGTCGCGTACGCCATCGCCCTGCACGGCGGGCGCTTCAAGAACCTCCTGATCGCCGCGATCGTCGTGCCGTTCTTCGCCAACTACCTGGTGCGGATGTACGGCTGGTCCGTCGTCCTCTCCGACGACGGGCCCCTGCTCAAGGTCCTGCGCGCCGTCGGTCTCGCCGACTCGGACACGAAGATCCTTCAGACCGGCATGGGAGTCATCGCCGGTCTCGTCTACGGGTTCATCGTGTTCATGATCATCCCGCTGTACGCAGCCCTGGAACGTATGGACGTCTCGCTGATCGAGGCGGGACGCGACCTCTACGGGGGCCCTTTGCGGACGTTCTTCTTCGTCACCCTGCCCGCCACCCGGCAGGGAGCGATGGCCGGCTGCGTCCTCGTCCTGCTGCCCGCCATGGGCGACTTCGTCAGCGCCCAGCTCATGGGAGGCCCCGACCAGATCATGATCGGCAACCTGATCCAGGACAAATTCTTCCAGGGCCAGAACTGGCCGCTCGGCTCGGCACTCACCATGCTGATGATGGCGGTGCTGTTCATCGGAATGCTCGGCTATCTGCGGCGCACCCGCAAGGACGAGGCGGAGGCGACCCGATGACACTCCGTCCCGCCCTCAAGCCGCAACGCCACCCGGCCGTCAAGGCGAACCGCCGCCCGGGCCCGCGGCCAAGCCGTCGACCGGCTCGCCGCCCGGCCGTCAAGCGGCACCGCCGCGGCACCGACCGCAGGCCCCGCTTCGCCATCGCCGTCACCGCCGCCTTCTTCGCGCTCCTCTACCTCCCCATCGGCGTTGTCGTCCTCTTCTCCTTCAACTCCCAGAAGTCCCTCACCGTCTTCAAGGACTTCAGCCTCCGCTGGTACTCGGCCTTCTTCAAGGACGACGTACTGCTCGAGTCGCTCGGTATGAGCCTTCGGGTGTCCCTGGTGGCCATGGCAGGCTCCCTGATCCTCGGAGTCGCCCTGGCGCTGGGCCTGGTCCGCTGCCGCAGCCGGCTCGGCTCACTCGCCGGCCTGGTCATGCTCGTCCCGCTGATCACCCCGGAGATCGTCACCGGTGTCGCCGCGATGCTGCTCTTCAAGGGCTTCGGCGTCACGCTCTCCACCGGCACCGTGATGCTCGCGGAGATCACCTTCTCCATCTCCTATGTGACGGTGATCCTGCGCTCCCGGATCGCCGCCCTGAACCCGGAGGTGGAAGAGGCGGCGATGGACCTCGGGGCCACCCGCTGGCAGGCGCTGCGCCTCGTCACCCTGCCCGCCCTGCTCCCCAGCATCCTCGCGTCCGCGGTGCTCGTCTTCGCCCTTGTCTTCGACGACTTCGTGCTCGCCTACTTCACCACCGGCGTCGACCCGCAGCCGCTCTCCGTACGCATCTACTCGGCGATCCGCTTCGGCGTACAGCCCACCATCAACGCGGTCGGCACCCTGATGCTCGCCGGATCCATCGGCCTCATCGCCCTCGCCCTCGCCATACCGCGCCTGTTCGGTCGCCGCGGTGGCCTCGATCTGCTCTCCGGGAAGTGACACCCGTGATACCCACGACACCCGCGGAAACCTCACCCGCCGTCCGGCTCGACACCTCGCCCGCCGTCCGCCTCGACGGCATCAGCAAGAGCTACGGCGACTCGTACGCCGTCCACGACCTCTCGCTGGACATCGCCCGCGGAGAGTTCTTCTCGCTCCTGGGCCCCTCGGGCTGCGGCAAGACCACATCGCTGCGCATGATCGGCGGCTTCACCGACCCGACCGACGGCGCCATCCTGCTCGGCGGCGAGGACGTGACCGCCCTGCCGCCCGACAAGCGCAACGTCAACACTGTCTTCCAGAGCTATGCGCTCTTCGACCATCTGTCGGTCGCCGACAACGTGGCCTTCGGCCTCAAGCGCAAGGGGGTCGGCCGGGCCGAGATACGCGAACGGGTCGCCGCCATGCTCGACCGGGTGCAGCTCGGCGGCCTGGCCCACCGCAAGCCCGGTACTCTCTCCGGCGGCCAGCGTCAGCGCGTCGCCCTGGCCCGCGCACTCGTCAACCGCCCCGAGGTCCTGCTCCTCGACGAACCGCTGGCCGCACTCGACCTCAAACTCCGCCGCCGGATGCAGGTCGAACTCAAGCAGATCCAGCGGGAGGTCGGCATCACCTTCGTCTTCGTCACCCACGACCAGGACGAGGCGCTGACCATGTCCGACCGGGTGGCGGTGATGAACGAGGGCCGCGTCGAGCAGTGCGGAACCCCCGAGGATGTCTACGAACGCCCGGCGAGCAGCTTCGTCGCCTCCTTCATGGGCACCTCCAACCTCGTGCCCGGCATCTACCGCTCCGGCGAGGTCGTCGTCGACCAGGGCCCCACACTGCCCGTGGGCACCCGCACCGGCGTCACCGAAGGCAGCAGGGTCAGCCTCTCCATCCGGCCCGAGAAGATCTGGCTCTCCGACTTCGAACCGGGCATGGCCCTGGTGAACGGCGTCATCCGCGAGACCGTCTACTCCGGCCCGACCACCACCTACCTCATCGAACTCGCCCCCGGCATCACCCTTTCGGTCCTGGAGCAGAACACCGACCGCTCCCGGATGGAGGACCGCTGGAGCGGTGGCGAGAGCGTCGAGATCGGCTGGAAACCCGAACACTGCCTGGTCCTCGACTGACAGCCCGCCCCGCAGCCGATCCAGCGAAGGAACGCCCCATGAACCACGATGTCATCGTGCTCGGCGCCGGACTCGCCGGTCTCGCCGCAGCACGTGACCTGGCCGCAGCCGGTGCCCACGTCCTCGTCCTCGAGGCCCGCGAACGGGTCGGCGGCCGCGTCGAACAGACCACGCTGCCCGACGGCCGGCTCGTCCAGCTCGGCGGCGAAGTCGTGGGCCGCGCCCACACCTCGTATCTCACCCTCGCCGCCGAACTCGGCCTCACGCCGATCCCCAGCTATGTCGCCGAGCCCGGGGTCATCGCCCGCGCCACGCCGGAAGGAATCTCCGCCGGAGACCCGCCGCACTGGTTCGGCCCCGGCGACGACGCCTGTCACCGGCGAGTCACCGACTCGTTCACCGCTCTGGCCCGCACCGTCGATCCGGACGATCCGTGGTCCCACCCCGACGCCGCCGCCCTCGACGGGATACCGGTCGGAGACTGGCTGCGCTCCGAGGGCGCGACCCCCGCCGTCGTACGCCTCTGGGAGATCGGCCAACTCGCCCTGGCCAGTGGCTCGTACGAACGCACCTCACTGCTCGCCGCCCTGCGCAAGCATGCCGCCGTCCCCGGTACCGAACATGGCGGTCACTACGACTACGAGGACTGGGAGGGACTGCGGGTCGCGGAGGGGTCGGCGACCGTGGCACTGCGCATGGCGGACGGGCTCGGTGACCGGATACGGCTCGGGGCACCGGTCGACGCGATCGCCGTACGGCCGGGCGGCTGCACCGTACGCCTGACCGGAGGCGAAACGCTCACCGCCGGCGCCGTCGTCAGCGCGCTGCCCGTCGGTCCGCTCCGCTCGGTCACCGTCACCGGAATTTCCGACGAACGGCTCGCCTCGCTGCACCGGCAGCGCCAGGCGGTCGCCGCCAAGTTCGTCGCGGCCTATGACAAGCCCTTCTGGCGCGCCCACGATCTGAGCGGCCTCTCCGAATGCGAAGGGGTCCTCGGCAGCACCTGGCCGCAGAACGAGGGCATCCTCTCCGCCCTCGTCCCGCCCGAGCGTTACGGCGTGCTGCTCGGCATGCCCGACCGGCTGCGCGTGCCCGAACTGCTCCGCGACGTCGCCCGCCTCTACGGCGATGAGGCCCACCAGCCACTCACCGCGTATCTGCGGATGTGGGGCACCGATCCGTGGACCCAGGGCTATGTCACGCAGTGGACCCCCGGCGACGTCATGGCCGTCGGCCCCCGGCACGGCACCCATGAACCGCCGTTCTATGTGTGCGGCTCCGACCAGTGGGTGGCCGGCTATATGGAGGGCGCCGTACGCACCGGCCGCGCCGCGGCGAAGGAGGCGCTGCGTCGTGGCTGAGTGCTCTGTGTATCCCGAGGTCCTCAACCACATCGCGGGAGCGGACATCCCCGCCGCCTCCGGCGAGTCGATGGAGCTCACCGACCCCGCCACCGGCGCAGTGCACCGCAGCGTGCCGCGCTCCGGACGGGCCGACACCGATGCCGCCTGTGCGGCGGCCGCAGCCGCGTACGAGCGCTGGTCCACGACCACTCCGGCCGAACGGCAGCGCGCGCTGCTGCGCATCGCCGACGCCATGGAGGACCACGCGGACGACCTTGTGGCCGCCGAGGTCGGCGACACCGGCAAGCCCGCGGACCTCTTCCGGTCCGAGGAACTGCCCGCCATCACCGATACCTTGCGCTACTTCGCCGGCGCCGCCCGGAACCTGCCCGGCGCCGCCGCCGGCGAGTACACCGAGGGACGCACCTCGCTGCTCCGCCGCGAACCGGTCGGTGTCTGCGCCCAGATCACCCCCTGGAACTACCCCCTGATGATGGCGGCATGGAAGATCGCCCCGGCGGTCGCGGCCGGCAACACCACCGTGCTCAAACCCGCCGACACCACCCCCACCTCATCAGCCCTGCTGGCCCGCATCGCCGCCGAACACCTGCCGCCGGGTGTGCTCAACGTCGTCTGCGGCGACCGGGACACCGGCCGGGAACTCACCGCCCATCCGGCCGTCCGGCTGATCGCGGTCACCGGCAGCGTCCGGGCCGGCCGGGAGATCGCGGCCGCCGCCGCGGCGGACCTCAAGCGCGTCCATCTCGAGCTCGGCGGAAACGCTCCGGTCATCGTCCACGACGACGTGGACATCGAGTGCGCGGCGGCGGACCTCGCCGCGGTCGCGTACTACAACGCCGGCCAGGACTGCACGGCCCCCACAAGATTCCTGGTCGGCCACCGCGTTCACGATGCGTTCCTCGCTGCGTTCTGCGCCCGCGCGCGGAAGCTGCGCACCGCGGCGCCCGGCGAGCCGGCCGACTACGGCCCGCTCAACAACGCTGCGCAACTGGCCTCTGTGGAGGCCCTGCTGAGCAGGCTGCCGGATCATGCCGAGGTTGTCGCCGGGGGTTCCCGGATCCGCCGGCCCGGATACTTCCACGAGGCGACCGTGGTCGCCGGTGTCCGCCAGACCGACGAGATAGTGCAGGAGGAGATCTTCGGCCCGGTCGTCACCGTGCAGCCGTTCTCGGACGAGGATGAGGCGTTGCGGCTTGCCAATGAGGTGCGGTTCGGCCTCGCGGCCAGTGTATGGACCATGGACCACGATCGCGCGATGCGCGCGACCCGGGCCCTGCAGACCGGGATCGTGTGGGTGAACACGCACGGCACCACGGTGTCGGAGATGCCGCACGGCGGGGTCAAGCACTCCGGCTACGGCAGCGATCTGTCTCTGGCCGGGCTGCTGGACTACACCCAGGTCAAGCACGTCATGCTGTGACGCCGCGACGAGCCGGGTGCAGCGTGGCTGCGGCTGTTCCGGTGACCTGGTCACGGGTGAAGGTGCCGAGGCCGTTCTTCGCTCGCCCGGGGGCCGACGATCGGTGGGCCTCGGCCGGTCACGACCGGGACGGGCCCGGGCGGCCGTGGGTCAGCGAGCTTCGGATGCCGGGTACAGGTAGTCCGAGAGGCCCTGCAGGAGCCGCTCCACGTCCTCGGCGTTGTTGTACGGGGCGAGGCCGACACGTAGTCCTCCCGCGTCACCCAGGCCGAGCCGGCGCGATGCCTCCAGGGCGTAGAAGGAGCCTGACGGCGCGTAGATTCCCCGGTCGGCCAGGTATCGGTAGGCCTCGAGTGTGCTGCGGCCGCGGATGGTCAGCAGCAGTGTCGGGGTGCGCTCGGCCGCTCGTGAGTGCACGGTGATCGCCTCGAAGCGGCTCAGCCCCTCCTCGATACGCAGCCGCAGGGTGTCCTCGTAGTCTTCGAGCGCCGTGAATGCGGAGGCCAGCCGCTCCCGGCGGGTGCCGTCGCGGTGCGGGCTCAGGCCGGCCAGGAAGTCGACGGCGGCGTGGGTGCCCGCGAGGAGTTCGTACGGCAGGGTGCCGAGCTCGAAGCGCTCGGGCACGGAATTCGGCGAGGGCAGCAGTTTGTCCGGCTCCAGAGTCTCGAGAAGTCCGGGCCGACCGGCGATGACGCCGAGATGCGGTCCGAGGAACTTGTAGGGGGAGCAGGTGAAGAAGTCCGCACCGAGCCGTCCGATGTCGACACGGGCATGGGCGGTGTAGTGCACGCCGTCGACGTAGAGGAGTGCTCCGGTCTCATGGGCCAGCCGGGCGATCTCCGGGACGGCGGGGCGGGTGCCGAGGAGGTTGGATGCGGCGGTCACGGCGACCAGGCGGGTGCGCTCGGAGAGCACGGCGCGTATGTCGTCGGCGGTCAGTTCGCCGGTGGCCGGGTCGAAATCGGCCCATCGCACGATGGCTCCGGCAGTTGCCGCCGCCTGTATCCAGGGGCGGATGTTGGAGTCGTGGTCGAGGCGGGTGACGACGACTTCGTCGCCGGGCGACCAGGTCTTGGCGAGGGTCCGGGAGAAGTCGTACGTCAGCTGCGTGGCGCTGCGGCCGAAGACGATGCCGGACGGACTTGCGCCCAGCAGGTCTGCCAGTGCCTGCCGGGCGCCGGTGACGATGGCCTCGGCGTTGCGCTCGCCGAGCGTGCTCTGGCCGCGGTTGGACAGCGGGTTCGCCAGCGCGTCGGCGATGGCGTCGATGACGGGTTGCGGAGTCTGTGAGCCACCCGGGCTGTCGAAGTGGGCCGAGCCGGCCTTCAAGGCGGGAAACTGGGCGCGGACGGCTTCGATGTCGTAGCTCATGCGGAACTCCTCGGGCCGGTCGGCACCACCTCGCGGTGCGGTCTCGTAGGCCCCATTGTGGCTCTCGCGCCACCTCGGACACAGGGTGTCCGGTCTCGGCCTCTCCCGTGATGACCTCACTGCTGAGCGATGTGGTGCGGGGCCGCCGGCTCGGCGGCCCCGCAGGTAGAGCTCCGGTATGCCGCCGCTTGCCGCGGGGCTACCACCAATCGGTGCAGTACACCGGCGAGCCGGGCAGTTCCATGGAGCCGCAGGCGCGGAACTGCCAATCCGGGGAGGGATCAGTCCTCTTCGCGGCGCTGGTGGCAGTCAACCCGTCGTGGCGCACCTCGAACGGGCCGCACTGGAGCCACGGTTGAATCGGTGACTGTGGCGCCCTCCAGTCCGTCCAGACCTTGGCGTGCTTCCTCACCGGGTTGTTGACAGGATCACCGCTGCCGATCCTGGCCCAGCCGCGCCGGACCCCGCCGATCGTGCCCACCTCCACGGTGACCTGGTAGGCGGTGGGACTGTTCGTGTCGCTGAGGGGTTGTCTCGCCCTGACCTCCCCGGACAGGCTGTCCGGGATGCCGACGAAGCCATTGGCCCCGCCCTCGCAGTCCGAGGGCGACGCATGGGCCGCGCCGACGGGCCCGAAGAGGGTCGTCCCGGCCGCCAGCACGGCGCCGGCCGCCGAGGCCGACACGGTGGCACGCATCTTGTTCATGACTGTTTCCCTTCCCCGCGATGAAGATGCCGGTTCCCGATGGGCCCCGGCCCCTGTGCTCGGGACGATGGAGCCCGTGGCGCGCGGTCCGTCCCTGACAGATGTCAGGGGACCCACGAGGGCGTCGAGGCGCGGGGGAGGAGCTCAGCCCGCGTAGGGATCGGGGTTCCTGCCGCGCCGGGCGAGAAAGGCGAAGTCGCAGCCGGTTTCGGCCTGGTTGATCTGCTCGGTGTACAGGGCGCCGTAGCCCCGGTCGTACCGCTGTGGCGGCGGTGTCCATTCAGCCCTGCGCCGCTCGAGCTCCTCGTCCGGGATCTCGAGCCTGAGGGTGCGCGCCGCGACGTCCAGGGTGATGAGGTCCCCGCTGCGGACCAGCGCCAGCGGGCCGCCGATGTGCGATTCGGGGGCGATGTGCAGTACACAGGTGCCGTAGCTGGTGCCGCTCATCCGGGCGTCGGAGATCCGCACCATGTCCCGTACACCCTGCTTGAGCAGGTGGTCGGGGAGCGGCAGCATGCCGTACTCGGGCATGCCGGGGCCACCCTTGGGACCCGCGCCCTGGAGCACCAGTACATGGTCGGTGGTGATGCCGAGCTCCGGATCGTTGATGGTTCGCTGCATCGTCCTGTAGTCGGGGAAGACCACGGCGGGTCCGGTGTGCTTGAGGAGGCGGGGTTCGGCGGCGATGTGCTTGATGACGGCGCCGTCGGGACAGAGGTTGCCGCGCAGCACTGCCAGGCCACCCTCCTCGGCGAGAGGATTCTCGCGCGGGCGGATGACATCGGGGTTGTGGACGAGGACGCCTTCGAGCTGTTCGCGCAGAGTGTCGTGCGCGACGGTGGGCCGGTCCAGATGCAGTACGTCCGTCAACCGGGTCAGGAACGCCGGGAGTCCTCCGGCAAAGTGGAAGTCCTCCATCAGATAGCGGCCGCCGGGACGGAGGTTGGCCAGCACCGGCACCGTACGGGCGATGCGGTCGAAATCGTCGAGCGTGAGCCGCACGCCCGAGCGTCCGGCCATCGCGATCAGATGGATCACGGCGTTGGTCGAGCCGCCGAGGGCCAGGACAGTGGCGACGGCGTCCTCGTACGCATCCCGGGTGAGAATCTGCGAGAGCTTCCGGTCCCGATGCACCAGGTCGACGATCCGCCGTCCGGACGCGGCGGCCATCCGCTCGTGCCCGGAGTCGACGGCCGGAATGGACGACGCGCCGGGGACGGTGACGCCCAGCGCCTCGGCCGCCGCCGTCAGTGTGGAGGCGGTGCCCATGGTCATACAGGTGCCGGGGGAGCGGGCCAGGCCGTTCTCCAGCTCTGCCATCTCCGCGTCGCCGATCAGCCCGGCACGCTTGTCGTCCCAGTACTTCCACATGTCCGTGCCGGAGCCGAGTACTTCATTGCGCCAGTGGCCCGGCAGCATCGGCCCGGCCGGTACGAACACGGTGGGCAGGTCGGCGCTGGCGGCGCCCATCAGCAGCGCAGGCGTGGACTTGTCGCAGCCGCCCATCAGTACCGCGCCGTCCACCGGATAGGAGCGCAGCAGTTCCTCGGTCTCCATCGCCAGCATGTTGCGGTAGAGCATCGGGGTCGGCTTCTGGAATGTCTCGGAGAGTGTGGAGACCGGGAATTCGAGAGGGAAGCCGCCGGCCTGCCAGACACCGCGCTTGACTGCCTGCGCCCGGTCACGCAGATGGACATGGCAGGGGTTGATGTCGGACCAGGTGTTGAGGATCGCGATGACGGGCTTGCCCAGGTGCTCCTCGGGCAGATAGCCGAGCTGGCGGGTGCGGGCGCGATGGCTGAACGAGCGCAGCCCGTCCGTTCCGTACCACTGGTGACTGCGTAGTTCCCCGGGGCGCTCGACGGTCATACGGCCCATCCGGCCACGAGTCCGGCGACCGCCGCACGATGCGCTTCCGGTAGCGCGCGGCTCGGCGGACGGACGTCGCGCCGGCACAGACCGAGCGAGGCGAGGGCCTCCTTCACCACCGTCACGTTGTCGGCGGACTGATGAGCGGCGCGCAGTTCCTCGAAGGGCCGGATCCGCTCCCAGATCCCCATCGCGGCCGGGTAGTCGCCCGCACGCAGCGCGGCCAGCAGGTTCAGCGAGACGGCCGGGGCGACATTGACCAGACCGGAGGTGAAGCCGGTGGCGCCGCCCGCGAAGTAGGACGGCGCGTACAGCTCGGCGAGTCCCGCGACCCAGACGAAGCGGTCCAGGCCGGCGTCCCGGGCGAAGGCGGCGAACCTTGTGGCATCGGGAACGGCGTACTTCACGCCGATGACATTGGGGCACAAGTCCCCGAGTTCGGCGAGGTGGTCACCACCGAGCTGCGGATTGCGGATGTACGGGACGACACCGAGCTCCGGGACGGCCTCGGCGATCACACGGTGGTAGTCCGTCCAGCCGTTCTGCGAGAGGTACGGGTGCACAGGCTGATGCACCATCACCATTCCTGCGCCCGCGGAACGGGCATGCTCGGCGGCCGCGACGGCGGTCGGCAGGTCCAGGCCGACACCCACCAGAACCGCGGCCCGGTCGCCCACCTCATCGATCGTCAACTCCGCGACCGCGCGCCGCTCTTCGGGGCTCAGCGCGTAGTACTCCCCGGTATTGCCGTTCGGAGTGACGGTATGTACGCCGCTGTCGAGCAGCCGTCCGAGCAGGGCGCGGTGAGCGTCGGTGTCGAGGGTGTCGTCCGCGGTGAAGGGCGTGACAGGGATCGCTACGACATCGGCGAGCGCGGCGCGCAAGGACGTGAGATCAGGGGTGGTCATGCTTCTGCTCCTTCGGGAAACGCCCGCTGTACGAAACCGGCGATGTGTTCGCGCAGGGCGCGGGCCGCTCCATCGGCATCCCCGGCCAGCGCGAGCCGCAGAATCTCCCGGTGCTCGAGAGCCTCCCGCTCCCAGGACGGCTCGGCGGCCCAGGCCACGGTCGAGACAAGGGCCGCCTGATCCCGTACCTCGTCGAGCATCCGCGCGAGCAGCGGATTTCCGCACGGCAGATACAGGGCACGGTGGAACTCCCGGTTGGCCAGCGAGCGTTCGGCCCGGTCGGCGGAGTCGTCGGCCTTGAGCAGCGCGTGCTCGGCGGCCTCCAGATCCGCCGAGCCCTCGACGGACCGCCGCAGCGCCTCCGGCTCCAGCAGCAGCCGCACGTCGTACACCTCGCGCGCCATGTCCGCGTCGACCATGCGGACGGTGGCGCCCTTGTACTGGCTCATGACGACCAGGCCGGTGCCGGCCAGAGTCTTGAGCGCTTCCCGTACCGGCGTCTTCGACACCCCGAACTGTGCGGCGAGTTCAGTCTCGACGAGGGCTTGGCCGGGGCTGAGGCCGCCGGTGAGGATGGCGTGTTTGATCGCTTCCAGCACGTACTGGGTCCGGGAGGGGATCGGGCTCGGGGCGAAAGCCATGGACACTCCCAGATCTCGCGTATCGCGTCTCATATATGACGTATGAAATCAACGCGATGAAGCTAGAACCGCGCCCCTGCTTCGTCAATGGTTCGCGCAGCGGCAGTCATTGGTTCGCTGCGTGGGCCCGGGGTCGGCCGGGCCCACCGTCCACAGCTGCCGCTCCCGTCAGATGAGTCCCTGGGCCAGCATCGCGTCCGCGACGCGCTCGAAGCCTGCGATATTCGCTCCGGTCACATAGTCGCCCGGTGCTCCGTAGCGCTCGGCGGTCTCGTAGGTGACGCGATGGATATCGCGCATGATCTCGGCGAGTTCGTCCTCCACGCGCCCGGGTGTCCAGGAGTCGCGGGCGGCGTTCTGGCGCATCTCCAGGGCGCTGACGGCGACACCGCCGGCATTGGCGGCCTTGCCCGGGCCGAAGGCCACACCTGCGTCCTGCAGAATGCGCACCGCATCCGGAGTGGTGGGCATGTTGGCGCCCTCGGAGACGGCCTTGACCCCGTTGCGGACCAGGGCGCGAGCGCCGTCGGCGTCGAGCTCGTTCTGGGTGGCCGAAGGGAAGGCGACGTCGCAGGGCACGTCCCACACCCGGCCGCCGGGAACGTAGCGGGCGGAGGTGCCACGGCGCTTCGCGTACTCGCTGACGCGCGCGCGTTCGACCTCCTTGATCTGCTTGAGCAGCTCGAGGTCGATGCCCTTCTCGTCCACCACATAGCCCTCGGAGTCGGAGCAGGTCATGGGATGGGCGCCGCTGCGCGTCAGCTTTTCGATGGTGTGGACGGCGACGTTGCCCGAGCCGGAGACCACCGCTCCCTGGCCCGCGAGCTCTTCTCCCCGCCGGCTCAGCATCTCGGCCGCGAAGAGCACGCTGCCGTAGCCGGTCGCCTGGGTGCGCATCGCCGAGCCGCCCCACCCCTGGCCCTTGCCGGTGAGTACGCCCGCCTCCCAGCGGTTGGTGATACGCCGGTACTGGCCGAAGAGATAGCCGATTTCGCGGCCGCCGACGCCGATGTCGCCGGCCGGGACGTCGGTGTGGTCGCCGATGTGCCGGTGAAGCTCTGTCATGAAGGACTGGCAGAAGCGCATGACTTCGGCGTCCGAACGACCTCGTGGGTCGAAGTCGCTGCCGCCCTTGCCGCCGCCGATACCCAGTCCGGTGAGGGCGTTCTTGAAGATCTGCTCGAAGCCGAGGAACTTCACGACGCCCAGGTTCACCGATGGGTGGAAGCGCAGGCCGCCCTTGTAGGGGCCGAGTGCGCTGTTGAACTCCACCCTGAATCCTCGGTTGACGTGCACTGCGCCGCGGTCGTCCTGCCAGGGCACCCGGAAGATGATCTGCCGTTCTGGTTCGCAGAGGCGCTCGATGAGCCCCGGCTGCGCGTACTCGGGACGGGCGGCGAGTACGGGAGCCAGGGTCTCCAGCACTTCCGTTGAAGCCTGATGGAATTCGGGCTGGGCTGGGTTGCGGCGCTCGAGGTCGGCGCGCAGGGAAGCGAGTCTGGCCTTCGAGGAAGACAGGGTCACAGCAGGTCCCTTCCTGCCCGGCCGGGCGGATGGCGGCCCGGCCGTGGCGGTGACGGTCCAGGTGTCGTTGCCAGCCAGCAGTACGGCCTGGTCGTGCGTACCGTTCATTGCGGTGTCGGTTTCGAGTCGGGGCCACGGCACTGAAAAGGGCTCCCACTGGCGTGGATGAGGTGCCGTACCTGGACGGACTGCACCTCGCCGGAAATCTTCCTCCGGTCCGGACCGTAACGGGCAAGAACACGCCTATCTGGTGGGGGCTTGATGCTCGTCGGTGTCGCGGCCGCCCTGTTCGGGCAGCAGTCGCATCAGCAGTGAATGGAGCAGATCCCGCTCCTGCGGCGAGAGCGGTGCGAAGGGCTCCGCGAGCACGCGGTCCACTCACCAGCCACGAGCCTGTCAGTCTTCGGTCGTGGCCTCGTTCACGATCCCGATCAGCTCCATGGCGGCGGAGAAGTCCGCGGTCAGCCGGTTCTTGGTCAGCGCGAACGCGATACCGGTTGCCGTGTCCCCGTAGGCGAAGCTCCCGCCGGCGCCGCCCATCGCGAACGCGCTCGTCGCCCCCTCCCTGCTGGGGAGACCGATCGAGTAGCCCAGCCCCCACGAGCTCTCGTTGCCGAAGACCCGGTCGGTGCCCTCGGCCGTAACGGCCGTGACCTCACGGAGCCGCTCCGGCGAGATCAGCGGGACACCGGGAACGTCGCCCAGCAGTCCGGCGTACAGACGCGCCATGGCACGGGCCGAGGTCTTGCCGCCGGCCGGGATGTCGGCGGCAAGGACGTCGGTGCGATTGCCGAGTTCGGCCGTCGGGAACAGGGGGAGCGGCCCCGCCTTGAACATCGGCAGATCCTCCGGCAGGCCGGCCGGCATCTCCGCCGCGCCCGCCTCGTCCTCCAGCCGGGCAAGCCGGCTGTGTTCGGAGAGGGGCATGCCGAAGTAGAGCTCGTCGGCCACGCCCAGCGGCCCGCTCACGACCTCCTGGAGTACCTGCGAGATGGGCTTGCCGGTCACCCGGCGCACGATCTCGCCGACGATGTAGCCGAAGGTGTAGGCGTGATATCCGACCGCCGTGCCCGGTTCCCACCACAGCTCGGCATCGGCGATCGCCGCGCACATCGACTCCCAGTCGCACAGATCTTCCACCGAGGTGCCCATCTGCACGCCCGGCACTCCGGCCGAGTGCGTCAGAACGTGCCGTACGGTCACCGCGCCCTTGCCGTGCGCGGCGAACTCCGGCCACAGCTCCGCCACCGGAGTGTCGTAGCCGAAGGCGCCGCGCTCCGCGAGCACATGCGCCACGGCCGATGTCGCGGCCTTCCCGATGGAGAAGTTGTAGAACACGGTCCCCGGCGTCACGGGCCGTCCGGTCTCCGGATCGGCGACGCCGGCGACGGCGTCGACCAACAGCTCGCCGTGCCGGTGTACGGCGACTTGCACACCGCGTTCCGCACCGGAGTCGACCATCCGGTCGATCGCTTCCTGGACCCGCTTCTGCGTGTCGGTCATCACCGCTCCTCATGTCGCTTCCCGCTCAGAGGTATGGACGTGACGACAAACGAAAACTCATCGGTCGCGGCGCCGCATGTCGCGGCTCGCTCCGGACGGCCGCAGAGCACGGCCCGTGCGAGCGCCGGCTTGACGAGATGCCCTGCGCTCGGTACGTACATGCCAGACGCTTTGGTATAGACCAAGCAGGCGTGCTCAATCCGGAGGCTCGAATCCGCGCTTGTTCCCACTCGGTGGAGGCAGCACATGCGAAGATCTTTGACGCTGGTCGTCACGCTCATCGGGGCCCTGGTCCTGTTTCTGGCCCCACCCGCCGCCGCGGCCACGCCGACGGCGGCGTTCTCGAAAACATCGACCTGGGACGGCGGTTACCAGGGCGCGTACACCATCACCAACGGCGGCAGCTCCCCACTGACCGGCTGGACCGTCGAGTTCGACCTGCCTTCGGATACCTCGGTCGGCTCGTACTGGGACGCGCTGCTCACCCGGAGCGGCAGCCACTACACCTTCACGAACCGTGAGTACAACGGGTCGTTGGCACCGGGCGCGACCGCGACGTTCGGCTGGGTGTCCGGCGGGAGCGGCACACCGGCGAACTGCAAGCTCAACAGCGCACCTTGCCAAGGCAGTTCAGGCGACGGCGACACGACGGCGCCGACCGTGCCGTCCGGCGTGAGGGTCGGCTCGGCGACCGGTTCGACCCTGACCGTGAGCTGGACGGCGTCGACCGACAACTCGGGCGCGGTCGCGGGCTACGAGGTCTCCCGCGACGGCGGCACGCCGGTCACCGTGACCGGCACCTCGTACACCGCCACCGGACTGCAGGCGAGCACCGGTTACGCGTTCCGCGTCCGGGCCAAGGACGCTGCCGGTAACACCTCGGCCTACAGCGCCGCGGTCAGCGGTACGACAGGCACGGGCGGCGGTACACCCCCGGCCGGCGGGGTGCGCACCGCGCCGTACGTCGACATGGGGGCCTGGCCGACCCCGAGCATGCCCGCAATGGCGTCGGCGAGCGGGCTCAAGAGCTTCACGATGGCCTTCGTCACCGCATCGGCCTGCAAGGCCATGTGGTTCAACGCCTATGACCCGCGGGCCGGCTGGGCCAGGGACCAGATCGACGCCATCCGCACGGGCGGCGGCGACGTCAACATCTCCTTCGGCGGCGCAAGCGGTATCGAACTGGCTCAGGCATGTTCGTCGGTCGACGCGCTGTACGCCGAGTACAACGCGGTCGTCACCGCGTACGACCTGACGTACGCCGACTTCGACATCGAGGGGGCGGCCACCGCCGACCCGGCCTCGGTCAGCCGCCGTTCGCAGGCCATGGCGCGTCTCCAACAGGCCCACCCGGGGCTGCGGATCTCCCTCACGCTGCCCGTTCTCCCGGAGGGGCTGACCGCCGACGGGCTGGCTGTGGTCAAATCGGCGCGGGACGCGGGTGTGAATCTCGACGTCGTGAACGTCATGGCGATGGACTACTACCGGAATGTCGACTACGGCGACGCCGCGGTGCAGGCCGCACAGAGCACGTACACCCAGCTCCAGTCGCTGTACCCGGCCAAGAGCGACGCTCAGACATGGGCGATGGTCGGTGTGACGCCGATGCTCGGCCAGAACGACGACGGGCACATCTTCGACCAGGCCGACGCACGCCGGCTGGTCACGTTCGCGCAGGGCAGGCATCTCGGGGAACTGGCCTTCTGGGAGGCGACCCGCGACCGCAACGCCTGTACAGGTGCCCTGTACATGTGCACGAACATCCCGCAGTCCGCGTACGAGTTCTCGAAGATCTTCGCCGCCTACACCGGCTGACACAGGAGCACGCGAGGCGTCCCGGTCCCGACAAGGGCCGGGGCGTCGGCTCTTCCCCCGGCATCGGTCCCCACGGTGACGTTGGTTGCCGGGACTCACTTCGCGGGCGGCGAAGGTTCGCCACGGGCCTTACGGTCCCGTCCCCCGGCCGGGGCCGGGTTCTGCGGCGTCTCCGCTTCACGCGCCCGGCGCAGCGCCAGATAGACCGACCAGAGGACGGACACCAGCGGCACGGCCACCACCGCCCCCAGTACTCCGGCCGCGATAGCGCCGCCGATGACCGTGAGCGCGACCACCACCGGATGCAGCCGAACGGCCCAGCTCATCACGATCGGATGCAGCAGATGGCCTTCGATCTGCCCGATGATCACGATGAGGGCGACGACCATGGCCGCGATGAGCGGGCCTTTGGCCGCCAGAGCCACCACGGCGGCGACCGCGAGGGCGATGGGTGAGCCGATCAGCGGAACAAAGGCGGCGAAGAACTCCAGCAGAGCCAGCGGGAGCGCGAGCGGCACGCCGAGAGCGAAGAGGGCCACGCCGACCAGGATCGCGTTGGTCCCGGCCACCAGCACGATGCCGTGGGTGTAGCCGGTGAACGTCTCCCAGGCCGCGCTGCCCGCGATCGACACCCGTTCCCCCGCCGCCGGCGGAAGCTGGTCGCAGAACCAGCGCCATTGCCGGTCGCCGGAGTGGATGAAGAAGACCGAGGAGAACAGGGCCAGGGCGAACACGGTCAGGACTTCGACCAGCCGGCCGGCGCCGCTGAGTGCCGTACTGAAGAGGGTGGCCCGGTGGCTTGACAGGAACCTCCCGATCCGGGACTGGATGTCGGTGAGTGCCCCGGAGTTGAGCTCGAACGGCGGCCCCTCGAGCCAGTGCTCGATTCTGACGAAGCCTGCCCGGAACTCCCGCACCAGACCGGCCTGCTCTCCCGCCACCGCCTCGCCGACCAGCGTCAGGACCCCGAGGACGACGATGATGCTGCCGAGCAGGGACACGGCGACGGCGAGCGGTCGTGGCACAACGCGCGCCAGGAGGTCGGCCAGTGGCCGGAGCATTGCGGTGATGACCATGCCGAGGAAGACAGCCACGGCGATCTCGTGGAACCGCCCCAGCACCGAGAAGACGGCGTACACGAGGCCGCCCACCACGAGGATCCGCCAGGAGTACGCGGCAGCCGTCTGAAGGGCGGGGAGCACCCGGGGCTCGCCGCCGGGCCGGGAGCGGGGTGGCGGGCGCCGGCCGCCCGCTTTTCCGGCCGGCGAAGGGGTGATGCCGCGCAGTGCCTGACGCGACGCCGTACGGATCCGGTGCCGGCGCCCGGCGGGCGGCCCGCCGGGGTCCGGACTGCTGGACTGTGGATCCGTTGGTGTGGACATCCACAAGCTCGTACCACCCTGGGCCCTTCGTGCCACGCCCCCGCGCGATATTCGCCCGAAGGTACGCGGGCCGTGTGGCGTGGGCTGCCTGCGCCGGAGCGTCATCACGGCGGGGGGCCGTCCGCGGCAGGCTGAGCCGCAGAGGGAACGGAACCGGCTCTGTGCGCATCTGGACAGCGGGGAACAGTATGCGAATCGGGGAGGGTCTTGATGACGACTGGCCGAGGTGTGCGGCGCGCGGGGGCCGCGACAGTGGTGGCCTTACTCTGCTGTGGGCTGTTGGTGGCGTGTGGACACGAGCGGCCGGGGGCGGGCGAAGTGGTGGCCGGTGGTGGCTCTCAGGGGCAGTCGGGGACGGCGGAGGGGAGCACGGACGAGACGACCGACGAGTCCGGAGCGGAGCATCCCGACCTGACGACCGAGGGCGACGGCGATCCGGTTGTGACGTCAGAGGAGGAGATGGCGGGCTGGTACGACGCGAAGGCCGACTTCCGCGGCTACCTCTCCTCGAACGCCGTCAAGTCCGACGACGTCCTGCCTCCCATGGTCGGCAAGGTCATCATCCGCAAGGTGGGGGACCGCAATGAGGCGCGGATCTGGATGCGGGAAGGCTTCCGATCGGATGAGGAGCACATGCGGCGGGTGGCGGACGCCTTTGCCACGTGGCGTCAGGACGTCTACGACGACACAGGCCGGGTGAGCGTCCTCGCCGGTGCCAAGATGGGCGGCACCGAAAAGGACTGGTAGCGGTCACCTGCCGCGCGGTGCTGTCGGTTTCAGCGGCCCTGGAGGGCCTTGACGTTGTTCCCGAACGTCCAGCCCTTCGACCCGTCCCAGTTGATGGACCAGGTCATCAGTCCCTTCAAGCCGTTGTTGTACTTGTTCCAGGCCTGCGACACCAGGTTCGGCGACATGTAGCCGCCCCCGGCGCCCGGTTGCGCCGGCAGTCCTGGAACCTGCTTGTCATAGGGAACCCTGATCGTGGTGCCCTGGACGACCAGCCCCTTGTTGAGGCAGTCCGTCTGCGCGGTGAACCCTTGGACGGTGCCCGCGGAGTAGGAGTCGCCGGAGCACCCGTACATGCTGCCGTTGTAGTACTGCATGTTCAGCCACCAGAGCCGGCCGTTGTCCGCGTACTTCTTCACTATGGGCAGGTACGCGCCCCAGATCGAGCCGTACGCCACGCTGCCTCCCGTGACGTAGGCCGTCTCGGGCGCCATCGTCAGGCCGAAGTTCGAGGGCATCCGGGCAAGTACGCCGTCGATGATGCGAACGAGGTTGGCCTGCGAGGCCGACAGCTGGTTGATGTTGCCGCTGCCGATGAGGCCCGTCTCGATGTCGATGTCGATGCCGTCGAAGTTGTACGCCTTGAGGATCGGCACCACCGTTGCGACGAACCGGTCGGCGACGGTGCTGGAGCTGAGGTCGATACCGGCCGTCGCACCGCCGATGGACATCAGGATCGTGAGACCGGCAGCCTTGGCCTGGCACATCTCGGCCGGGGTGGCGACCTCCACCGTCGCGTCCATCCCGTCCTCCCACAGGACGGTGCCGTCCGAACGAATAACCGGGAAGGCCGCATTGACCACGTTGTAGCCGTGATCGCGGATGCGGGTGTCAGTGATCGGAGTCCAACCGAAGGGCGGGTGAACGCCGTTCGCCGCGCCGTCCCAGTTCTCCCAGTACCCCTGGAGCACCTTGCCCGAGGGCTTCGACCTGACCGCGCAGGTGGCGGCTCGCGGTGAACTCGGCGCCGCGGCGACCAGCACCTGCACGACACAAGCCATCGCCAGGCCGACACCCAGAAGACGTAACCTCCGACCGATCATGCCGTGCTCCCTTCTCGCTGTTTCTGGCTATCACCGCATCGAAGGCGTCCATGACGGCCTGGCGCTGGGTGAGTTGGTGAACCGCGTTGGGTGGGGCGGGCGATCGGGGCAGGCCTGGAGACTCGCGTGAGGTGATGCACCACACGATAAAAAGGTCCAGACCTATCGTTAATAGGTCTGGACCAACCTCCGGGCCGCCTGCTAGGACGGTCGCGCGAGCTGCTCGAGCCGGGTGTGCAGCTGCTGCACATGGTCCTCGGACTCCGGCTTCATCAGCACACTGCGCAGGATGCGCGCTCCCTCCGCGTCGGTGGTCACCTTGGGGTGGCGTGCCGCGAAGGCATGGGCATCCGCCCGCAGCGTGCTGAGGAACACCGGGTCCCGCTCGGTCATGCCCTGCTGCAGCACGCGTTCCGAGGCCGTGTCGATGGCGGACAGGGCGGCCGGGTCGGTCGCGGGGAAGTAGCACACGATGTCGAGCTCGGGGGACTGGTACAGCTCCAGGGCGTCCGAGGCCTCGATCAGTTCCGACCAGCGCAGGGCGGCTCGGCGGCCGGCGGCGAGGACGTTGCCCAGGCCGTCGGTTGTGGGCGGCAGCAGTTGGAAGGTGAGCCACAGGGCCGCGGCCGAGGCGCCGGCGCGGGAGCACTCCAGGCTGATCTCGCCGAGATGCAGTTCCGTGGAGGTGAAGTACGTGTAGGGCGAGTCGTGCAGATAGAAGCGGCCCACCTCGGGGTCGGCGAAGATGACCGCGCCGCAGCCGTACGGCTGGAGCCCATGCTTGTGCGGGTCGACCACCACCGAGTCGCACCGGGCGATGGCGCGCCACGGGGCATCGGGCAGACCGGCCGCTCCCTCGGCGCCGGCGAGCAGCGTGAAGAAGCCTCCGTAGGCGGCATCGACATGGAGGCGTATGCCGTACTTCTCCCGCAGGAGGAGTGCCTGATGGACGGGGTCGATCGCGCCGAGGCCGGTGGTGCCGGCGGTGAGCACGACCGTGCCGACCCGGCCCGTGCGCAGCAGCTCTTCGAGGGCGTCCATATCCATGCGGCCCCGGTCGTCCGTGGGCACGGCGTGCCCCTCGACACCCAGCACACCGCACATCCGGCCGTGCGTGTAGTGGGCCTCCGCGCTGTAGGCGACACCCTGGTCGGGGTGGAGTTCACGGGCGACGAAGAGTGCCTCCAGGTTGGCGACGGTGCCGCTGGTGGTGAGATGGCCGAGATGGGTGCCGAAGCCGAACATGGTGGCCAGCTGCTGGACCACCTCGCGTTCCATCGCTGCCGTGGCTGGACCGCCGTCCAGCGCATGGTTGTTGGGATTGATCAGCATGGCGGTGACATAGCCGACCACGGCGGCCGGGTGCGGTGGCTTGAGCATCTGCCCGGCGTAACGCGGGTGGAAGAAGGGATAGTTGTTCTTCAGTCGTTCGGTGAACTCCTCGAACACCTCGGTGAATCGGTCGTCATCGACGGCGAGTGACGGGTGTGTTGTGTACGAGCCGAAGCCTGCCGACCACTCCTGGTTGGATCGTGCCGCTTCGCGGAGCCAGTGTTGCAGGTCCATGGATTCCCCTTCGTGAGGTGGTCAGAGCATGCGTGCGTACTCGCGGAACTCCCAGTCGGTGACCGCGCGTTCGAAGCGGGAGTGTTCCTGGCGTTTGAGGGCGGTGAAGACCTCGACGAAGCGGGGGCCGAGCGCTTCGCCGAGGAGTTTGTCCTCCTCGAGGGCGCTGAGAGCGCTGCCGAACGAGGAGGGCAGTGGCGCTCCCTCGGTGCCCGGGTTCTCCGTGAGGGGCGGGGGCGGGGCCAGGTCGCGATCGATGCCGTCAAGTCCCGCTGCGAGCAGGGCCGCGATGACGAGGTAGGAGTTTGCGGCGCCGTCGGCGACGCGGACCTCGATCCGGGTGCCGGGCCCGCGCTCGGGCGGGATCCGGACGTAGGCGGTCCTGTTGTCATAGCCCCAGTTGGCGGTGGTGGGTGCGAGCGAGTCGGGCGAGGCGAGCCGCTTGTAGGCGTTGACGGTGGGGTTGAGCAGGGCGGTGAGCGCCGGTGCGTGTTCCAGAACGCCGGCGAGGAAAGACTGTCCGAGGCTGCTGAGACCGCCCTCGCCCGACGGATCGGCGAACAGATTCCCGCCGTCGTCGTTCACGAGCGACATATGGACGTGGTGCCCGCTGCCCGCCTTGTCGGCGAAGGGCTTGCCCATGAAGGTGGCCCGCAGACCGCGGGCCGCGGCGATCTCCTTGACGGCGTACTTGAAGAGGAAAGCCCGGTCCGCGGCCTCCAGCGCCGGTCCGTGCGTGTGGTTGATCTCGAACTGGCCGCCGCTGAACTCCTGGTTGCCGGTCTGTACGCGCAGCCCGAGCGCATGGCATTCGCGGATCAGCAGCGGGAGCAGGCCATCGGGGTCGTGCGCCGCTCCGACCGCGTATCCGGCGCTGTCGTGTTCGGAGTACTGCCGCCAGCCGTGCGGTGCCCCTGAGTCCGGGGTCAGCAGATAGAACTCCAGCTCGGGCGCGGCGACGGCATGGAGGCCGCGGCGGGCGAGTCGGTCGACCTGGTTGCGCAGCAGCCCCCGCGGGTCCAGATGCAGCGGGGCGTGGTTCTTCGACGAGTCCGTGACGTCGGCGAGCAGGAACGCGGTTGCGGGCGCGTAGCCGGGGATCGCGAGTGTGGCCGGGTCGATCCGGGCGTGTGCGTCGGGCCAGCCGCTTCCCGAGCTTTCGGACAGGTCCAGCGGGTTTCCGCCGAGGTCGGTGACCATGACGGCCTGGCAGAAGGACAGGCCGGGTCCGGCGAACCGCGACAACTCGCTGACGTGTACCTCTTTGCCCCGGGCGACTCCGTGCAGATCGCTCCACAGCACCCGGACGAGGTCGATGCCTTGGGCGGAGAGCTCGTCCGCGAGGGCGGTGAGTTCCTGTGGTGTGGCGCCCGGATGCGCGGGGGAGGGTTGGGTGGACACGGTATGCCCCTTCCGGTCGTCCGGCGGCGCTCCATTTGGGCTCAAACGTATTCGGTGGGTCCCTGGCTGGCAAGCCTCCCGCGTGGGCCGGGCCGGACGGAAGTGAATCGGGTGGCGGGCGGGGTTGACGGAGGGTGCGGGAGGATTATTATTTGGATCCAAACGAACTGCGTCTGTCCACCCCACCGAGGAGACATCGTGTCGCTGACGCGCGGTTACTTCCACCCCAAGACGGCGACGGGCATCTCATCACTCATCCCCTCGCCCCCGTGGCACTACTCCGGGGACCTCCTCACCGTCGAGTACCGCACCGATCCCGCCCGGGTGCGCGAACTGCTCCCCGAACCGCTGGAGCTCACCGACGAGGACCCCGGTGCGGTCGCCCTCATCTGGGCCGACTGGCAGTCCTGCTCCGGCTCCCGCGAGGAACTGCTCGACCCGGTGCGCTCCCAGTACAAGGAGGCGTTCGCCGTGGTCCGCTGCTCCTACCGGGGGAGAACGTACTCGCGCTGCGTCTACATCTGGGTCGACAAGGACTTCGCTGTCGCCCGCGGGCTGCACCAGGGCTACCCCAAGAAGCTCGGCTCGATCCATCAGACCCGGCCGCATCCGTACGGGGCCGCCCCGCGAATCGAGTGCGGCGCCCGCTTCGGGGCGACCCTCGCGGCCGCCGACCGGCGCCTCGCGCAGGCCGTGGTGACGTTGCGGGAGGAGTCGGGGACGAACGGGTTCGTCAACGGCCACCCCATGGCCCACCACCGCTGGCTCCCCTCCATCGAGAAGGGCAAGGGGCTCGCGCTCGACGAGCTCATCGAGACCGGCGCCGCGTCCTTCGAGGCCGGGCAGGCCTGGCGCGGCGAGGCCGAGCTCGAGCTGTTCGAGGCGCCGACGGAGGAGCTGGCGCGGCTGGATGTACGGGAGCCGATCGCGGCGTACTACCGGCAGGTGGGAGTGGTCTGGGACGGAGGCCGTTTGCTGGAGTCCGGCACGTCCGGGGCCGTGTAGCGCCCGCGGCCGGCCCTTGTCGCCCTGTCCGCTGTGCTGTTGTGCGGCTCGATCACGGGGCTCCATCGCGTGGGTTCCGACCCGAATCCGCGCCCCACCTCTTCCAGCCCTCGTCCGGAGGACCTCACGGGGCTGTTCAGCGGCGCCCGCAACCGTCATCGCAATCTGGAGCACCTGGACATGACCGTACACATCACCGCCGTCGCCGGCGTCACCGTCGACACCCGGCACTGGATCGGTGGCGAGCGCGTGGCCTCCGCCGGGACCTTCACCGACGTCTCGCCCATCGACGGCGGCACGCTCGGCGAGATCGCCCGCGGGACGGCGACGGAGGCCGAGGCGGCCGTCGCCGCCGCGAAGGCCGCCTTCCCCGCCTGGGCGGGCACCCCGAGAGCAGAACGCGCCCGCATTCTGCACGCCATCGCCGACGGCGTCGAGAAACGCATCGAGGACCTGGCGATCGTCGAAACACATGACAACGGCGCCCTGCTGCGTTCCCACCGCCGCGGCGTCATACCGCGCGTCGCGCACAACTTCCGCTTCTTCGCGGACCGGCTGCTCCAGCTCGGCCACGAGGACTTCGACACTCGCGGTCATACCAACCACGTCTCCTGGGACCCGGCCGGCCCCTGTGTCCTGATCACGCCGTGGAACGCTCCGCTGATGCTCGCGACCTGGAAGATCGCCCCTGCTCTCGCCGCCGGGAACACGGTGATCCTCAAGCCCGCCGAGTGGTCCCCGCTCACCGCATCCCTGCTGGCGGACGTCGCCGCCGAGGCGGGACTCCCGGCCGGCGTCCTCAACGTCGTCCAGGGTTACGGCTGCGAGGCCGGCAGCGCTCTTGTCTCGCACCCGGACGTGCGGCGCGTCAGCTTCACCGGCTCGGTGCCCACCGCTCGTACGATTGCCGCCGCGACCGCCGCCAACCTGACACCCGTCAGCTTCGAACTGGGCGGCAAGTCCCCCCTGCTGGTCTTCGCGGACGCAGAGCTCGACCTCGCGGTCGACCTGGCCGTGGAACAGTACGACAACGCCGGACAGGTGTGCCTGGCCGCCACCCGCATCCTTGTCGAGGACTCGATCGCCGACGAGTTCACCCGGCGCTTCGTGGCCAAAGCGGAACAGCTGCGGCAGGGCGACCCACGAGCCGAGGCCACCGGCATCGGCCCCAACATCCACTCCCGCCAGCTCGAGAAGATCGACGGCTTTGTGCGGCGGGCGCTGGCGGCCGGGGCCCGCGCCGTCATCGGCGGCGGCCCCAACACCGAGCTGGGCGGCCTCTTCTACCGGCCGACGCTGCTGGCCGACGTGGCGCAGGACAGCGAGATCGTCCAGGAGGAGGTCTTCGGCCCCGTACTGACGCTGCAGACCTTCGGCACCGAGGACGAAGGTGTCGCTCTCGCCAACGACACCCGTTTCGGCCTTGCCGCCACCGTCGTCACCGGCGACCGTGAGCGCGCCGGGCGCGTCGGCGCACAGCTCGTCGCGGGCACCGTCTGGGTCAACTGCTTCTTCGTGCGAGACCTTCAGGCACCGTTCGGTGGCTCCCGCCACTCCGGTATCGGCCGTGAAGGCGGCACCTGGAGCTTCGACTTCTACTGCGACATCAAGAACACCGTGACGGCACCGAGGGGATGGCAGGACCATGGGTGAGATCGTCGGTGCGGGACTGCTTTCGCACGTCCCCACCATCGTGCTCCCGCAGGAGGACCGGTTCGAGCTGAACAACGGCAAGGAGATCACCCTTGTCACCGGCCTTCAGGAGCTGCGCCGGGACGTCTTCGGGGCCGTCGGCTACGACACCGTCGTCGTCCTGGACTCGCACTGGGCGACCACCGTCGAGTTCGTCATCACCGCCCAGGACCGCCGCGCCGGCCTGTTCACCTCCGAAGAGCTGCCGCGAGGGATGCGCCGTATGCCCTACGACTTTCCCGGCGACCCCGAACTCGCCCACAACGTCGTTCGGTTCGCCGGGAAACACGGCACCTGGATCACCGCCGCCGACGACACCTGGCTGCCGATCCACTACGCCACCGTCAACCTGTGGAAGTACCTGGGGGAAGGGCTGCCGGACAAGCGCTGGGTCACCATAGGCGTCTGCCAGACCGGCGACATGGAGGACCACCTGCGGCTCGGCCGCGCCCTCGCCGACGGCATCGCAGCGACCCCCGGCCGCAAGGTGCTGCTGATCGCCTCCGGTGCCCTCTCGCACACGTTCTGGCCGCTGCGCGAGCTGCGCGAACACGAGCCCAGCGACCCTTCCCACATCTTCAGCGCCGAGGCCCGGGAGGCCGACCGCAAGCGCATCGCCTGGTTCAAGGAGGGCCGCCACGCCAAGGTCCTTGAGACCATGCCGGAATTCTGGAAGCACAAGCCCGAGGCGAAGTTCTTCCACTATCTGATGATGGCGGGCGCGCTCGGTGAGGGTGAGTGCATCGCCGGGGCGCGGCAGTACGGGGAGTACGAGAACGCCATCGGCACCGGCCAGGCACACCTCTGGTTCGACCGCCCGGCCGAGGGCTGGACCGGGACCGGCACACCTAACGCCGCACACCGACTGCGCCACGACCCGCACCACCACCGCGACCCGCATGCCGACCAGGAGAGCTGACATGCCTGAGACGACCGAGATCTCCGAGTACCGCCGCATCCTCCTCGACGGCGCCGTTGTCGAGACCGTCCGTGACGGCGATGAGCTGGTCGCCGGCGACGGCCGCCGGGTCAAGGCCGACGAGGCACGGCATCTCCCCCCGGTCGTCCCGTCCAAGATCGTCGCGGTCCATCTCAACCACCGCAGCAGGGTCGACGAGTTCCGGATCGGGCTCCCGGACACACCGACGTACTTCCACAAGCCGACGTCGTCGCTCAACGCACACCAGGGCGCCATCGTCCGCCCCGCGGGATGCAAATGGCTCAACTACGAGGGCGAGGTCGCCATCGTCATCGGCAGGACCTGCCGCAACGTAGCGCCCGACCGGGCGGGGGAGTACATCGCGGGCTACACCATCGCCAACGATTTCGGCCTGCACGACTTCCGCGACACCGACGCCGGCTCCATGCTGCGCGTCAAGGGCTCCGACACGCTCTGTCCGCTCGGCCCCGGCCTTGTCACCGACTGGGACTTCCACGGCAAGCGGCTGCGTACATACGTCAACGGCGAAGTCGTCCAGGACGGTTCGACCGACGAGATGAACTGGGACATGCACTATCTCGTTGCCGACATCGCCCGCACCATCACCCTGTTCCCCGGCGACGTTCTGCTGTCCGGCACGCCGGCCAACTCGCGGCCGGTCAAGCCCGGCGATGTCGTGGAGGTGGAGGTCGACGGCCTCGGCCGGCTGACCAACCACATCGTCAGCGGCCCGGCCGCGATCCGCGCGGACGTGGGCGCGCAGCCCACCGAGTCGGAGGAGGTGCTCTCAACGGCGCTCGGCGGCGACTGGGAGTTCCGCGGCGTCAGGCCGCCCGGGCGGGACTGAGACCCCGAGCCAAGGAGTGGGCCCGGATCATCAGGGATCCGGCCCCACACCTCTCAGCCCATCACAGAACGCCGGAAGCCCGCACGAGCGCGTCGAAGAGCCGTTGCTGGGCGGGATCCTCGTGCGCGGTGTCCTCGGGATGCCACTGCACGGCCGCGAACCAGCCCTGCGCTCCGGTGAGTTCCACAGCCTCGGGTGTGCCGTCGGCGGCCGTGGCGGTGATGCGCAGCCCGTCACCGAGTCGGTCGACGCACTGGTGGTGACAGCAGGAGGCCTCGGTCTTCTCGGCGCCGGTGATCCGGGCGATCCGCGAACCGGGCCGTATTGCTACGGGGTGCACCGTATCGCGGTGCTCGCGACCGCCCATGTCCTGGTGCAGAGTGCCGCCCAGAACGGTGTTGACGACCTGGAGCCCGCGGCAGACAGCGAGCAGCGGCAGACCACTGCGCAGCGCCTGGCGGGCGGCTTCGAGGTCGAAGCCGTCCTGCTCGTCGTCGACGTCGTACACACTGTCGTGGCGGCCCCGGTCTCCGTAGCGATGGGGGGCGAGGTCGCCTCCGCCGGGAAGCAGGAGGCCGTCGAACCGGGCCAGTCGGGCCGCGACCCCGGCCGGATCGGCGATGCCTCCGGGGGCGTACGGATGGATGGTCACGGGCTCACCGCCCGCCCGCCACACCGCCTCCACGAGGGCACGGGCGTTGACCTCGGCGGCGTACCGCAGCGCGGAGGTGGAGTCGGCGAAGCGGGCGGGGAGCGCGATCAGGGGTCTTGGGGCTGTCACAGCTGGATCCAGGTCGATGTGAGCTCGGTGTACTTCTCCAGGGCGTGAGCGGCTTTCAGGGCGCGCGAGACTCGAGGTGCGGTGGTGAGGTCGCTGGTCCGGAGCCCCGAACGCCGTTGTTTGAGATCAAACGATATGAATCCGCGTCCGCACCGTCAAGGGCCTGACCGTATGTGAGGCCGGAGGCGGCGTGAGGTCAGGCATCGTGCGACCGGTGGGATCGTGAGGCCTGGGGCCGCGCGCGTGCTCAGGCCCGGCGATGTGCGTGCTCATGCCTGGCGGCGGTCGCTCACGCCTTCGGGCGCCGGCCGCTGCGCCGCGGCACCGGGGGAGCCCCGTCGAGCAGCTGCATCCGGCGCTCCTCGCCATGCGCCTCGATCTGTACGACGATGCGGCGCAGTGCGTTCGCCGTCTGCAGGCACTCCTCGTCGCTCAACTGCTCGGCGACGAAGGCCTCCTCGGCGTTGAACTCCGGGAAGAGGCTGTGCATCTGCGCCTCGCCCTTGTCGGTGAGGGCCAGCAGCACCCGTCGGCCGTCGGTGGGGTGCTCGGTACGCCTGACCAGCCCCCGCGACTCGAGGGTGCGCGCGACGCCCGTCAGTGTTCCCTTCGAGATCCCCGCTTCCTCGGCCACCTGGCGGGTCTCCATCTCGCCCCAGATCCATACGACCCACAGCACCACGAAGCCGGTCCAGGTCAGATCGGAGCCGCGCAGCACGGAGTTCTCCACATGCTGGCGCACCGCTGCGGCCGCGCGGTGGATGTTGCCCACCATGGCCATCTGCTCGTGCCGGATCGGTGTGTCGCCCAGTTTGGCCCGGACCATCCGCTCGGTCTCAGTGATGGATCGCTGACCAGGCACGAACCCTCCTCCGAATGGTCGCGGTTGTTCGGACTCGAATTATAGGTGGGTGCGGATCAGGCCACGCGGCGTCGGGTGTGCGGAGTGGCGTCTGCCCACTCCGCACCATGGCCGACGAGCCGGGGTCGGCAAAGACTTCGAATGTCTTCGAGAGGCCGCCGGGGAGGGGGAGTTGCTCCGCGGCGGGCCGCAGCTCGGGTGTGGGTGCAGGTCAATCCCCGCTTCAAGGCTGCGCTGTCCGGCCATCGGCGAGCGATCCTCGGCGGACGGTGACGTCCATGTGGTCTGGACAACTGGCACACTGCCGGGCACGCTCCCCGCACAGCGTCCGCACTCGACCGCTACGTCGGCGGACCCTGAACCGCGAGGCAATCGTTTGTGGCCAAAAGATGTTCTTGTCATGCACACGGCGGACGCCTATCTTTCCGTTCATGAGCGATTCCCCCCACCCCCAGGGCGAGCCGTCCAACGGCCGCGAGAACGCATCCCGCCGCGCAGTCCTCACCGGACTCGGCGCTACCGCACTGTCACTGGCCGCCGCGGGACTGGCGGCCCCCGAAGGGCTCGGGACGAGCCCCCAAATCGAACAGGCACCGGCAGCCGCCACGCTCGAAGCCGCATGCGTGCTGACTCCCGAACAGACGGAAGGCCCCTACTACCTGGACCTGGAGACGGTCCGCAAAAACATCACCGAAGGCAGGCCCGGCGTGCCGCTCACCCTGCGCACCACGGTGATCGACACCAGAACCTGCGCCCCGATCCCGAATGTCGCCGTCGACATATGGCACTGCGACGCGCGTGGGATCTACTCCGGTTACGTCGCCGGCGGCTCGACTCCGGACACCACCTTCCTGCGCGGTGTTCAGCTCACCAACTCCAGCGGCGTCGCCGAGTTCACCACCATCTACCCCGGCTGGTACGCCGGCCGCGCCCTGCACATCCACCTCAAGACGCACGTCGGCGGCACCGTCTCCGGCGGCACGTACGAGGGCGGGCACGTCTCCCACACCGGCCAGCTGTACTTCCCCGAGAACTACAACACACAGGTCGCCGCCCTCACCCCGTACCGGACCAACACCGCCCGCCGCACGCTCAACGCCCAGGACGGCATCTACCGCAACGGCGGGTCGTCGACGCTGCTCGCCATCACCATGGTCGGCAGCACGCTCAGCCAAGGTGTCATCGGCACCGTGCTCCTCGGCATCAACCCCACCGCAACTCCCTGACGAGCGGCGGCCTGATCGGATAATGACGGCGCAGTCGCCAACCGGCGGCTGCGCCGTCCCACGGGCTCACTCGCAGTCCAACCGGAGGGCCGCTCGTGCCGGAGCCGGCGGCGGATACGGGCGGCGGCGCAGAGCTCAGCCGGCGGGGCTGGTCCAGTCGGCGGCCACATGGGCGATGCGTACACGCTGCGGGTGGTCGCCGACCGCTACGGACGCGACCTTTCTGCCGGTGGCGAAGTCGATCGCAGTGACGCGGTCGGCGCCGCTCTCCGAGATGACGCAGGATGTGCCGTCGCCGCTCACGGTCGCCCAGTACGGCTTCGAGGCCGGCACCAGCGGCCCCTCCTGGAGCGAGTTCCGGTCGACGATCGTCGCGTAGTCGTCCATGGTCCCGGCGATGCACAGCTTGTCGCCCGCGGAGTTCATCGACATACCGTGGTGGCGGGAGTCGTTTACCCATGTGGTGCGGTCTTCGCTGGTAGCCGGGTTCTTCGGCAGCGTCTTCGCCCGGGTGATCCGGTCGGATGCGATGTCGTACTCGAGGAAGCCGTTGAAGAAGGAGACCTGGAAGTAGAGCTTGGACTGGTCCGGTGTGAAGGCGACGGGCCGCACCGCGTCGGACAAGTCCTTGCGGCCGAAGGCGTCGAGCCGCGAGCGCATGTCGATGACCTTCACCTCCTTGAAAGCGGCGGCGTCGACGACGGTGATGCGGCGATCGCCCTTCGTCCAGTCCATGGCGGGGTCGTCGAGCGCGGTGTTGACCTCGCCGATCGACATGTTCCACAGATACTTGCCACCGTCGGTGAAGACGTTCTCGTGCGGCTTGTCGCCGGTCTTGAACGACCCGAGCTGCTTCCCGGTCCGGATGTCGAGCACATGGACGGTGTTGGAGGTGGAGGCCGAGAGGGCGACGCGGGTGCCGTCGGGGGACACCGCCATGTGGTCGGAGCGGTATCCGGAGACGGGGAAGCGCCAGTTGACCCGGCCGGTGGTCATGTCGATCGACACGACGTCGGCGAAGCTCGGGCGGGAGACGACCATCGCCGAGCCGTCCGGGGTGGAGTACATGTCGTCGACGAACTGGTCGTGTCCCTCGCCGGGGCCGTTGCGGATGCCGAGGAAGTAGATCAGCTTGACCGGGTTGAGGTAGATCTCCGTGAGCCGCTGGGCCTTGTCCGGTATGACGTTGATGCGGCCGATCTTGGAGAAGTCGCCGTGGGACGCGATGACGTCGGCGGTGCCGTCCCAGTTGTTGCCCACGAACATCACCTCCCTGAGATCGGCTGCGCCGGCATGTGCGGCGCCGCCGGTCGTCACTCGAGGAGCGGTGGGCGCGGCGGCCGCTGCCGCCGGGCCCACGACGGCCATGGTGAAGGCTGTGGCGAGAGCGCTGAGCGAGCGCAGGGACGGGCGGCGCTGGGGAACACGCACGGAGACGATCCGCTGTGAACGCCGCCTTGTGGGCAGAGACATCGTCGTTCCTTCCGTGGGGGCGAGTGGGGCCTCGTGGTGCGGAAGTGGTACTGGCGGTGCCGGAAGTCGTAGTGGAGCGCGGTGAGTTGTGCCTCAACAGCTGGGCCTCGGGCCTGCTCCGCCCAATCTGAATACGCGTCCATTCAGATTGGGCTACTGGAAAGTAACGAGAGGGGGGACACTCCACAAGGCTCACGACACGAGAAAATGGTGCGGACCGACGAGGGAGGGGTCAGTGGCGGGCAGGCTCAGACAACCGACTGGCCGTTACGCAGGCAGGTCCGCCGAGGAACGGCAGGCCGACCGGCGTCAGCGGTTTCTTGCTGCCGGGCTCCAGCTCTTCGGCGACAGTCCCGGCTACCGCGCCACGACCGTGGCCGCTCTGAGCGAGGCCGCGGGACTGTCCACCCGTCAGTTCTACGAGGAGTTCCGCACCCTCGAAGACGTGCTCGCCGCCCTGCACCTTCAGGTCAACGACTGGGCGGAGGAGGCCGCCCTTGCCGCGCTCGTCGATGTGGACGGTCTGCCGATCGCGGAACGCGCCGCGGCGGCCTTCCGCGCCTATGCCGCCAACGTCACCGGCGATCCACGCCGTATCCGGATCACATTCGTCGAGATCATCGGTGTCAGCCCGCGGCTGGAGGAGCAGCGTCTGGCCCGGCGCTCCCGCTGGGTGGATCTCATCTGCGCGGAAGCCGCGGCGGCGGTCGGGCGGGGTGAGGCGGCGCCTCGTGACTACCGGGTCGCCGCGGCGGCCTTCATCGGCAGTGTGAACGGTCTCCTCCACGACTGGAGGGCCGGCTGGGTGGACGCGACGCTCGATCAGGTCGTCGACGAGCTGGTGCTGTTGCTGCTGGGCATCGTCCGCCCGGCCGGGTGGTGGCCCGGCGCGTAGCGTGCCGCGAGCCAACTGTTTGAGCTGACCGGTGAGTTGGCATACGCACAACACCGTGCCGCATGAGTGGGTCCGGCTCGTTGTCCGTCAGCGCCGGAGCCATCGACGGAGCCGACGGGATTCCGGAGGGCTCTCGCCGGAGTCCGCCCCGGACGCCGCGGGGTAGGCGGGCATCCGGTCGGTGAAGTATGCGGCATCCTTGGGGCGATTCATTTCCGAGGCGCGCGGCCGTGGAGCGGGTTCCAGGTGCGGGATGTGCTTGGAGCAGTGGACATACGCCTCCTCGACCGTCATGTGTATCCACATCTGCGGCTGTCGGCCGGGTGCTGCGTCCATCGGGAGGCTCGGGTATTCGGCACGTTGCTCCTGCTCGGTGCGCAGTTCGGCCGCTCCATTGATGTGCAGGCCTATGTGGTGTCGAGTGAAGTCGATGAAGAGCAGACCGAGATGAGGGTTCTCGGTGATGTTTCCGACGCTGGCCAGCACGCCGTTGCCGCGGTATTCGGGGTAGGTCAATGTGCGGGCGTCCAGCGCGGTGACGAACCCGGGCGGCCCGGCGCGGAAGGTGGAGTCGCAGGCGCCGCTCGCGTCGGCCGTGGACAGGAACACCATGGTCTGTCGGGCTATGAACTCCCGCATGGGGGGCGTGAGGAAGTCATGCATCTGCCGGTCGTAGAAGTCGGCCGCGCGGTCGGCGGTGCCGAACTGCTTCTGCACCATTCGCTCGCCGGGGGAGCCGACGGTCTCGTCGTGTGGGCTCACGGCTGCTGGGTCTCCTCCTGAGAGCGGGCAAGGTCCAACTGCCGGGACGGGATGGGAACATCCCGGGTGTTGTCGTGCATCCGCGTCCGTGGTAGTCCGGGCCGCAGTATGACTCACGTGGGCCCGTGGCATCTGCGGTTGCGTATTGAGGCAGGCTTCATAGTGGTCCGCGGTACGGAGTTCGTCCAGGTCATGGGGCAACGAGTTCCGCGGCCCACGCTGTGCTGATCGCGCGGCGGTGTGATGCCCTGGACCGGTCGCAGGGGTCCGTGACCGCGAATCCGCTCGCACCGGCGCGGAGCGCGCCGTAGACGTGGTCACCTCGTCGAAGGTCGGCACCAGCACTCGGGACGCCCCCGGACCGGCGGTGATCAGACGGGTGACTTCGGCCCGTGCATGCCGGGCGTCGGCATCTCCGCCCATGGCCGAATACCGATGCGAGGGTCCCCCCCCGACAGGGGTGGCGCTCGTTCTTGCCGCGGCGCTTGTCGGTGGTGGCGGTCGCCGATCTGTCGTGCCTCGGTGGGGCCGGGTGCTGCGAGAAGACGGCCCAGGGAGCGTTCCCGAGGGAGCGGGCGAGTGTCGTTCCCGTCCGGGAACCGACCGCTTCGCGGGGGAGAGCCCTTCCATACCGTGGCTGCACGGAATCATCACGGTTTGGCTGAGACCTCGCCCCGAGCTAACCAACTGCTTAGCATGGTGGCTCCCTGGAAGGTGGCCTGCTTCCGCGCACCGACGGCTGACCCGGCGGAGGTCGCACGGCGCTCCGCCCAGCTCAGGACATGGCGGCTCGCCGTGGTGTTCTCGCACGCCCCGTCCACCTGGAGGGTCCATGCAAACCAGTTCTCGCAGCCACGACGCAGTCGTCAGCGCCCCGCTGACCGATCGCATCATGAATTCCTCCCCTCTCCAGCTCTTCGACAGTGCCTGCCGGCACCTTCTGGGGCGTGGGACGGAATTCGCCGACAGCGTGGTGGAGAAGATCCGCTCCGAGGTGCCGTACTACGCCGACCTGGTGCTGGCACCACCGGACCTGAGGCAATCCGTGAGCACAGGCGTACGCCACGGGCTGGAAGCCAGCCTGGATCCGACCAGGATCGTGGACGTCGAGCGTTACACAAGAGAGCTCGGCATAAGACGCGCGCAACAAGGCCGCCCTCTCGACGAGGTGCTGCACGCCTTCCGTGTCGCCGGCTCGGAGGTGTGGAGCGGGATCATCGGTGTGGTGGAGCGGGACGGACTCGGCGACTCGCGCCAGCTGGTACACGTGGCCGAGCTGGTGTGGAAGAGCAACGACCGCGACGCCGTCCTCGTCGCCGACGCCTACCGGCAGGTCGCCCACGGCGTCGCCAGCCGGCACGGTGAACGCGTCCGCCTGATCCTCGCCGCACTGCTGGAGAACCGCACCGAACCCGATTTCACCCGGGATGCGGCGGCGATCCTCGATTTGCCGCTCGGCGGACGCTTCGCGGTAGCGGCGCTGCGGGCCACACCGCCCTACGGCCACGTGCCCAAGACCGTTCCCGAGGTACGCGGCATCCGAATGCTGCGCCACACCTGTCCACAGGGCGATGTGCTCGTCGCCCACCTGGGCGACCGTCCTCTGGACGCGCTCGCCTCCGGCCTGGCCGCCGGTCCCGGGATGCGTATCGGGATCAGCCCTGTCGTGCAGGGTCTGGACAGCCTGTCGCGTGCGCGTGACATGGCCGAACTCGCCGTTCGCACCTGCCGGGCCGACGGTGAGATCGCCCGGCTCGACACCTGCCTGCCCGACGGGCTCCTGATCTCACGGCCCGACCTGTCCGCCGAGCTGGCCCACCGGGTGCTCCGGCCCCTGTACGACCTTGAGCCCGCCGACCGTGACACGCTCTTCGACACCCTCGGTATCTGGGTGGAGAACGGTGGCTCCGCCGTCAGGACCGCCCGGCACATGTTCTGCCATCGCAACACCGTGCTCAATCGTCTGCGCCGCTTCGAGCAGATTACCGGACTCGCTCTGTCCCGCCCACGCGATCTGGTGCAGCTCACCCTCGCGCTCGACGCGCACCGCCTGCTCGGACCAGCCGCCGTTCTGGGCGCCCCGTACGAATTGAACCCCCTGCCGTCTGCCTGACGACGGATGCCCGTTCGTGGCGGCACGGCGCAGGCGCCACGGGCCACGGCACGGCACACGCGGCTGAATGGGCATCAGCACAGTGACCTCATGTCGGTATTGGGAGTGGGCAACAGAGCGAGCACAGCGCGTGGACCGGCCATAGCCGCACGTGCTCTGGTGAGCCCCGCACCTGAGGGGATCCGCCCTCATACCTGCCCGCCAGGAGACCGTCATGGCTCAACAACACGCCGCCCGGCTTCATCATCAACCACGGCCGCATCGCCCGGGTGTCGCTTTCGCCGTGGTCAATGGACTGACCTTCGGCGTACATCTGCTGCTCGCCTGCTCTGCCGCCGACTTCATGGCCACCCGCATCTGGGGAGAGACCACCATCGGCGTGCTGGCAGTTCTCCTCCAGGGGTCTCTCCTGCTGTGGACGGCGGCGCGGTACGACCGGCGTGCGGGTATGGGCGTACCGAACGAGCAGGACGTGGAGTACTGATGAATCCTGACGTCCTCCTCGCCGCCGTGCCCGGCACCCTGGACACGGACACGCGCTCCCTGGTTCTCGTGGGCTTTCTGACCTTGATCGTCCCCATACTGTTCATCAGCGTTCTCAGCGGCCCTGAGAGGGACCGGGTCAACGAGTTCTACACAGCAGGCCGCAGGCTTCCGCCGCTGCGGGGGGCCCTCGTACTGTCCGGGGCCTACCTGTCCGCGGCCACGGTGCTCGGCACCACCGGCACCGTGGCGGTCTTTGGCTACGACGGTCTGTTCATCGCTCTGTGCACCGTGCTCTCACTCGGCGTGCTCCTCCTGCTGGCCGCCCCCCTGCGCGAGCGCGGCAGCTACACCTTGGGTGACACCTTCGCTCTGCGGGCTCCGGGGCCCGCGGTGAGGATCGCGGTTGCCTTCGTGACATTGAGCGCATGCGTCCCCTACCTGGTTGTGCAACTCTCCGGTGCGGGAGCGACCACCGCGATGCTGATGGGGCTGTCGGGGCCGGGCGCCGCACAGACGGCCATCGTCATGATCGGCGCGCTGGTCGTCTGCGCCACAGCGTTCGGCGGTATGCGTGGAACCCTCGCCCTTCAGGTGATCAAAACGGTGGCGCTGCTCTGCATGGCCGTGGCCGTGACAGCTGTGCTGTTCCATCGCTTCCACTGGAGCACCGACTCGCTCGTCGACGCCGCCAGACAGGGCAGCGGCCGACCGGCCGTCTATATGCGTCCAGGCCTCCGGTTCGCCGGCAGCACCGGCGCCCGGGGCACACTCGACTTCGTCGGCTTGATGATCACCATCGTGCTGGGGGTGGCGTGCATGCCCCACGTTGCCATGCAACTCAACGCGGCTCGCGACCCGGCCTCCGCGCGCCGCACGGTGCGCCACACCGTCGGCATCGTCGGTGCTTTCTGCCTCGCCACAGCGGTGACGGGGTTCGCGGCCGCCGCGTTGATCGGTGCCCCGGCGATCCTGGCCGCGGATCCGGGAGGCAACAGCAGCCTGCTGATGCTCACCGGCGAGCTGGCGGGCGGCTCGTCCATCGACACGGGCGGGGCATTCCTCGTCGTTCTCGTTTCCTCCGCGGTGTTCCTCACCGCGCTGTCGGTCGTGGCGAGCGTGACGCTGGCGGCCGCCGGTGCGATCGCCCACGACCTGTACACGCAGGTTCTGTTCCGTGGGAGTACGACCGAGGGCCGGGAGGTTGCCGCCGCGCGCTGGGCGTCCGCCGGGGTCGGAATACTGAGCATCGGGTTGGCGGTCTGGGTCCAGGGATGGAACGTCGGTTTCCTGTCGGCTCTCGCTCTGGGGGTGGCTGCCTCCTGTCTGCTGCCGGCGCTGGTGTACTCACTCTTCTGGAAGGGCTACACACGAACCGGGCTGCTCTGGACGCTGTACGGAGGCCTGTGCTGTGCCATCGGGCTGCAGATCTCCGGCCCGGTCTTCTCGGGCACGCCCTTGGCGTTCTTCCCGGAGTGGCACCTCAACTGGTTCCCGCTCCAGACGGTTGTCCTCGTGTCCATGCCGGTCGCGTTCCTGCTCGGCTGGCTGGGCAGCGTTGTGGGAAGGCGGCGGGTGCCGGGGGGCGCGGAGCGTGCCATGGCATAGGGCGGCGGCTCGACCGGACCGGGCCAACGCCCGCAGAGGGGTTGCGGCCGTTCCTGTGAACGGCCGTGGCTCATGGACGGATCTCATAGGCCGTGGCTCATAGACGGATGACGACAAGAGCGGTGTCGTCGGTGTTGCCGCCCGGTGGGATCAGTGTGGACAGCAGGCGGTCGGCGAGGCTGTCGGCATCGGCAGTGGGATGCCGGGTGAGGCAGTCGGCGAGGCGGGCGAGTCCGGTGTCGATGTCCTCATCGCGGCGTTCGATCAGTCCATCGGTATAGAGCACGAGGGTGGCGCCGTCGGTGAAGGCGGCGGCGGCCTGGGGGTGGGGGATGTGTTCGGGGCGGGCGCCGAGTGGGGGGTCGGTGGCCCGGTCGAGAAATTCGACCAGGCCATCGGGATGGAGCAGCGCAGGCGGCAGGTGTCCTGCGCTGCTGTAGGTAATGGTGTGGCTGTCCCAGTCGACGATGGCCTGGACCGCTGTGGTGGACTCGGCGCCGTCGACGGAGCGGGCGTACTGGCCGACTACATCGAGCGCCGTAGCGGGTCCGTCGGCAACGCGTACGGCCGCGCTGAGGGCGCTGCGCAGCTGTCCCATGACGCCGGCCGCGGGCAGGCCGTGGCCGACGACGTCGCCGACGGCGACAGCGATGCGGTCGCCGGACAGTTCGGCCAGGTCGTACCAGTCGCCGCACACGTTCAGAGCGCCGACGGCGGGCCGGTAGCGCACCGCCACCCGGTGATGGCCGACCGGTCGCGGTGCGGGCAGCATCGCTTCCTGCAGGGCGAGGGCGACCTGCCGTTCGCGGGCGTGTGCCTGGCGCAGTCGTTCGTTGACCTCCTGCAGTTCCCGGGCGCGGGTGTAGAGTTCCGCCTCCATCAGCCGGTGGCGGTCTCCTCCTCGGGAAGAGCGGGCGCGTCCGTCACGGGTGCGGGCGTTGATGAGCTCGGTGACTTCCTCCACCCGGTGCACGATCAGCACCACCTGCCCGTCCGGACCGAGGACGGGGGCGTTGACCGGGCTCCAGTACCGTTCCTCGAACACGCCGGGCCCATCAGCTGCCTCGACGTCGTAGCGTTGCAGCGCCATGCTGTCGCGCGAACCCGACTCCACCACCCGCAGCAGTGACGCTTTCAGGTTGCGCATGCCGGACGCGTCGGGGTCGCCGGGATTATCCGGGAAGACGTCGAACAGATGGAGACCGATCAGCTGTTCCCGGGTGCGGCCCGACAACCGCAGGTACTCCTCGTTGGCGTCGGCGTACACCATCTGCGGATTGAGCAGCGCCACGGCGCTGGGCAAGGCATGGAAAACGGCCTCATAGTCGGTCGCGGATTCCCACACCATTGCTTCCCGCCTTGTGCTGCGTCGCTTCGATCTTGCGACTTTTCCACCATATGCACCAGCGGAAGCCTCGGCCGGACAGCCACCTGCGCGCGCTGATTCACTCTGCCGACGTGGCGGGCAGCGGTTGTTCGGTCCAGATGGTCTTGCCGTCGCGCGTGTACCGGGTGCCCCACCGCTCGGTGAGCTGGGCCACCAGGAAGAGTCCGCGACCGCCCTCGTCGGTGGTGCGGGCCCGGCGGAGATGCGGTGAGGTGCTGCTGGTGTCGGACACTTCGCAGATGAGGTGGCTGTCACGGATGAGGCGTAGGCCGATCGGCCCGCCACCGTACCGGTAGGCGTTGGTGACCAGCTCGCTGACGATCAACTCGGTGGTGAAGATCATCTCCTCCAGCCCCCACTCGGTCAGCTGGGATCCGGCCAGCTCGCGGGCCTGAGCGGCGGCGGTAGGTTCTACCGGCAGCTCCCACGTGGCCACCTTCTCCTTCGGCAGCACGCGGGTACGGGCGATGAGCAGTGCCACGTCGTCGGCCACGTCATCGGTCGGCCGGTCGTGCAGCAACGCGTCCCCCACCACCCCGCAGGTCTCCTCCAACGAGCGGGTGGGCACGCTCAGCGCCTGGCACAGATCCGCCAGACTCTCGTCGACGTCTCGCTTGCGGGCCTGGATGAGGCCGTCGGTGTAGAGGGCCAGGAGGCTGCCCTCGGCCAGTTCCAGCTCGGCGGCCTCGAACGGCAGCCCGCCCAGGCCCAGCGGCGGACCGGCGGGCAGGTCGACGAGGTGGACCTGCCCGTCCGGGGTCACCATCACCGGCGGCGGATGACCGGCGCGGGCCAGGGCGCATTGCCTGGAGACCGGGTCGTAGACCGCGTACAGGCAGGTTGCGCCGATGATTTGAGGGAAACGCTCGTCGGTCGGCTCCTGCTCGGCGGCCAGCCGGTCCACTAGGTCATCGAGGCGGGACAGGACCTCGTCGGGGGTGAGGTCGAGGTTGGCCAGGGTGTGTACGGCGGTGCGCAGCCGGCCCATGGTGGCCGCCGCGTGGATGCCGCGGCCGACCACGTCGCCGACGACGAGGGCGACGCGAAGCCCGGAGAGTGGGATGACGTCGAACCAGTCACCACCCACGCCGGTCGTATCGTCGGCAGGCAGGTAGCGGTGGGCGATTTCGACCGCGGGGTGCGCGGGCACCTCGTGCGGGAGCAGGCTGTGCTGCAGGGTGAGCGCCGCGTCGTGCTGCTGTGTGTAGCGGCGTGCGTTGTCGATGCAGACCGCGGCGCGGGAGGCGAACTCCGCGGCGAGTGTGAGGTCGTCATCCTCGAACGGCTCGGACCGCTGCCACCGCCAGAGACTGAGCAGGCCGAGCACGAGCCCCCGGGCGACCAGCGGCACGACCATCAGCGAGGGGTTGCCCAGACTGAGGACGCGCTCGGCCCGCTCCGGGTCCTCGGGGAGCCACCCGGTAACGCCTTCCTGACGCGTGTCGAGGACCGGACGCCGCTGGGCCAGGCACCGCGCTTGCAGACTCTCCGGCGGGATGTGAATCGTGCGGCCCACCGGATACATCACCTGTGGCGTATCCGGCAGAACGCTGCGGATAGCCGTCCGGCGCACGGTTCCGAGTACCTCCTGGATGGGCTCCTCGCCGCGGGCCACCGGCTCCAGCAGGTCCACGGAGACACAGTCGGCGAGGTCCGGGACCGCGACCTCGGCCAGCTCATTCGCCGTCCTCGCCACGTCCAGCGTGGTTCCGATGCGGGCGCTCGCCTCGTTGAGCAGGGCGAGCCGATGGCGGGCCCGATAACGTTCGGTCACATCCTCGACCGTCTGTGTCACGCCGAGGATGTGTCCGGAGGGGTCCTCTATCCGGAATGCGGATATCGATACGAACATCTCATGGCCCGGGTCCCGCCGCAGAGCGCAGGGCTGTTCGGTGAAGATCGAGGACCGGCCCGTCTCCAGTACCTCCCCCAATTGCCTCACCACCGTGTCGGAGTCCCGCTGGATGAGGAAGTCGCTGACCCGGAGCCCCCGGTGTTGCTCGACCGGTATCTGACTGAACTTCGAGATCGCCCGGTTCACCCGCAGGAGGCTCAGGTCCGGGGCGAAGACGGACAGACCGATCGGGGAGCGGCGGAACAATCCGTCCAGGACCGACCGGTCCCTCTCCCACTGGATGACCTCCTCGGCCGGCGCGGCGACGAGAAACCACTCGCGGACGGCGTCGCCCCTCGTGATCGCCCGGGCCCGGCACCCCAGCTCCACCCGCCGCCCGTCGCGGTGCCGTACGGGCACCACCCCGAACCAGCCCCGATCGCGTACGCATACGGCCAGTGCGTCCATGACGACGTCGTCGTCATGGACGTCGATCAGGAAACCGAGCGCCGTCCGCCCGAGCGCCTCCTTCGGCGGGTAGCCGAGCAGCGCCTCGGCCCGCTCGCTCCAGCCGATGACCGTCCCGCGGTCGTCCAGCACCGCCGAAGCCGCGCGCCGCACCGCGAACGGGTCCTCCGGGCCCTCGCTGAACGTCGTCATCGGTGTGTCCATCGCTACCACCCTTGCGCCTTGCGAGCGGGACCGCGTGAGCGGAGCTGCTCGGAGTGACTGATCACCGAGTCCCGAGTACGCGGAGTTCTGGCGAGGAGCACCGCCACATCGTCCTGAGCCGTGGAGGGCAGCAGCCGGCCGAGGATGCTGTCACAGATCTCCTCCAACGGATGGTCGAGGTGCCGCAGCGCCTGGGCGAGTTGCTGCATGCCCTGGTCGAGGTCTCTGTCGCGTGCCTCGATGAGGCCGTCGGTGTACAGCACCAGCAGACTGCCGGGGGGCAGCGGCACCTGCTCGGTCCTGAAGTCCTGCCCGCCCGCTCCCAGGGGTGTACCCGGGGGGCCGTCGAGGAACGCAATAGTCCCTCGGGCCTCGGCCACGGCCGGAGGTGGATGGCCGGCCCTGGCGATCAGACAACCGCCGGCAGCCCGGTCGAAGACCGCGTAGACGCATGTCGCCATTTCATTCTCACCCAGGTCGCTCACGACGGCGTCCAGGGAACGGAGCATCTCAGCCGGGGGGATGCCGTGCCGTGCCAGCGTTCGCACCGCTGTGCGCAGCTGTCCCATGACGGCCGCCGCATGGATTCCGTGCCCCATCACATCCCCGATGACCAGCCCGGTCCTGCCGTCGGGCAGGGTGATGGCGTCGAACCAGTCGCCGCCGACCGCGTGGTCGCTGGCGGGCAGGTAGCGTCCGGTGAGTTCCAGGCCGGTCACGTCCGGCAGCGCGTTGTTCGTCAGGCTGCGTTGCAGCGTGAGCGCCGCCTTTCGCTGGCTGGTGTACATGCGCGCGTTGTCGATGTTCAGCGCCGCCCGGGCGACCAGCTCGTCGATGAGCACGCAGTCCTGCTCATCGAATCGCTCGCGGCTTCGGGCACGCGTCACCACCACGGCGCCGAGCACCTTGCCACGGGCGACCAGCGGGACCAGTCGCGCGGCGCCCAGGGTGCTGAGGTAGGTACGCAGTTGCTCGGCGCGCGGATCGGTGATCAGCGCCGGGACATCGGCCTTGTAGAGGTTCATGGGGCGCCCGTCGGCGATGACCTGCTCGTACACCGAGCCGAGCGGGAGCTGGAAGGTCGCGCCTACCGCCAGTTTCGCGGTGGGGGCGGACGGATCGGGGAAGGAGACCGCCAGACGACGCACCACGCCGTGGGTGGATGCGGCGGCCTCGTCGGGGTCGAGTATCTCTTCCAGCAGTTGTACGTCGGCCGAGTCGGCCAGCTGCGGCACCAGTACCTGCACCACTTCCTCGGCGGTCTGCCGCAGGTCCAAGGTGGTCCCGATCCGGGTGCCGGCCTCGGCCAGCAGCGCCAGGCGATGCCGCGCCTGCCCCGCCTCGATCTGCGCCTGCTGCCCGTCGGTGATGTCGATCAGCGAGGCGATCAGGCCCAGCCTCCGGCCGACGCTGTCGAGCAGCGGAGCATAGGAGCAGGACCAGGTGCGGTCGTGTTCGGGATCGGCCGGCGTGCGACCGGTGCGGCGCACGTCGACCACCGCCTTGCCGCCATCAAGAGCCTTCCGCATCGCCGTCTCCAGCTCCGTGGCGTTGACGCCCGGCACGACCTCGGCCGGGCGCTTGCCGATGTGGTCGGCCGCGGATACGCCCTGCATCCGTGCCAGCGCGTCATTGACCCGCAGGAAGCGCAGATCGGGGCCGAGCATGGCCAGGCCGATGGGGGACTGGGTGAACAGGCCTTCCAGTGCCGCGAGTGAATCCCGCATGCGCAGGACCGCTGAGGTCTCCACGGCGATGGCGAGGATGCCCGCCCCTCCCTGGGGGTCTGCGGCCGGGCAGATCCACATCTCCATCGGCACGAGATGCCCATCGCGGTGCCGCACGGGGAGGGACCCGACCACAGCCTCACCCGCCCGGACTTTCCGTATCAGGTGATCGGCCAGCTCCCAGTCGGGCTCGGGGACCAGTATCGGGACCCCGTGCCGGCCTAGCAGCTCATCCGGCGGGTAGCCGAGCAGGTCCTGAGCGGCGAGCGACCACTCCACCAGGCGCCCGTCCGCATCGGCCCTCCACAGCGCGATCGGAAGGAGGTCACGGAGCACACCCGCGTACCCGACCGCCGACAGGGGCTGGTCCGGCAGATCACTCGTCGACTCGTGTGTGTCCAACACAACGACCTAACCCCGGGGTGGGGCACTATGCCTGCCGGTAACTCCCAGGCCGTCCAAGGGCCGGGTGCTGCCGACGCATCACCGGTGCAGCGTCTCCGGTTGCAGCGTTTCCAGGTGCAGTTCCCATCAAATCACCCCGAGGCGCGGCGTGGGCGAACGGAGCCGTGATGCGGAGCTCCCGGAGGTGGTTGCCGGTTACCGGGCCGACCCGGTCGCGCCGTCGAGGGACTGACGGGCCTGAGATCCGGGACGGGTGAGGATGCCGGCGAGCTTGTCGGTCATCTCGGGCAGCAGCCAGTAGTACACCCACGTCCCGCGTCGTTCGCAGTCGATCAGCCCGGCCTGACGCAGCAGCTTGAGGTGGTGGGAGATCGTCGGCTGCGACAGGTCGAACGCCGGGGTCAGGTCGCAGACACAGATCTCGCCGCCGTCGCGCGAGGCGATCATCGACAGCAACCTGAGTCGCACCGGGTCGCCCAGGGCCTTGAAGACCTTGGCCAGCTCGACGGCCCGGTTCTCGTCCAGGGGAGCGGTCAGCAGAGTGGGGCAGCATCCGCCGATGCCGTCCTGGCCAAGTGTCACGAGGTCTTGTTTCGACATACTTCTATGTTGACATCCCTCTATTCAAGGCGCAACCTTGAATTCAAGAACATCGATATAGCCGTCCTGGGGCTGCACCGGCCCCGGCCATCGAGGAGTGAAGGTCATGAGCGAGCAGTCCACCGATCTGCGCGAGACCGTCCGCCGGCGCTATGCGGCCGCAGCCGTCCAGGTCGCCGAGGGCAAAAGCACCTGTTGCGGCCCCCAGGCCGTCGAGGTCGACGAGAACTTCGGCTCCACTCTCTATGCCGCCGACGAGCGCGACGCCCTCCCGGCCGAGGCCGTCGCCGCCTCCCTGGGCTGTGGGAACCCGATCGCCGTCGCCGACCTGAACGAAGGCGACCGCGTCCTCGACCTCGGCTCCGGCGGTGGCATCGACGTCCTCCTCTCCGCTCGTCGCGTCGGCCCCACCGGCAAGGCCTACGGCCTGGACATGACCGAGGAAATGCTGGCCCTTGCTCTGGCGAACAGGAAGAAGGCCGGCGCCACCAACGTCGAATTCCTGAAGGGCACCATCGAGGCCATCCCCCTCCCGGCGAACACGATCGACGTCGTCATCTCCAACTGCGTCATCAACCTGTCCACCGACAAGCAGGCGGTATTCGCCGAGACCTACCGCGTGCTGGTCCCCGGCGGCCGGATCGGCGTCTCCGACGTCATCGCCGACGACACCCTCACCCCCGCCCAGCGTGCCGAGCGAGGCGACTATGTCGGCTGCATCGCCGGCGCCCTCTCCTTCACCGAATACCGGCAAGGGCTGAAGGCGGCCGGGTTCATCGACATCGAGATCACTCCCACCCCCGCCGTCGCCGACGGCATGCACTCCGCCATCGTCCGCGCCACAAAGCCGGCCACCTACACAGCCACCGCCACCGACGGGGACACCGCCGCCGACACCGACGGGAACCGGGACGGCTGCTGCGGAGTCACCGCCTGTTGCACCACGGGCGAACAGGCCACCGACCCGACCACCACCGTCGCCGATGCCAAGGCCGCATCGGGCTGCGCCTGCAACTGACCTGACACGACGGCGACGGGGCCCGCCGGGATCCGCTCATCCGCCATCGTTCTCCCGGTGGGTGAGGTTCAGACCGGCGCGTGGGTCGAAGACATGCATCCTCGAGGTGTCCACCCACAGTTCGGCCCGGCTCCCCTCGCGGACCTGTGTCCCCGTACTGAGCCGGACGACCACCTGGTGGCCGCTGGCTCCCGTCTCACTGATGCCGGAATCGGCGGCCAGCTCCTCCAGTTCCGAGGTGGTGGTCGGCTGCCAGTCCTCCTCGGTGAAGTAGGCGTAGACATCCGAGCCCAAGGACTCCACCACATCCACGGTGGTGGTGAAGGTCATCCCCGACCGGCCCGGATCGACCATGGCGGCATCCTCGAAGGCTTCGGGCCGCAGACCCACGATGAGGTCCAGCGGCGCGTTCTGGCGCTCCAGACTCCGGCGTACCTCGTCGGACAGCGGGAGGTCGCCGACGATGGTGCGCAGCACGTTCTCCTCCAGGGTGGCGTGGAGGAAGTTCATGGCGGGTGAGCCGATGAAACCAGCGACGAACAGGTTGCGTGGCTCGTCGTAGAGATACTGGGGGGTGCCGACCTGCTGAACGACACCGCCGCGCATGACGACCACGCGGTCCCCGAGCGTCATCGCCTCGGTCTGGTCATGGGTGACGTAGACGGTGGTGGTGCCCAGACGTTGCTGAAGGCGCGAGATCTGGGTGCGCATCTGTACCCGGAGCTTGGCGTCCAGGTTGGACAGCGGCTCGTCCATCAGGAACGCCTTGGGGTTGCGGACAATGGCACGGCCCATGGCGACGCGCTGACGCTGGCCGCCCGAGAGGTTCGCGGGTTTGCGGTCCAGATGATCCGTCAGGTCGAGGATGCGGGCGGCCTCCTCCACCTTGCTCCTGATGGTGGCCTTGTCGACCTTGGCCAGGCGCAGGGCGAAGCCCATGTTCTCCCGCACGGTCATGTGCGGATAGAGGGCGTAACTCTGGAAGACCATGGCGATGTCGCGGTCCTTGGGCGCCTTGTCGTTGACGACCTGGTTGTCGATGCGGAGGGTGCCGTCGGTGATGTCCTCAAGTCCGGCGATCATGTTGAGCGTGGTGGACTTGCCGCAACCGGAGGGCCCGACCAGGATGACGAATTCCCCGTCGCCCACTGTGAGGTTGACGTCCCGCACGGCCACGGCGCCGTCGGGATACCTCTTGGTGATGCCCTCGAGAACGATCTCGGCCACAGTCGGTGCTCCTTGTCCTGACGGCCGGCTGCTGCCGGTCAGCCCTTGACGGCCCCGGACGTCAGTCCGGCGACGATGCGCCGCTGGAACAGCAGCACGAAGGCGATGATCGGAATGGTGATCACTACCGCGGCGGCGGCGATCGAACCGGTGGGTTGCTGGAACTGGCTGCTCCCGGTGAAGAAGGCGATCGCCGCAGGCACTGTGCGGGCCCTGGTTGTCGAGGTCAGGGAGATGGCGAACAGGAAGTCGTTCCAGCAGAAGATGAAGACGAGGATGGCGGTGGTGAACACGCCCGGCGCGGCCAGCGGAGCGATCACCAGCCGGAAGGCCTGGGCGGGAGTGGCCCCGTCGACCTTGGCCGCTTTCTCCAGATCCCACGGGATCTCCCGGAAGAACGCCGAGAGGGTGTAGATCGCGAGCGGGAGGGAGAAGGTCATGTACGGGATGATCAGCCCCGGCCAGGTGTCGAAGATCCCCAGGATGCGCTCGATGTTGAAGAGCGGGGACACCAGGGAGATCGGCGGGAACATCGCGATCAACAGGGACATGCCGATCAGCAGCCTCTTGCCGGGGAAGCGGAGCCTCGCTACGGCGTAGGCGGCCATGGTGCCCAGCACAACGGCGATCACTGTGGCGATCAGGGCGATACCGATCGAGTTGATCAGGGCCCGGGTGAACTCCGAGGTCTGGAAGATGCCGCTGTAGTTCTCCAGGGTCCACTGCTGAGGGACGAAGCTGCCGTCGGTGAGGGTGCTGGGGTCCTTGAACGACAGGGCCGCGATCCACCAGACGGGGAACAGGGCATAGGCGATCACCACGGTGTTGGCGATGGCCCAGCCCGTGACATGCCTCTTGCCCGCGCCCGCCATCAGCGTCCCGCCTCCTGTGAGCCGGGAGCGGCAGCCCCGAAGAGTTTGATGAAGGCGAAGGCGATCACGCCGACGCACAGGAAGATGAGCACGGAGATCGCCGATCCGATGCCGAGGTTGAGCGCGGTGAACAGGTTGTCGTAGCCGAGGATCGACACCGAGCCGGTGCCATGAGCACCCGAGGTCAGCACATAGATGTTGTCGAAGACCCGGAAGGCGTCCAGGGTGCGGAACAGCAGGGCCACCAGGATGGCCGGCTTCATCAGCGGCACCGTGACGAGAATGAAGCGCTGCCAGGCGGACGCACCGTCGACCATGGCGGCGCGCAGCGTCTCCTCGGGCACCAGGGCGAGTCCGGCCAGCAGCAGGAGTGCCATGAAGGGGGTGGTCTTCCAGACCTCGGCGAGGATGATCAGCCCGATGGCCGGCCACTGCTCGGTCAGCGGGGCATCACCGGACGGCAGCAGTGCGGCGAGATAGCCCGTGTCCGGGGTCCAGGCGTACTGCCAGGAATAGGCGGCGACCACGGTGACGATGCCGTAGGGGATCAGGATCGCGGTACGTACGGTTCCCCGGCCGAAGATCGCGCGATGCATGACCAGGGCCAGCGCGAAGCCGAGGACGAGTTCCACGGCTACGGAGATGACGGTGATGAACAGGGTGACCCAGAACGCCTCCCACCAGAACTCGGAGGAGAGTACGGCCGCGTAGTTGCTCAGGCCCACGAAGCGCGCTTGATCCGGGAAGCGCAGGTCGTAGCGTTGCAGCGACAGGTAGATCGCGTAGCCGATGGGGTAGGCGGTGACGGCGAGCATGACGACCACCGCGGGCGCGCACAACAGCCATCCCAGCCGTCGCTCCTGCCGCGCGCCCTCGGACAACGCCTCGGCCCCGCCCGGGGCCGCCGACGTGGCGGGAGTCGCGGTGTTCACGGGATCAGCCCCTTGGACTGGAGGGCGTCCTCGATCTGGCTGCCGATGTGTTCGACGTCGCTCCGCGGATTGATCGCCGAGGGCGGGGAGAGCGTGTGCGAGATCGCGATGGACACGTTCTGGTAGGCGGGGGTCTGGGGGCGGACGCTGGCGTTCTCCAGTGCCGAGAGCACTTCGGTAGCGAACGGGTAGCTCTTGAAGAGTGTCTTGTCGAAGTAGAGCGCGCGCAGGGTGGGGGGCAGCCCGCCCTTGAGCGCCGCGGCCATCTGGTTCTGACGATTGCGCAAGCACAGCGCGGCCTCGTACGCGAGGTCGGGGTGGCGCGAGTAGGCGCCGATGGCGAGGTCGATGCCGCCGATGGTGGGTTTGGATGGCCGGCCGGGGTCCACGCCGGGGTACGGCGCCCAACGGAAACTCTTGAACAGAGCGGGCTTGTTCGACTTCATCGACGGATAGACGAATGGGTAGTTCAGCTCGAAGGCAGCGTTTCCCGACTCCATGGCCAGCCGGTTCTGATCCTCCATCTGGTTGGACAGCGAGGGGTCCGCGGCGGGTGAGGTGGCCAGGTTGTGCATGATCGTGGCCGCTTGGACCGCGGGCGGCCCGAGCGAGGGTGCTGTGGCTGTGGCGTTGAGGATGGAGCCGCCAGCGCTCTCCACGAGTGTGTTGAACCAGACCGTCAGCCCTTCGTACTGGGCGCCCTGAATCTCGACGTAGTGAGGCTTGCCCTCCTTGGCGAGGCCGCGCGCCATACCGAGCATCTCGGCCCAGGTCTTGGGCGGTTTGGGCACGAGGTCGCTTCGGTACCACAGCAACTGGGTGTTGGTGTTGTACGGGACGGCGTACAGCTTGCCCTTCCACGTCGCCGTCTGCAGCGGCACTTCGAGGGTGCCCGCGGTGGCACTGCGGCGATTGCCGCCCGTCCACGGCAGGATCCAGTTGGCCTCGGCGAACTCCGGGGCCCAGGTGACATCGAGGCCCAGGATGTCCAGGGTGTCGTCGTGTGCGGCGAGTCGGCGGACGAGCTGCTGACGCTGGCCGTCCGCGCCGCGCGGGAGCTTGTTGTACACGATGCGGTAGCGCCCGCCCGAGGCACGGGTGCAGTTGCTCGCCGCGCCGGCCAGGGCGCCTGAGTCGTCGGGGAAGTTGTACCAGTTCAGGCTGACCGGGCCGGATTCCTCCGAGCCGCAGGAGGTGAGCAGTCCGGCCAGCAGGGGAATCACGGTGAGGCACCGCAGGCGCCGTGCGGTGCCACGGCCTGCGAGTCGCGGCGATGCGCCGCCGCGCGCCCGTGCCCGACCGTTTGTGTGCCCCACCGTTCACCTCCCGGACCTCGCAGCACGGGGTGCCTGGTCATCCCGCGCAGCGCCTCCGTCCCCGGAACGTAATGGCTCCCCCGCGGCTACCGTCGCAACGCGTCGTGCCGGAGTCAGGAGATCCCCCGGATGGCCAGCCCCTTGCTCCGCGCGTCCGCCTGTTTCCTGTTTGTGGATGGCGCGCGCCCGGGCCCCGCTGGAGGGATCCTGAAGGCAGGACCGTGCTGCGGCGGCGCGCCGCGGCCGCGGGTGAGGAGGTGCGCGATGACTCGGACACTGGAGTGGCAGGTCCGCGTCTGCCTGACCGAGGAGGACGGCACGACGAAGGCCGAGGCGGTGCTGGACACCGGCACCGCGACGCTCACCGGTCATGGGACAGCCCACTGCAATCCCCAGGACGTGGACGTCCCCGCGATCGGCGACGAACTGGCCGCGAGCCGGGCCATGAGGGACATCGCCGGGCAGCTGATGAGGGTGGCCGACCGTGACCTGGAGGCCGTGGGCGCCGGAGCGGGGAGCGGACCCATCCCGCCGCCGTACGGCTGGTCGGACATCGCCTAGCAGCGCCGTTGCGGCTGGGGCACGAGTACGAGGCGGTGGAGATCAGGACCTGAACAATCAGGCTCCCGCGTAGAGTTCACGCCTCGGCGGTGTGGAGGGGCGGGGGAGACGATGAGCAGGGCTCGGGTGTGGTGGTGTGCGGGTACGTATGGAGTCCTGGCGCTGGTGGCCGCGGGCTGTACGGCGCCCGCCCCGGATGTCGATCCCACGCTGAGGAAGACACTCCAGCCGGTCGTGCATGACGCAGCGGTCGCCGGACTGGAGAATGAGGGCGGCATGCTCGCCGACTCCTCGTTCGCCTCCACGGCCCGGTGGTTCTGTACGGAGAAGGTCGTCGAGATCCGCGAGGTCGATGGCGGGGTCCTGAAGGTGGGTCTGGTCACGCAGTGCTCGGAACTGGCGGCGCGGGGCAGGACCCTTGTCGAGGGAACAGCCGTCCGAGGGCCGTTGCTGATGGAACTCTCCAAGGACGGGAAGGGCGGCTACCACGTACGCCGCCAGGACAGTCCGCCCGACGGTGCGGGCTATGACGAGTGGATCGGCCGTTCGTTCTCGGAAGGGGGCGCGGCGTTGGTGCGGCGCGAGGACTGGGACCGTACGAGCTCGCTGGAGTCGGCCGCCCGCACGCATTTCCGGCTGCCGCCGGACGCGCCGGTTACCGCGCTGTAATCGCGCAGCCCGCGTCTCGGCTCCTCCGCCCCCCCCAAAGCCTCGGCCGGCGTGCGCTCGTCAACCCGCGGTCCGGCCGCTGCCTGGATGTGACCGGCTTCAACTCGGCCAACAGCACCCAGGTGGTCCTGGGGGACCGCATGATTCTGAGACGCCACGCCCCCTGTGCATGCCCCGCTACTTCGTGTCGAACGCATGGACCGGGGCGGGAAAGGGTTCATGGTGGTTCAGGAGACATGACCACTGTGGTTCCGGAGACATGACCACGTGCCGGAACAGCCCAGGACCGAGGATCAGTGCATGAACAGCTCAGAATTGCTGGCGGACGCGTTCGAGCGTGTACGGGAGGCGGTGCACGCAGCGGCGGATGGGCTTTCACCGGACAGCCTCAACGCCCGGCTGGACCCTGGCGCGAATTCGATCGCCTGGCTCGTGTGGCATTTGACGCGTATCCAGGACGATCACGTGGCTGATGCAGCCGCATGGGAGCAGGTGTGGTTCTCCCAGGGCTGGGCGGACCGTTTCGAGCTGCCCTTTGCGAAGGGGGCGACCGGGTTCGGCCACTCCAGCAAGCAGGTCGCCGCGGTGCGGGTCCAGTCCGCCGAGCTGCTGCTCGGCTACTACGACGCAGTCCACGAGCAGACCATTCGATTCGTCCGCGGGCTCGACGACGCAGCGCTCGACAGAGTCGTGGACGAGACCTGGTCCCCGCCGGTCACCCTGGGCGTCCGGCTGATCAGCGTCCTCGCCGACGACCTGCAGCACGTCGGCCAGGCAGCATTCATCCGGGGCTCCCTGGAACGCCGTTGACGTGCTCCCGGCCCCGACCAATCCGCCGGGGACTCCTGCCAGGTCGTCCGGTCGTCTCGGGCTCGACATGTTTGGAGTCCTTGTCGATCGGTCACCCGAAGGCCATCGGCAGGGCCGAAAACAGCCGCGTGCGATCGTCGGCGCGGCTGCCTGCAGAGACGGCACGATGGACGGAGCCGAGCATGGGTGAGATGGACGCAGTCGAGAGCGAGGCGCTCTGGGACGAGTTTCATCAGTTGGTGAACATGACGTCCCAGGAACTGAGCGCATGGCTCGAGACCCGCGAGGCGGCCGAGAGTACGGAAACATTGCCGACGGGCGTCGACACCGAGGCGGGCCGGCATGTGCTGTCGATTCTGTTGAAGCGGCGTGTCGATCTCACCGACGATGACGTGCACGTCATGCACCAGGTCGTGGAAGCGGTCGAAACGCGGCAGGAGCAGGTAGGTGGCGCCGGGGACATTGAGTGGCGTCACAGCCTCATGACCCTCGGGCACGATCCACTCAAGCCGGGAAGCCGAAGGTAGAGCTGGGTCCGGTCCGAGGGATTGCGGGCGGAGAAGCCGGTTTGCGCCAGAGGGCTGGACCTGAGGCGGGGGCGCCACAGGTCCAGCCCTTGAGTAATACCAGGCTTACCGTCCGGACTTCTTCGCCTGATCGGCCGCCTTTTCCGCAACTTCCTGGGTCTTGCCGGCAATCTGCTCGCCGCGGCCTTCCGCCCGCATACCCAGGTCGTCGGTGGCCTTGCCGGCCGTTTCCTTCATCTTTCCCTTGGCCTGCTTTGCCTTTGCTTTTGCCTTACTCATGATCATTGCCCTTTCGCGTGGGGTGGGCTGATTACACATCCTGCACGCATCACCCAGAGTGCGCATTTGGGTGGCTATGGTTATCGCTGAGGGTGGCTATCCATCGGTCTCTCCCCGGAGTACGGCAGCTCAGTAGCCGAACTCCGGAATGAACGCCGAACAGAAAGCCTTCAGATCGGCGGGTTTCCGGCTCGTGATCAGGGTGGCGGGGGCGGCGCGGCAGACCTCGACCTGCTCGTCCACCCATGTGCCGCCCGCGTTGCGGATGTCGGTCTGCAGGCTGGGCCAGGAGGTCAGCGTCCTCCCGCGCACTGCGTCGGCCTCCACCAGCGTCCAGGGGGCGTGGCAGATCGCCGCAACCGGCTTGGCGATGTCGAAGAACTGTTTGACGAATGCCACGGCCGATTTATCCATGCGCAGTGCGTCCGGATTGGCGACACCTCCGGGAAGTACCAGCCCCACGTAGTCATCGGCGTTGCTCTCGGTGATCGTCCGGTCGACGGGGAAGGTGTCGGCCTTGTCGAGGTGATGGAAAGCCTGTACGCGTCCGGACTTCGTCGAGATCAGTTCCGGCTCGCCGCCGGCGTCGACGACGGCTTGCCAGGGGTCGGTCAGCTCGACCTGTTCCACACCCTCGGGAGCCATGAGAAAGGCCACTCGCACGGGACTCACGTCCTTTCATCATCGCGCGGCGATATGTACCTGCCATCTCGACAGCGACTGCCCACATTGCGGCGTCATATCCCAAGTTTTCCGAAATTTTCGGACCGAATGGCAGAAGCGGGGCTGCCTTGCGCGATTCTGGCGGCGAGCCGCTGGGAGTCCGGGAGCAGACCGGGATGCGGGTGTCCGAGTCCGCGGCCTTCATCGCCCGGTTCCGGGCACCTCGCGTGATTCCAGTGCCTTGGCGGCGGGTCCGTGCAGGACCGAACCGTCCGTCGCGAAGCGGGAGCCGTGGCATGGGCATTCCCAGACCCGCTCGGCATCGTTGAACTGCACCAGACAGCCGAGGTGGCTGCAGCGCGCGGAGAGAACGCTGGCGTTCCCGGACTCGTCGCGGTACACGGCGCAGCGCCTTCCCTCCAGCCGTACGACCGCTCCGCTGCCGGGCGGGATGTCGTTCACCGAGTCGACGTGGTGGGTGTGCAAGCGGTCGCCGACGAAGTGCCGGGCGACAGCGGTCTGGAGCTTCGCCAGCTCCACCGTCTCGCTCACCCCGGGCAGCCTCCGCGGGTCGTAGAGGTCGGTCCAGGCAGGCCGCCCGCCGCCCGCGATATGAGCCGCGAGCAGCCGGCCGGCCATCACCCCGTTGCTCATGCCCCAGCCGCCGAAGCCGGTGGCCACATAGAGGTGTTGGGTGCCCGGGTGGGCATGTCCGACGTACGGCAGGTGGTCGCTCGAGTCGTTGTCCTGCGCCGACCAGCGGTAGGCGCTGTCGGCTTCGGCGAAGCCGGGCATCCGCTCGCGCGCCCAGGAGTCGAGACGCGCGAACCGTTCCCGTACGCCTCCGGCCCCCGGCTCGAACGATTCACCGGTGACGATGAGCAGCCGGCGTTCTTCGTCGAGGGGAGCACTGCGCACCGAACGCACTCTGTCCTCGGGACTCATGTACATGCCCGTCGGCGCGAGAGCGGCCGGCACCGGCGCGGCGACCACCAGTTCCCGCCGGGGCTTGAGCCGGGTGAAGAGGAGGGTGCGGTCGAATACCGGGTAATGCGTCGCGATGACGGCATCCCGCGCCTCGACCGTGACTCCGCTCTCCGTCGACAGTCGGCAGCGGCTGCCGTCGTGAAGTGCGGTGACACGGCTGCGTTCGTGAACGCGGCCGCCCGCGGCGACGAACTTCTCGGCCAGGGCGAGCAGAAACTTCCGCGGATGAAATTGGAGCTGGCCCTCGACTCGCACCGCGCCGGACACCGGGAAGGGCAGTTCTGTCCCGGTCACGAAGGAAGCGTCGAGTCCTGCCCTGCGGGCCGCCTCCGCCTCGTCCCTGATCGCGTCCGCGCGCTGCGGATCCTCCGCGTACGTGTAGGCGGGGGCACGCTCCAGGTCGGCGTCGATGTCCAGCTGGGCGCAGAGAGCGGCGGTCCGGTCGACCGCGTCCTGCTGCGAGAGCGCATACAACCCGGCGTTGTCGGCGCCGTGCTTCGCCTCGAGCCGCGCGTATCCCAGACCGTGCAGGGACGTCAGCTTGGCTGTCGTGTATCCGGTCACTCCGGCGGCGATCCGGTCAGCCTCCAGGACGACGACGTCCAGGCCCGCACTCAGCAGTTCCCATGCGGTGCACAGGCCTGCGATGCCACCACCGATGACGGCGACGTCTGCGGTCAGGTCCTCGCCGACGGGTGGGTATCCGGTATCGGGAGTGGTGGCCATCCAGTACGACTCGTCGATTGTCGGGCGTTCCGAAGCCATGATTCCCGCCTTCCCCGCCCTGCCCTACGGCTGACGGCGGCGCGCGTGCACGGGCTTCCATCGGTCCGAGGCGCCGAGGGCGCGACGTCTCGCACTGATCACTCGGTCCTCGCGCGGGCGCCTTCCCGTGTCCTGCCGCTCGCCGCGGGGCGGTCGGCATGGCGCTTCAGATACTCGGCTTCAAGTTCCGTCATGCGGATGCTGTGCGCCACCAGTGCGTTCTGTGAACCGTGCAGCAGTGTGTCGTGCCGCGTGCGGTGAATGGTCTCGAGCTCCCGCAGCAGCTGCTGGTCGTCGAGATCTGCCGGGCCCACACCCCTGCGCCTGCCTCCAGCGTCGGTCATCGAATTTCCTTCCGTCCGCTCCCCTCGGGTACCGGTTACCCGTCGGGGAAGCGGCGACACGCCGGATCGGAGGCACCGTTGCCGGGAGCTTGCCGGGAGCTTGCCGGGAGCTTGCCGGGAGCTTGCGGGGCCGGGGGCCGGGGGCCGGGGGCCGCGGTGGCCGCGGTCACGCGTTCAGGAGGCCGGCGCGGGACGGCGCGCCGAGTCGCCTGCTTCCGGGGCCGTATCGCCGTCAGATGTATGTGCATGAACTACGCGAGCGCCCCCGTAGCGCGCTCCTCTACCAGTAGTGCCGCCGTCCGCCGACCGCGTGCCCGACGGACCCCAAGATCCACAAAATTGCCCCGATCACGATCAGGATGATCCCGATGGTCCAGAGGATGCTGATACCGGCCAGGAATCCGATGAGAAGCAGAATGACGCCCAGAGCGATCACGGTGTCCTCCGATGCCGCAAATAGATGCCTCTACCACTTTGCTCTTCGGCGGATCAGGCGGCAACCGCTCCCGGGTCCACACCGTGCCCGGGCGCCGCGGGGGCTCGCTGCCGGTGGCCGCGGCCGCGGTTGACCGTTAGGCCCGCGGTCGGGGCAGGCGTGCGCTGCACTCGACGTGCCGATTTCGGGGAGACGAGGGTGTAGCTGCCACGCCGACGGCTCAGTACAAGATGCGCCGTGCCTGTTGGCGATGAGACTTGTACTCATGGCAGAAGAGCGGCGCACGCGGGATCGGTCCTCGGTAAAGACGTCGGGCCGGCGAACCTCTTCCCCTCGGGGGCCGGAGCAGGCTGCCCGCGATGCCTGCCAGCAGCTGGAGCGGCTGATCAGCCATTCGGTAGAGGGCGCGTCGGCAGTACGACGTACGGAAGACGGATGGTGCGTCGTCGTGGACGTTCTCGAGGTGGCTCGAATTCCGGACACAACGAGCTTGCTCGCCTCGTACGAGGTGCAACTCGATCAGAGCGGTGAGCTCTTGGAGTACCGCAGGGTCCGCCGCTATCGAAGGGGCTCCGCCGACGAATGATCTGCGCTGCCCGACCAGCTGAGAGGACGACCCTATGCCCACGACCGTCTACTCCGACGAGGTTGCGTGCCCGCCGCGCGCCGGCACGTTGTACGACGTGCTGGAACTCATCCTGGACCGGGGCATGGTCATCGACGTGTTCATCCGGGTCTCCCTGGTGGGCATCGAGATCCTCAAGATAGACGCCCGCATTGTGGTCGCCAGCGTCGACACCTATCTGCGGTTCGCCGAAGCGTGCAACCGGCTGGACCTGGAGCGCGACTCGCGCAGCACCACCGTCCCGGAGCTGTTCGGCGGCGGTGCGGCCAAGGCTGTCGGCAAGCGCAAGGTGAAGAAGGCCGCGGAAGCCGTGGGTGACACCGTGCGGAAGGCGGTCGGAAGCCGCGATGACGAAGAGTCCGACGAGTCCGAAGAGTCCGAAGAGGAGCAGCAGGAGCGTCCCCGTCGGCGCGCGTCTGCCGGCAGCGGGGCCCGTCGACGCCGACGCGTGGAGGCATGACCGGTGACGAACCATGGTGTGTACGTCTACGCGATCATCCGGACCGGAAGGCCGCTGCCGGCTGACTCTACCGGCGTGGGCAACCCGCCTGCTTCCCTGCGGGTGGTCCGGCAGGGGCCTGTCACCGCCGTCGTCAGCGATGCGCCCCCGCAGCTGCGTGCACGGCGTCGCGACCTGCTCGCACACCAGGACCTGCTGATGCACCTGGCTGACGGCGGACCGGTGCTGCCGATGCGCTTCGGAATGGTTGCACCGGATGAGGAGGCCGTGCGCAAGCAACTGGAGGCCGCCGAGACGCGCCACATCGCGGCGTTGGAGCACCTGGACGGCGGGGTCGAGATGAATATCAAGGCCCTTCCGGCCCAGAACGGCTTGGCCGCCCTCGTCGCCGAGGACAAGAACATCAGGCGACTCCGCGAGGATGTACGTCGCCATCCCAGCTACGACGCCACTCTCCGGCTGGGTGAAGCCGTGGCCGGGGCGCTGTCCCGCAGGGCGGCCGAAGCCGGTCAGCGGGCGGTGCGCGAGCTCACGCCCGTGGCCCGCGCGGTGGCAGCGGGACCGGAAGTTCAGGGGTGCGCTCTCAACGTGTCCTTCCTCGTCAACCGGAGCGACAGCGACGTCTTCCGAACGACGGCGCAGCGGTTTGCTGATGCCCACCGTGAACGCGTCGAGCTTCGCATTGCGGGGCCTCTGCCGTGCTACAGCTTCGTCGCGGCAGAGGGCACTCCCACGCCGGCTGGAGCATGACATGGGACTCCTCACGGGACTGCTCACATTCCCTCTCGCACCGGTCCGCGGAGTGATCTGGGTAGCGGAGAAAGTCAATGAAGCCGCCGACCGCCAGTTGCATGACCCCGCCGTACTGCGCGCCCAACTGGTCGCGCTGAATCAGGAGCTCGAAGACGGAAACATCAGTCAAGAGGAGTTCGAGCGAGAAGAGGAGCGGCTGCTCGACCGACTCCATGAAGCGTCCTGCGCGCGGAATGAACGAAGGTGACTAACCCATGGACGAGCAAACCAAGTTGGCCCTCGCCGTGTCAATCGTGGGCGGCTACGTGCTGGGCCGCACCAAGAAAGGCCGACTGGCCCTCACCGTGGCAACGTATATCGCGGGCAGGCGATTCGGGCTGGAACCGCGTCAGCTCGCCGCTGAAGGGATGCGCAGGCTGGGTGAGATCCCACAATTCGCCGAGCTGCAGGAGCAATTGAAGGGGGAAGTCCTCGACGCCGGCCGCAAGGCGGTGACAGCTACAGCGAACCGAGGGATGAGCTCGCTGGCTGACGCCATCAGTGACCGTACAGCGCGCCTCGGCGAGGGAGAGGAAGAGGAAGAGTACGAGGAGGAGCCGGAGGAGGAGTACGAGGAGGAGGAGCCGGAAGAGGAGGAGCAAGAGGAAGAGGAGGAGCCGGAGGAGGAGTACGAGGAGGAGCCGGAGGAGGAGTACGAGGAGGAGGAGCCGGAAGAGGAGGAGCAAGAGGAAGAGGAGGAGCCGGAGGAGGAGTACGAGGAGGAGGAAGAACCGGAAGAGGAGCCGGAAGAAGAGGAAGAGGAGGAAGAGGAAGACGAAGAGGAGGAGCCGGAGGAGGTAAGTCCGCGACGGCGCCGCAGTGTGCAGAGGCCCCGAGGGCGCTCCACGAAGGCCGCAGGCAGGAAGAGGGCCCCTGCGAAGAAGGCCGCGGCGAAGAAGACCGCCCCCGCGAAGAAGGCGGCCCCGGCCAAGAAGGCCGCGGCGAAGAAGACCGCCCCCGCGAAGAAGGCCGCGGCGAAGAAGACGGCCCCGGCCAAGAAGAGCGCGGCGAAGAAGACCGCCCCGGCGAAGAAGGCTGCGCCGGCCAAGAAGAGCGCGGCGAAGAAGACCGCCCCGGCCAAGAAGGCTGCGCCGGCCAAGAAGAGCGCGGCGAAGAAGACCGCCCCGGCCAAGAAGGCTGCGCCGGCCAAGAAGACCGCGGCCAAGAAGACGGCCCCGGCCAAGAAAACCGCGGCCAAGAAGACCGCGGCGAAGAAGACGGCCCCGGCCAAGAAGAGCGCGGCGAAGAAGACGACGTCATCCCAGCGCGGCGCCAAGAAGACAACCAACCGCGCCGATCGCCGGAGGTAGCCAGCCATGGCCAGGACGCAAAGGAACGAGCCCGAGGCAGAAGAATCAGGTGTCGACCGTCTCCGCGAGGAGATGTCGAACTTCCTCAGCACGCAGGTGGGACGACTCGCCGAGAAGGCAGGTGAAAAGCTCACTGACGTCACAGGCCGGCTTACCGATGTCGCCGAGAACGGTGGGTCACTCATGCCTGCGCTCGGCTCCATCATGCAGGGAGAGTCGCCGCTGAAGGCCTTTGTCACCCAGAAGGCAAAGGGCGTCAAGGACAACGTCGTGGACAAAGCCAAAGACGCCCTGGGCGGCGGCAAGAAGAAGGGCAAGGGCAGCGGCGGCAAGTCCATGAACATCGTCGAAGTCCTCGATGTGGGAGTGCCCCTGCGTACGGCCTACGACTACTGGACGCAGTACGACCAGTTCAGCAGTTTCACCAAGGGGGTCCGGGACGTCTCGATGAGCGACGAGATGTCCAGTGACTGGAAGGTCAAAGTCGGGCCTTCCTCGCGGAGCTTCAAAGCGACCGTGCAGGAGCAGATTCCCGACGACCGCATCGTATGGACCTCCGAGGGCCCCAAGGGCACCACCCGCGGTGCCGTCAGTTTCCATGAGCTGGCGCCGACTCTGACCCGCATCGTCCTGGTCGTGGAGTACTACCCGTCCGGGTTCTTCGAGAAGACCGGCAACCTGTGGCGCGCACAAGGTCGCCGAATGCGACTGGACTTCAAACATTTCCAGCGGTACGTCACCCTCACCGACGAAGAGCCCGAAGGCTGGCGCGGCGAAATCCGTGACGCCGAGGTCGTCGTGTCCCATGAAGAGGCCATGGAGGAGGAAGAAGCAGCTGATGACGAGGCCGAGGACACGGAGGAGGACGACTACGAGGACGGTGACGGGGAGGGCGAAGAGGAGGACGAAGAGGACGAGGAGGGCGAGGAGGGCGAGGAGGAGGACGGTGAGTGGGAGGACGAAGAGGAACCCGCCGACGAGGAGAGAGAGGACTGAGGCGCCCACGTGACCGACGTCGACTTCAGACAAGGCTCCCACCCCGTTCCCGGGCCCCAGAACTCCAACCTCGCCGACATTCTTGAACGCGTCCTCGACAAGGGGATCGTTATCGCCGGCGATATCAAGATCGACCTTCTCGACATCGAGCTCCTGACCATCCGGCTCCGTCTGTTCGTGGCATCCGTGGACACGGCGAAGAAGGCCGGCATCGACTGGTGGGAGACCGACCCGGCACTGAGTTCCCGAGCGTCCCGCAGTGCCTTGCAGGACGAGAATCACCGGCTGCGTGAGCGCCTGGAAGCGCTCGAATCGAAGGTGGACGACACTTCGTCCCTGCAACGGACCAAGGAGAAACGAGGCACATGAAGGAGCAGGACCCCGACTCCGCCGATGCCGTCGCGACCTACGTCTTCGCTGTCTGCCGGACCCTGGAGGCGGCCACGGTGACGGGGCTGCCCGGCCTTACGGACGATGCGCCCGTGCGAAAACTGCCGTTCGGGACGCTCACCGCTGTCGTCCAGCACGTGCCCGCTGCCGACTTCATCGACGAGGCCTGGCAGGAGCGCCTCTCGGACCGCGACGCACTCGAGCGCTGTGCACGCGCTCACCATGAAGTGGTTTCGGTCGTTGCCGCCGGTGGCCCCACGATTCCCCTTCCGCTGGCGACTCTGTACCTCAGCGATGAGAGCGCACGGAAGAAGCTGCAGAGTGAGGCGGACCGTTTCCACGCCGTTCTGAAGCGCATCGAGAATCACGCCGAATGGGGAGTGAAGGTGTACGCCCCCAGCGCCCCGCCGGACACCGCCCGCCACACCACCCGGCCCGCTGTATCCGCCTCTCCGGCCGCGGGCGCCGGACTTGCCTATCTGGACCGCAAACGAGGTATTCAGCAACGGCGTGAACGTCATCAGGAAGAGACGTTGCGCATCGCGGACGAAGTGGATGCCGAACTCCAGAACCTGGCAACCGCGTTCCGCAGGCTGCGGACACACGGCCAGGAGCCGGCGGGCAATCGGCGGATTCAGATTCTCAACGCCACGTATCTGGTGGCTGAGCAACGCGTTCATGAGCTCGGCCGGCTCGCGGAGACATTGCGGCAGCGGACCGGAGCACAGATCGAGGTTTCAGGGCCCTGGGTGCCGTACTCCTTCGTCGGGGAGGTGTAAGCCATGACGCACGAGGTGGTGCCCTGGGATGCTCCGGGGCCCTTGTCGGGCCCCATCGGGGTTCCGCTCGTCGATCTCCTGGACCGCGTTCTGGGCACTGGCGTAGTCATCAGCGGTGATTTGGTCATCGCGATCGCCGAGGTTCCACTGGTGCGGCTGTCCCTGCACGCTCTGCTTTCGTCCGTCAACGAGCGAGTTCCCGCACCTTGGGCGGACGGAGGCCCCCTATGACGACCAGTCGGCTCGATGTGGACCGGGACCAGATGGGACGCGACCTGGTCACGCTTGTTCTGACCGTGGTGGAGCTCCTCAGACAGCTGATGGAACGTCAGGCAATCCGGCGGGTTGAACTGGGCGACCTCACTGATGGGCAGGTCGAGGAGATCGGTACAACACTCATGCTGCTCGAGCAACGCATGACCGAACTCTGTGACCAGCACGGGCTGCGTCAGGAGGACCTCAACCTCGACCTCGGACCACTCGGAACCCTTCTTCCGCGCAGCTGAATGCCGGGACCGAGCCGCAGGGGGCAGTGCCCGGGTCTGTTCTCGGGGGCTACGAGATGATGACACCGTGCGCCTGCCCCAGTACGGCGCGGCGTCGGCTGGGCGGCATGCCCGGTCACCTTCCGACCAGGCGCCGGGTTCGGGTGCCCGGCACCGGGTTCAGGACGGCGGTTTGTGGTTACCCGCACGGTATGGCACCGATGTGGCAGCGCAAGCGGGACGAGCGGCACCAGCAGGACGGCGGGCACCGTCAGGCAGGCCGTGGGACGGATTCGGGGCCGGACGGCGGCCGGATCGGGCCGGCTCCGCAGGTGGAGCGGGACGCTCCGGACGCGCCGACAGCGATGGAGAAGAAGTCGTGGAGGGCGGTGCTGAAGCGGACGGTGGCGGAGTTCAAGGATGACGAGCTCGCCGACCGTGCAGCGGCACTGACCTACTACGGCGTGCTGGCACTCTTCCCCGCACTGCTGGTCCTGGTCTCGCTGCTCGGCATCGCGAGTGAGTCGGTGACCGAAAGGGTTCTGGACAACATCAAGCGGCTGACTCCCGGCTCGGCGCGCGAAATCATCTCGAACGCAATCGAGCAGCTCCAGGGCAGCAGTGGCACCGGATCGGTGCTGGCGATTGTCGGTCTGCTGGTTGCCCTGTGGTCTGCGTCGGGGTACGTGGCGGCGTTCATCCGCACGTCCAATGCCGTCTACGACGTGCCCGAGGGTCGCCCGGTCTGGAAGGTGCTGCCGGTGCGGCTGGGCCTCACGCTGGTGCTGATGATCCTTGCCTGCGTCAGCACGTTGATCGTGGTGTTCACCGGCGGTCTGGCCCGGCAGGTGGGTACGGCGCTGGGGATCGGGGACACGGCGCTGACGGTGTGGTCGATCGCCAAGTGGCCGGTCCTGGTGGTGCTGGTCACCATCATGATCGCGATCCTGTACTGGGCGTCGCCGAACGCGAAGGGCCGCGGATTCAAGTGGATCAGCCCGGGGAGTTTTCTGGCCCTGGTGATCTGGATGATCGCCTCGGCGGGCTTTGCCTTCTACGTCGGGAACTTTGCCTCCTACAACAAGACCTACGGCACCCTGGCCGGCGTGATCATCTTCCTGGTCTGGCTGTGGATCACGAATCTGGCGATCCTTCTGGGCCTGGAATTCGACGCGGAAATGGTCCGCGAACGCGCGATCATCGGCGGCCACCCCGAGAAGGAAGAGCCCTACGTGGAGCCGCGTGACACCCGCACATGGACCGAAGAGGAACACAAGGAGATGGGCGACCGCTGACCCGCCCATGCCGGGGAAAATCGCGAACGGTCTCAAGCGGGGCGTTGCGTCCGGCGACGGGAAAGGGGTGATCATGCGTCCATGGCTGCCTCGGCCGGGGCGGCGGACAGCCGAATGGGCGGGCCGGGCTCGGGTACTCGCGAAGAGATCAAGCCGTGCACGAACCGAACGGAAGGTCACGATGAACAGGTCACTGGACCAACCGCCGCGCCGGGCCTCCGAGGTATCGGTGAGCGAACTGGTAAAGCAGGCATCGGAGCAGGTCTCCCGGCTGATGCGGCAGGAGCTGCGACTTGCGCAGGCGGAGATGGAGCAAAAGGGCAAACGGTTCCGGATCGGTGGCGGCCTGTTCGGCGGAGCCGGCGTGATCGGTTTCATCGCCCTGCAGGCCCTCGCGGCGACCGCGATCGTGGCTCTGGATCTGATCTGGCCCCTGTGGGTTTCGGCGCTGACTGTGGCCGCCGTCCTCCTTGTCGTGGCCGGTGTGCTCGCTGCCGTGGGCAAGAAGCAGATCAGGCAGGCCACCCCGCCCACCCCCGAGCAAGCCATCGAGGATGTCAAGGAAGACGTCGCAGAGATCAAGGAGAGGGCACACCGATGACGGACAAGTCCCGGAAGAAGGACGCCACACCCACCCCTGAAGAACTGCGCGAGCAGGCCAAGGGAACCCGAGAGGAACTCGGTCAGACCGTCGAGGCGCTGGCCGCCAAGGCCGACATCAAGGCCCAGGCGCAGCAGAAGGCGGCGAAGGTCAAGAGCGAGGTGCAGGACAAGGGCACCCATGCTCTCCACGCTGCGCAGGACAAGGGCACCCATGCTCTCCACGCTGCGCAGGACAAGGGCACCCATGCCCTCCACGCTGCGCAGGACAAGGGCACCCATGCTCTCCACCTCGCGCAGGACAGGAGCGCCCATGCCCTCCACCTCGCGCAGGACAGGAGCGCCCACGCCCTCCACCTCGCGCAGGACAAGACCCCGGAGCCGGTACGTGAGAAGGCCGCGCACGCCAAGCAGCAACTGACCGAGACTGCCCACATCGTCGGCGGGAAGATCCAGGACAACACCCCGGAGCCGGTGCGCGACAAGGTGGGGCGGACGGCGCAGCTCGCGCGCGGCAACCGCACACTGCTCATCGCCGGCGCGGCCGCCCTGGCCGTCGTCATCCTCGCCCGCCGTAGGAGGAAGAGCTGATGAAAGCGTCCAAGGTTGCCTACAAGCCGGTCGGCCTGGCGCTGGGCGTCATGAGCGGTGCTCTCGCCGGCGTGGCCTTCAAGCAGGTGTGGAAGGCCACCGGCCACGACCAGGACGCTCCTCACGCCACCGACCAAGATCGCGGCTGGCGGGAAGTCCTGATCGCCGCCATCCTGCAGGGTGCGATCTTCGCCGCGGTCAAGGCGGCGGTCGACCGCGGCGGCGCGAGCGCGGTGCACCGTCTGACCGGAACCTGGCCCGGCTGACTGCGACCGCAACCGAAGCCTGTGAAGGCCACCGCGTCCACAGGGTGTCAACGCGCCGCAAGGGCGGGGCAGTGTAGTCGACTGTCCACTCTTGGGGATGTATCTGCGCCGCCACCCTCTCGCTGACGGTTATTGGGGGGATACGCTACGTCAAGAGCGGGACGGAAGACGTGCATGCTTGCCGTGCCAGGAGGGGAACGGGTGGTCACGGATCGGTCGGACGCGCAGCGAGCCGTAGGACCAGCGCCGGACGGGGAGCAGCGCGAGCGGGACATACGGATCGTGCCGAGAACCCTTGAGCGAGATGCCGAGTTGGTCGTTGTCGACGCGGCGTTGGACGCGGTGAGCGGCCGGTCGGCGACGGGTGCGGTGATCCCCTCGGTGCGCCGCGGTGGATTACTGGCCTTCACAGGACCGGCCGGAGCGGGCAAGACGACCCTCTTGGAGGAGGTGCGCCGTCTTGCGCCCGAGCGGGAGTGCACAGGTCTCTTCGCCAAGGGCGGCGAGCAGGAACGGAGTCTGGCCTTCCATGTGGTGCGGCAATTGCTCCAGCCGCTGCTTGCCTCGTACTCCGAGAGCGAGCGCCGGGAGGTGCTGGGCGACTGGTACGGCATCGTTGGCCCTTGTGTCGGCCTGAGTCCCGCCGCGGAGGGAGTGGTGCCGGATCCGCAAGGTGTTCGGGACGGTCTGGACTGGGTGGTCACTCATGTGTCGGTACGGCGCGGCCCGTTGGTCCTGGTCGTCGACGACGCGCACTGGGCGGACGCGGAGTCCCTGGCCTGGCTGACCTCCTTTGCCGCACGGGTCGAGGAACTGCCTGTGCTCCTGGTCATCGCGTACCGCCCCGAGGAAATGCCCGATGAGGTCACGGCGTTCAGCGACATGGTCGAGCGGAACCGGGTGAGCCCGCTGGACCTGGCGCCGTTGACGCCGGCCGCGGTCGCGCGTCTGATGCGCGACACGCTGGGCACCCACGTCGACGACGGCTTCTGCCGTGAGGCCTGGCTGGTCACCGGCGGCAATCCCTTCGAGACGGTCGAGCTGGCGGCGAAGGTACGCGACCGTCAGCTGGCCCCCGGGATGGAGAACGCCTGCGCTTTGCGGGACCTCGCGGCCGAGACCAAGGGCGGCGGCCTGGTGGACCGGCTCGAGCAGCTGGGCACGGCCGCGGTGCGACTGGCCTGGGCTGTGGCCGTCCTTGGCTCGGAGGCGACCTTCGGCATGGCCGCGTCCCTGGCGGCGCTGGGACCGGCAGAGGCCGCCGGCGCGACGGATACGCTGCGGACCGAGCGCATTCTGACGTACGGCATGAAGCCGGAATTCGTCCATCCGTTGATCGCGACGGCGGTCTACCGGGCCATTCCCTCGGCGATGCGGGTGGCATTGCATGGGAAGACCGCCTGGGAGCTCGTCGAGGCGGGCAAGGGTCCGGCCGTCGCGGCTCGGCATCTGTTGGAGACGCAGCCGGAGGGTGACGTCTGGGTGGCGGAGCAACTGCGCGACGCGGCCCGGGAGTACGTGCGCCTCGGCGCTCCCGACGCTGCCCGGCGCTGTCTGCGCCGTGCTCTGCGGGAGCCTCCGCCCACGGGACTGCGGGCCGTGGTACTGCATGAACTCGGTTCCCCGGCGCTGCTGCACGATCCGGCGGTGACGGTGAATCATTTGCGGGCTGCCTTGGAGGAACCGGACCTGCCGCCGGAGCTGCGGCAGAGCATCGTGATCCGTCTCGGGCGGGCGCTGTCGCACTGCGACCGGCTCACAGAGGCGGCCGACGTGGCGATGGCGGAATTCCGTATCGCCGCAGACTCGCGAGTGCGCCTCCGCATGCTCATGGAGCACTTCATGATGTCGGCGTTCACCTCCGACGACCGGGAAGCCCCGGTCCTGTCGCGCCGGCTCAGCCACCTCACGCAGCGGCTGTCCGGCCAGAGCCAGACCGAGCGCTACCTCTACGGGCTGCGCGCATGGGATGCGATGGTGCGCGGTGAACCGGCGGCGACCGCGCTGGAGTTCGCGGAGCGGGCGCTGGGATCCGCCGGGATGAGCTGGACGGACGAGCAGTGGGGCTTCGAAGTCCCGTCGCTGGTGGCTCTCACCTTCCTGTACTGCGACCGCCCGGACCGGGCCGAGGAGCTGTACGCGGGAGCCATCGCGGAGTACGAGCAGCAGGGCTGGCGCGGGGTGCATCTCTCGCTCGGCTACAGCCTGCTCGGTTACATCCGGCTGTGGAAGGGCCAGCTCACTGACGCGGAAGACTTCGTACGTGCCGGGCTGCAACTCGCGGACCGCCTGGGGCCCGCGGGCATTCATGCGCAGTGGTACGCGATGGCCAGCCTGATCGAAATCCTGATGGCCCGCGGAGAGGCCGCGGCTGCCCAGGAGCTGGCGGTGCGCCGCCGGTTCGGCAAGCCGTTCCCGTCGGCTGTGACGCTTCCCGACGCCGAAACCGTCCACGGCGAACTGCTGTTGGTCCGGGGCATGGACAAGGAGGCCGCTGAAGAGCTGGCCGCAGTGGGCCACCGCCTCGACCTGCGCGGGATGCGCAATCCCGCCTGGTGCCCGTGGCTGCCCCAGCTGGCGCTGGCCACCTGTACGACGGATGCTGGGCGGGCGCTGGACCTGGCGCGGGAGGCACTGCGCCGAGCCGAGCGCTTCGGTACGGCAACGGCAGTGGGGAAGGCGCTGTGTGTGCTTGCCCGGGTGACGGAGGGGCCCGGGGGAATCGCTCTGCTGCAGCGTGCCGTCACTACGCTGGAGTTGTCGCCGTCGTCGTACGAACTCGCGGGCGCTCTGGTCGAACTCGGCACCACTCTGCGCCGTGCCGGACTTCTCTCACAAGCGGCCGAGCCCCTGCACCGTGGTGTGGATCTGGCCGGTCAGTGCGGGGCCGGGGGTGTGGCGGCGCGGGCGCGTGACGAACTGGTCGCAGCGGGGCTGAGGCCGCGCCGCTTGGAGGTGGCCCGCCACGTTCCGCCTAGCAGAGCACCATCCACGTAGTCAACGGCGCACTGTAGCCCGCCCGCGGCGTGCCGTGCCCCATGTGGTGAGGCATGGTGCGCCCGGGGCGGCATCGTCGGTTTCTCCCGGCGCCGATAGGTGAAGCATCAAGGGCGAGAGAACGGGGAGCGCCTGGTCCCCGCCCTGGCTTGCTCGCTCTTGCTTCCTCGTCTCGCTCCCTCGGAGGGGGGCCATGCGCGCTGCTGTGGCAGGTGCGAAGGGCCAAATCTTGATGGCCCTCACCGATGCCGCGCCGGACCTGGTGGAGGTCCGCCGCGCGGTCGACTCCGTGCTTGTGGAGTTTCTGGCGGCGAAGAGCCGTTCCGCTCCTCCTCAACTCCCGGAACTCCTCGATACGTTACGCCGATTCCTCTTCGCAGGCGGCAAGCGAATACGGCCGCTGATGTGTGTGTGCGGATGGTATGCCGCGGATGGTCACGGAGACCCGGAGCCAGTGCTGCGGGCGGCGGCATCTCTGGAGCTGTTCCACACCTGCGCCCTCATTCACGACGACGTCATGGACGACAGTGACACCCGCAGAGGGCATCGAAGCGTCCACGCGTCCCTGGCCGACCGCCACCGGAGCCGCAATGGCCCCGGGGACGCAGACCGGTTCGGCACAAACGCAGCCATCCTGCTCGGCGACCTCGCACTGACCTGGTCCGACGAGTTGCTGCACACAGCCGGTCTCACGACCGCCCAACTGCGCGCGGCCCTTGCCGTGGTGGACGCCATGCGTAGCGAGATCATGTTCGGCCAGTATCTCGACCTGCTCGGGACCGGCAGGGCGCACGGCAGTATTGCCCGTGCCCTGACCGTGAGCCGCTTCAAGACGGCGAAATACACCGTCGAGCGACCGCTGCATCTCGGTGGCGCCCTGGCCGGCTGCAGCGGCGCCGTGCGGGATGCCTGCACCGCCTACGCCCTTCCCATCGGAGAGGCATTCCAGCTCCGGGACGACCTGCTGGGGGGATTCGGCGATCCTGCGGCGACCGGCAAACCCAGCACCGACGACTTCCGCCACGGCAAGTGCACCGTTCTGATGGCCCTCGCCGTCGTACGGGCCACTCCGGCGCAACGCCGCCTGCTGCATGCTCTGGTGGGCCGTCCCGATCTGACCGAGGAGCAAGCCGATGCGGTACGGGCCGTTCTGGAAGCCACCGGCGCCCGCCTCGCGGTGGAACGGATGATAGCCCGTCGCCACCGGCAAGCCATGAAGGCCCTGGATCGCGCCCCTTTCCCGGAGGCGGCCATCGAAACCTTGCGCCAACTCGCCCACGCCGCCTCTGTGAGGACGTCATGACCGAATTTTTCCTGCCCGAGCTGCCTCGGCTGCTTCCGGTTGCCTACCACCCCAAGGCAGCGCAGATCGAGTTCCGGTCGAACGGCTGGGTGCGCAGCCGCCTCGGCGACTGCTTCGCGAGTGAGGAAGACCTGCTGCGCTACCTGCGCCAGCGGAACGGACTGTACGGGCCACTCACCGTGCCGTACGCCGATGAGCAGCGGGCGCTCGACATCGCCGACTGGTACCAGTACGTCACCGTCATCGACAGCTTCGTCTCGGACCGTTCGGCGCTGGGAGCCGATGAGGCGAGTGCTCGCGACGTGTTCGCCGACATCATGGACGACTTTCACGGTGACGGCGGCGGGAGGGAGGACTTTCCCTACGGTGTGGCGGGCAAGGAGCTGTGGCGTCGTATCAGCCCCGGGCTCTCTCCGGGTCAGATACGACGGTTCGCCGGTGCTCTCGAAGCGTTTCTGCGTGCGTGCGTCACCGAGATCCATTTCAAGCTGACGGAGAAGGTTCCGGACTACGAGACCTGCATGACCGTGCGGCTGGACAGTTTCGGCTGCGACTTCATACGGCTGATGACCGAATACGCGGCGGCCGTCGACATGAGCGGACTCGACCGGCTGCTCGCGGACGTGCACACCCACTGCATGCGGCAGATGATCATCGTCAACGACCTGCTCTCGTGGCGCAAGGAACACGCCCAGGGCGACAAGATGACGGTGGTTCGCGTGCTGATCGAGCGCGAGGGACTAGGCCTGCAGCAGTGTGTCGACCGGCTTCGTGAGCTGGTCGATCACCATGAGAGGGCCTACATCGTGGCTCGGGACCAGGTGCTGAAAGGTCCACACGGAATGCGCGCGGAGATCCGTGCCTATCTGAACGGCCTGAACCACCTCATCGGTGGCAGCGCGGAGTTCGAGTACCTCACGCCTCGCTACTTCGGCGACGGCTTCGTCTGGGACGGTTCCACCTCGGGGTGGATCAGCCTCACCGCTCCCGTCACCCGATTCCGGGCACAGCCCAACGCCAACGCACAGCCCAACGCCACCAGCAGCACCGATACCCATACCGATGTGGAGAGCAGCAGGCCGAAGGTGGCGACACCATCCCTGACGAGGAGCTGAAGAGTGACAGAGACCGCACGTATACGGCCGTGCGCCGGCAACTCGACGACCGGCGTGGCGGCGCCGTCCAGGAAAGGCAGCGCCCCCGGCAGGCTCCCCGTTCTCGGCCATGCGATCCCCCTGCGGCGCCGTCCGCTGGAATTCCTGGTCGACCTGCCCGCGCACGGCGATCTGGTCGAGATCCGTCTCGGCCCCAAGCGCGCCTACCTGGCCTGCCACCCCGAACTCGTACGGCAGGTCCTGCTGGACCCGCGCACCTACGACAAGGGCGGACCGCTGTTCGACAAGGTCCGACCGCTCGTGGGCAACGGCTTGTTCAGCTCGGCCTGGGCGGAACACCGATTACAGCGCCGACTGGTGCGGCCCGCCTTTCACCCCGGTCGGACGGCGTCGTACGTCGCCGTGATGTGCGAAGAGATAGGCGCCGTCCTCGGTTCGTGGCAGGAGGGCCATGCCATCGACCTCGGCGCCACGCTGCATGCGCTGACGGTCCGGGTCACCACGCGAACCTTGTTCTCCACCACGGTCGGTGGTCGGGTCGTTGCCGACGTACAGCACTGCCTGCCCATCATCCTCCGCGGCATCTACCGGCGGATGACCGCGCCGGTCGGTCTCCTGGAGAGACTGCCCACCCCGGAGAACAGGCGATTCGAGCAGGCACGCAGGAGGCTGCGCGCCGTCATCGACGAGACGGTGCAGGGCTGCCGGCGCTCGGGGGCCGACAACGGGGACCTGCTGTCGACCCTGGTCGGTGCCCGGGACGAGGAGAGCGGTGAATGCTTCACCGATGACGACCTCCGTGACCAGGTCATGACCCTGCTGATCGCAGGTACCGAGACCACCGCGAGCGTCGTGGCATGGGCCTTCCACCTGTTGAGTCACCACCCCGAGGTCGAAAAGCAGTTGCACGACGAAGCCGACCGCATCCTCGATGGCCGACTGCCCGTGTTCGCCGACCTGCCCGCCCTGGACTACACCCGACGCCTCATCACCGAAACCCTTCGCCTCTACCCGCCCGCCTGGCTGCTCAGCCGGATGGTCACCGTCGAGACGGAACTCGCCGGGGAAAGGCTGAAACCGGGCGCGACCGTCCTGTACAGCCCCTACGTCCTCGGCCGCAATCCTGATCTCTTCCCCGATCCCGATCGCTTCGACCCCGATCGCTGGCTTCCCGAGCGGGCGGCATCAGTGCCGCGTGGCGCGATGGTGCCTTTCGGCGCCGGCAGCCGCAAATGCATCGGTGAGGCATTCGGCCTGGCCGAGGCGACCCTGGCCCTGGCAGCCATCAGTACGCGCTGGCAGCTCCGGCCCGTGCCCGGGACGACGATCCGCCCGAGGCCGGAAGCGGCCCTGGGCACCGGTCGCCTCTGCATGCTGCCCCGACCGCGACGCTTCGGGACAGGTCCGGGGCGCGCGAGTTCCTGACGCCGAACCGCGGGAACGCCACCAACTGCGGAGAAGCGAAGTCGCCTTGCAGAGCTCGCCCGGCGGTGGCTCAGTCGGGGAACGTGCGGCTGGTGATCGTGAACAGGGCGCCGTTGGGGTCGCACACGGTCGCTGCCCGGCCCTCGGGAGTGTCGCGCTGCCCGAGAACCATGCCTCCGTTGCGGCGCACCGCCTCGCTGGTGGCGGTCACATCAGCGACGGGGAAGTGGACGTGCCAGCGCGGCCGGATCATGGGGTCCGGCGCGGTTTCGACCGCGCCGGAGCTGAGGCGGGCCACGATGTGCCCCTCCTGGCGGAGTACGACTTCCTCCTTCTCGTACTCGACCTCGCAGCAGCCGGGGCGTTCGCATGCCCAGTCGAGGACCTGCCCGTAGAAGATCGCGGCATCGAACGCGTCCCGTGTCCGCAGACGCAGCCAGGCCGGCGCGTTCTTGCGCCAGCTCAGCCAGTCGGACACGAGCTGTCCTTCCCAGATCCCGAAGACGGCGCCGTCCCGGTCCGCGGCCAGCGCACCACGGCCGACGGGAAAGGTCAGCGGGCCCACCGCGACCGTGGCGCAGCGTTCCAGTATCCGCGCCGCGGTCTCGTCCGCGTCGGCGACCGCGAAATACGGCGTCCAGCCGGACGGCGCCCGCAGAGCGGGCTCGGGTGAGCCGAGGCCGGCAACCGGCATGTCATCGAGCATGGCGGTACTGAACTGGTCCCCGAGTTTGGCCCGCCGGAATTGCCATCCGAGTACCGCGCCGTAGAAGGCCTGCGCTTCTGACAGGTCGCGCGCCAGCAGGGTGATCCAGCAGGGCGCGCCATACACATCGTGGCTCGACGTCGTGTCAGACGCCGCCGGTGTCGTTTCCTTGTCCATCACACTCAGCGTCCCGGTCCAGTAGGGGCATACCGGCAGAATATCCCTGTCCCACTTCGCTCACGCACGGCGTCGGCACGGTCACTCGTTGGGGTCGGCGCCGCTGCCACGTCACCCGGGTGGTAAAGCAGGTCGCGCTCGGTCGCCGGGTCGCCGGGGAGTCGACGCCGACCGCGGCCCTCGGCCGTGGCCGGTCTGAAACAGAGACTGCCGAGCCGCGCACCTGCGGGGTCGGCCGACTTCGTGCCCGACGTTCTCGACGGCTTCCGGTCAGGAGGCCGGGCCCACGCGGGACCCGGTCCAGTCGAGCAGGTCAGCCGCGTTCCAGGTATTGATCACTCGGTCCGCGGGCACCTCGCACTCCTCGGCCCGGGCACAGCCGATGATCTGCCAGTCGAGCTGCCCCGGGGCGTGTGCGTCCGTGTCGACGGCGAAGAAGGTTCCGGCAGCCACCGCTCGGCGCAGCAGGCGTTTGGGGGGATCCCGTCGCTCGGGCCGGCTGTTGATCTCCACGGCTGTGCCGTGGGCGGCGCAGGCCGCGAAGACCTCTTCCGCGTCGAACTGTGACTCGGGTCGTTTCTTGTCCGAGACGAGTCGGCCCGTGCAGTGGCCCAACACATCGGCCAAGGGGTTCTGAACCGCCTTGACCAGCCGCCGTGTCATTGCCGCCGACTCCATGCGCAGCTCCGAGTGGACCGAGACGACCACGAGATCCAGCTGATCCAGCAGCTCCGGCTCCTGGTCGAGGGAGCCGTCCGACAGGATGTCGCACTCGATGCCGGTCAGCAGCCGGAAGGGGGGCCACCGCCTGTTGAGCTCCGCCACGACCTCCAACTGCTCACGCAGCCGCTCGGCGGACAGCCCTTTCGCGACGGTCAGCCGCGGAGAGTGGTCGGTGAGAGCGGCCCACTCGTGGCCCAGGGCGATCGCCGCCCGCCCCATCGCCTCGATGGGGCTGCCACCGTCCGACCAGTCCGAATGCAGATGGCAGTCGCCCCGCAGCAGGGAACGCAGCCCTGTCCCGCCCTCGGCAAGCGGCCTGGACGCCTCGTCCTCCAGCCGCTGAAGGTAGCGCGGTACCTCTTGAGACAGCGCCTCACGTACGACACCCGCCGTCTTCGGGCCGATGCCCTTGACGGCTTCAAGTGACCCCGCCTCCGCGCGTCGGCGGATCTCGTCATCGGGCATCTGAGCCAGGACGGCGGCTGCGGTGCGAAAGGCGCGGACCCGGTAGGTCTCGGCGAGGGAGCGCTCCAGCAGGAACGCGATCCGTTCCAGCGCCTCCACGGGGTGCATCTCGGCTCCTTCGCACCGTGACGGCCACCTCGGAGCCGGGCGCGGGGCACTACCCGCGTCACTGGCGGTGGCCGGCCGCTCCTTCCACTGTCGCCCCTTCGACAAGCGAGAGCACGCCGGGCGGCCCCACGCGGCGGCCGGTCGCGTACTCGACGCTCGCCGCCTCCTGCGGTGGCAGCAGCAGTTCTTCAAGGCGGCCGAGTGCCAGGCCGATGCCCAGCATCGCCATCGGAACGAGCACGGCGATGAGCTCCATGCCATTTCCTGGGAACTGTGCTCCGGGTTCCCTCTCCCTTCCCGGCCAGCCTCCAAACATTTTCGCCATCGCCAATTCGGCACCATTCCTCGCGAGTTGATGTTTGAAGTTGCCCAGACGTGCAACCCGCAGCAGGGAGGAGCCATGGCGAATACATCAGAGAACACCCCGAAATCAGAGAACACACCGAAGAGGAACGGGAATGCGGCGGACAGGCCGGGCCCGATGGAGCTGCTGCGCCAGGCGCGTGCCCAGCTGACGGAACTCACCGGCATGGAGGTCGAATCGGTCTCGTCGTTCGTCCAGACCGAGGACGGCTGGTCGTTGGAGGTCGAGGTGCTCGAACTGGCCCGCGTCCCCGCGACGACAAGCCTCCTGGCGACGTACGAGGTGACCCTCGACGCCCAGGGCGAGCTGACCGGCTACCGACGCGTTCGCCGCTACGAGCGCGGCAGGGCCGACCCCAGATAGCAGGTACGCCGCGCACCCGACCGACAGCCGAGAACCCGACAGCGCCGAGAACCGACAACCGAGAAAGGAGGCTGGCACCGATGACCGTTGTGCCGGCACAGCAAAGCAGGGGTGGAGGCAGCAGTGGCCTCTACGACGTCCTGGAACTCGTACTCGACCGTGGGCTCGTCATTGACGCCTTCATACGGGTCTCCCTCGTAGGAATCGAGATCCTGAAGATCGATATCCGGATCGTGGTCGCCAGCGTCGACACGTATCTGCGCTTCGCGGAGGCGTGCAACCGGCTCGACCTCGAGGCCGGGCCGCGCAAGGACCCGGGTCTGCCCGACTTGGTCGGAGAGATCACGGAGTCCGGAGCGCGCGGCAAGTCCAAAGGCGTGCTGGAAGGCGCCGCGGAGAAGATCTCGGACTCGTTCCGGCAGGGCCGTGATGAGGAGAAGGCCGAATCCAGGCCGCGCACCAGGCGCACGACGTCCCGCGCAAAGAAGGAGGAGACGGAGTGAGTACGTACGTCTATGGCATCGCACGGAGCTCGCACCCGAGCCTCCCGGAGACGGCGACCGGGGTGGGCAACCCGCCGCGGCCCGTACGCGCCCTGAGGCAGGGCAAGCTCCTGGCTCTGGTCAGCGATGCGCCCGAAGACCTGAAGCCCAAGCGGCGCGATCTGCTGGCGCATCAGAACGTGCTGCGCGAGGCGGGCGAGGAGGGCACCGTACTGCCCCTGCGCTTCGGTGGCATCTCGCCGGACGACGAGACACTGACAGCCGTGCTCGCCGAACGTGAGGACCACTACCTGGACCGGCTGCGCGCACTGGACGGCAAGGCCGAGTACAACGTCAAGGCAACACACGACGAAGACGCTGTCCTGCACCGGGTGCTCGCCGACGACCCCGGACTGCGGGCCATGGCTGAGGCCGGCCGAACCGCCGAGGGCGGTTCGCAAGAGCAGAAGGTACAGCTCGGCGAGCGCATCGCGGCCGCCGTGCAGCTGCGCGAGGCCCTGGACGCCGATCTGGTGCGGGCGACGCTCGAAGGATCGACCGAGGAAGTGAGCGCCGGACCGCAGAGCACCGGATGGCTGACGAACCTCTCCTTCCTCGTGATTCGCGAACGCGGTGCCGAATTCCTGAACGCCGTCGACGAGCTGCGCCTGCAACAGCCACACCTGGCACTGACCGTGACCGGGCCCCTTCCTCCGTACAGCTTCGTGGAGTGAGCGATGGGGCTGCTCGGAGAACTTTTGCTGCTGCCTGCCGCACCCCTGCGTGGCACCGCCTGGGTGCTGCAGCAGGTCGTGGACGAGGCGGAACGGCAGTACTACGACCCGTCGGCCATACAGGGCGAACTCGCCCGTCTCGCAGAGCAGTTTGATGCGGGCGATATCGACGAGGCCGAATTCGACCGCCGCGAGGACGAACTCCTCGAGCGGCTGCAGATCATGCAGAACAGAGAGCAGAAGCAATGAACAGCTTGAACAACCGGCTGGTGATGGGCCTCGCCGTGGGCGCCGGGTATGTGCTCGGGCGCACCAAAAAGGCGAAGCTGGCATTCGCCATCGGCACGATGGTGGCCGGCAAGCGGCTGCAATTGAGTCCGAGAGCGCTCGGCGACCTCGTTACCCAACAGCTGCAGAGCAACCCGCAGTTCAAGGCGATCGGCGACCAACTGCGGGAGGACCTGCGCGGGGTGGGCAGGGCGGCGACCGGAGCGCTGGTCAACCGGCAGCTCGAAGGAATGGCCGACCGGCTGCACGAGCGGACGTTGAGCGTGCAGGACCGAATCTACGACGCTGACTCCGATGTGCATGGTGAGGACGAGGCCGATCAGGACCTGGAGGAGGACGAGGAGAAGCGGGAGCCTCAGGAACGGGCCAAGGCGGAAGAACCGGCGAAGAAGACGGCGAAGAAGACAGCGCCCACACGCAGGAGCCCGGCCAAGAAGGCGGCCGGGACCGGCCGGCGCACCACAAAGCAGGCTGCTGCCAAGAAGGCAACCTCGAGGGGAGGCCGTAGCAGTGGCTGAGAAACAGAGCCTGCTGAGCGCAGACAACCCCGCTGCTCAGAGACTGAAAGAGGAGCTGCAGAGTTATCTGGCCGTGCAGGCCCAGCGGAAGATGACGGCGGTCGGCCGCACCCTCGGCCGTACCACGGTCAAGCTCAACGACATCGCGGAGGGCCACAGCCCCGGCCTCGCCAAGCTGGCCCTGGAAGGCGGCCGCAAGGCCGCCCAGGGCAAGGGCCCGCTCCGCAGCGCAGTCGAACTGGGGGCCTCGCGGATCAAGGCGAATCTCACCCAGACCCTCAAGGGCTTCGGCGGAAAGCGCAAGAAGGCCAGGGGAGGGAGCAAACCGGTCGTCATCATGGAGACCGTCGATGTCGGAGTCCCGGTACGCGAGGCCTACGACCAGTGGTCACTTTTCCAGGACTTCTCCACGTTCACCAAGGGCGTCAAGAGCGTGAGCATCGCCGACGACGTGACATCGGACTGGCAGTTGAAGGTCTTCTGGTCGAGCCGTAGCTGGCAGGCCCACATCACCGAGCAGATACCGGACACCCGCATCCAGTGGACGTCGCAGGGCGCCAAAGGAAGCGCGAACGGTGTCGTCACCTTCCATCCATTGGGCGAGAACCTGACCCGGGTGCTGCTTGTCCTGGAGTACTACCCCAAGGGGCTGTTCGAGAAGACGGGCAACATCTGGCGTGCCCAGGGCCGGCGCGCCCGGCTCGATCTGAAGAACTTCGCCCGCCATATTTCGCTGCGCGGTGAGGCGGAAGACGGGTGGCGGGGCGAGATCCGGGACGGCGAGGTGGTGCGCCCCGACGACGAGGCCGTACCCGATGAGCCGGACGAGCAGGGCGAGCCGGACGAGGCGGACCTGTACGAGGACGACGCGGAGGACGCAGCGGAGGAGGAGCCGGAAGAGGAGTACGAATACGAGACCGACGACGAGGCCGACGACAAGGACCAGGGCATGGCCGAGGAAGAAGACGAGGCCGTGTCCGCCCGGACCGGCAACGGCGGCCGCCGATGACCACGGCAAGCAGGCTCCCAGATCCCTATGGCGGTTCCAGCGGCGCGAATCTCGCCGACATCCTTGAGCGCGTGCTCGACAAGGGAATCGTGATCGCGGGCGACATCCGCATCAATCTCCTGGACATCGAGCTTCTGACGATCAAACTCCGCCTGATCGTCGCCTCCGTCGACAAGGCCAAGGAAATGGGAATCGACTGGTGGGAGGACGACCCCGCGCTCTCCTCCGGTGCCCGTCGCCGCGAACTGGCGGAGGAGAACGAGCGATTGCAGCGCCGTATCGCGGAACTCGAATCGTCCGATCGAACAGGTGAGGACCGCAAGGAGTCGGCATGAACGAGCTGCGCTATGTGTACGCCGTGACCCGTCCCTTCGACGGGCCGCTGGCCGAAGAGCTCCGCGGGGTGGCGGCCACGCGACCGTATGTACTGCACCACGACGACCTGGTCGCTGTCGTATCCGCGGTGCCCGCCGACGACTTCAACGAGATTCCGCTCCGCGCCCATCTCGAAGAGCTCGACTGGCTGACCGAGACCGCCCACGCCCACCAGGCCGTGGTCGCCGCGCTCACCTCGCTGAGCTGTCCGCTGCCGCTGCGGCTCGCCACCGTCTGCCGGGACGACGACGGCGTGCGACGACTGCTCGATTCGGATCACGACCGGTTCGTACGCACCCTGGACAGGCTCGACGGACGCGTCGAATGGGGTGTCAAGGTGTACGCGGAAACGCCGGAACCCTCAAAAGAGGCCCCCGCACCTGCTTCCGCACCTGCCCCCAGATCGACCGGCCGCGACTACCTCCGCAGGCGCCTTCTGGAGCGCCGAGCCGGCGAAGGAATCTGGGAGCGTGCCGACGCGGTGTCGCGGCGACTGCACGAGGAGCTGTCCCGTCATGCGGAGGCGGACAGGCTGCACCGCCCGCAGCAGGCACAGCTCTCCGGGGCCGCTGGACACAATGTCCTCAACGCCGCCTATCTCGTTCCGCGGGAGGAGAGCGCGGCATTCGTCGAGGGCCTGGACGAGCTGCGGCCGCAAGAGCCGGGCATACGTGTGGAGTTGACCGGCCCGTGGGCCCCGTATTCCTTCACGGGCGAGGAGGGGGACCGATGACCGCACCGGCGCCGCCGGCCCATCGCGAGATCGCGCTGGTAGACCTGCTCGACAGACTGCTCGGGGGCGGTGTCGTGATCGCCGGCGACGTCACCCTGCGGATTGCCGACGTCGATCTCGTACGTATCGACCTCAAGGCGCTGGTCAGCTCGGTGAACGCCCGGGTCCCATCCCCCTGGGAGGAGCCCGTATGAGTGGCAAGCGCAGGGTCGAGCTGGATCCCGACACCGTCGAACGTGATCTGGCGAAGCTGGTTCTGACAGTGGTGGAGCTCTTGCGTCAGCTCATGGAGCGGCAGGCATTGCGTCGCGTGGACGTGGGGGATCTGACGGAGGACCAGGAGGAGCGCATCGGGCTCACCCTGATGCTGCTCGAGGACCGGATGGACCTGCTGAGGGAGAAGTTCGGACTTGAGCCCGAGGATCTCAACATCGACCTGGGGCCGCTGGGGCCGCTGCTCCCCAGGTGATGAGAGCAGAGGCCGGTGCGATGCCGTGCCTTCCGGAGAGCGACAGTTGCCAGTGCCTTCCGGCAGGCCGGGCACCGGGTGGCTGTGTACGACATCCATCGAGCGCTCGGACGGCCCGGCAGCGACCTCATCGCGTATCTGCTCGGGGAGGACCGGGACACCGGCCGGAACGACGTCATCAGCAAGGCACACAAGGCCCTGTACGGGACGTACTCCGACCGGCTGCCGCCGCAGGAGAAGGCCGGGTACCTGCTGCGGGCCCGCGCCGACCAGGGCTGGACGGACAGTGCGGGCCAGCACCGCCGGGCCGGGCCAAACGAGACCAGAGCTGGTTCTGACCTGCGATGATCGCTGAGAGTAGTCACACGAATGGCGGTGGTCGCCGCTGCGGGTAACACTGGCCCGGACCGCTGGGTGCGCACCCGCTGGTGCTTTCACTCAAGGAGGGCACTGATGTTGTTGCCTGACCTCGCTGTCATCACCGGACTGATGGCCCGCTACCGGGCACATGAGCACCGTTTTCTGGCTGCCCCCCACGACGGTGAAGCGCGCATGCGCTTCGAGGACACCGCCTACACCCTGTGTGTGCTGATGGGTGAGCGCACGGCCAGAGAAGCCGTCGTCGCTGCGGAACGCTACGTCGCGCGAGGCCGGCGGAAGCACGGGCCCGCGGAGGAAGGGGCAGCGCCGCGGAGGCGCGCACCTCGCTAGCGGGCCATACAGCTGGATTTCGTCTGGCCTGCTCGAGCGCGGGAAGAACCAAGGGGTGTCTGATCTTCTTAGTTCAGTAAGAGCGCCGATTGCCGAGCTCGTCAGCAAGCGCAGGGAAGTCGCCGTCGTCCAGACGTTGCGTTCGACGGCGGCCGCGACTCTCGCCTACGTCGCAGCCCTGTGGCTGACCAGCGAACCCGCTCCGCTCACCGCTCCCCTTACCGCGCTCCTCGTTGTCCAGGTGACCCTCTACTCCACTCTCACCACCGGCATCCGCCGAGTGAACTCTGTGATCGTCGGCGTTCTGATCGCCAGCGGCTTCAGCGCTCTCGTCGGCCTGACGTGGTGGAGCCTGGGCCTGATCATCCTGGCTTCCCTGGTGGTGGGGCGCGTGGTGCGTGTCGGTGAGTTCGTCCCCGAGGTCGCGATCAGCGCGATGCTCGTGCTCGGTGTGAGCCGGGTTGCGTACACCGCATGGGACCGTGTGATGGAGACACTGATCGGTGCGGGGGTTGGCCTCCTGTTCAACGTTCTGCTCGTGCCTCCCGTCTGGGTGGGGCCGGCCGGTGACTCCATCCAGGACCTGGCCCGGCGGATGCGCCGGCTGCTTCTCCGCATCGGGGAGGAGCTGACCAGCCCCACTCCTGTGGAGCGCGCCGCCGCCCGCCTCCATGAGGCACGACGCCTCGATCACGACATCGCGGAGGTCGACGCGGCGCTGCGCCAGGCGGAGGACAGCCTCCGGCTCAATCCGCGGGTCAAGGAAGGACTGCTGCGTCGAGTGGTGCTGCGTACCGGGCTCGATACCCTGGAGATCTGTGCGGTGGTTCTGCGGGTACTTGCCCGCACGATGACCGACCTCGCCAAGGAGCGCAGCGAGGAAGACCTGTTTCCGCCGGAGGAGGGGCTCGCCCTCGAGGAGCTGCTGTCCCACGTCGCCGACGCCATCGTCAGCTTCGCCGTCCTGGTGACCACGCAGGTGAGCGAGAGCGCCGACGCGGCGGAGTCCCGGCTGGCCGGTGAGCTCGCCGCGGCCGCCGCGGCCCGCGAGAAGGCTGCGGAACTGCTGCTCGAGGGCGTCAAACGGCAACCGCGCGACTGGCAGCTCTACGGCGCGCTGCTCACGGAGATCGACCGGATCCTGGCAGAGCTGGACATTGCCCATCGCTCCCGGCGACTGATGGAGGAACTGGACCGTGCCTCACGCGAGCAGCACGAACGACACCCGCAGCTCTTCGCCATACGCCGATGGGCGCATGACAAGCGGTCGCGGCGCAGCGCGTCTCGTTGACCGGGGTCCAGCACCTCGTGCATTTCCGACTCTCCCTGCCTGTGTCAGGGAGAACGGATCGGGTACGTGCCCAGTCCCCACGAGCGAGGAGGAGAAATGCAGCGAGGCAGCGACCGCCTCAGCGTCCGCAAGGACGACGAGATGAAGCACGAATTGCAGGGACTGCTCCGTTCAGGACACCCCACCCGGGTAGAAGAGTGGCATGACCCGGAGCCGGGTGCCGATGACGACCCGGAGATCGCGTCCGGCCCCGTGCCTGCGGTGGGGTCTGTGGGCGCCGATGACCAGTTGAGGGTTGAGCTGGCCCGTTACCTCGGCCGCGCCGCTTTCCCGGCGACGCGTGGGGACCTGGTACACATTCTGAGTGAGCGGCACGCCCCGGACCGACTGATCGATCTGGTGAACGGACTGCCGGCGCAGGGGGCGTACGCCACTGCTCGGGAAGTCGTGAACGCCGTGTCGCGGCCGTAAGGCTGCTGTCAGGGCACAGGGCCCGTCAGCATATTCCCTGCGTAACGGGGAACGGAGGCGCCGGACAGGGGGGCTCATCCGCTGCCGGCGCCTTCTGCTGCGGTGACCAGGCGCGCCGTGCGACGGCCATGCGGGGAACGTCAGTCGAGGAAACGGCTGGTGACCGTGAACAGCGCGCCGTCGGCATCGCAGAGCGTCGTCTCGGGTCCATGGGGTGTGGATTGCCGGACCACTACGAAGCCGCCGTTTTTGACGGCCGCCTCGGTGGTGGCGTCCACGTCCTTGACCGGAAAGTGGATGTGCCAGCGGGGCTGGATCATGGGATCCGGCACGGCTTCGGCCGCACCGGAGCTGAGCCGCGCGAGAACGTGCCCGTCGCAGTGCAGGACGACCTCTTCCTCCTCGTAGCTGACCTCGCAGCAGCCAGGGCGCCCGCACGCCCACTCGAGGACTTCTCCGTAGAAGATGGCGGCCTCGAATGCGTTCCGGGTCCGCAGCCTCAGCCAGGTGGGTGTGGTCTTGCGCCAGCTGTGCCAGTCGGGGATGAGTTCGCCTTCCCAGATGCCGAAAACGGCGCCGTCCCGGTCGGATGCCAGGGCTCCGCGCCCCAGCGAGAAGGTGAGCGGACCGACCGCGACGGTGCCGCTGCGCTCCCGGATACGTGCCGCTGCCTCATCCGTATCCGTGACGGCGAAGTACGGGGTCCACGCGACGGGGACCTGCAGCTGAGGTGCGAGGGCTCCGATGCCTGCGACCAGTTCGCCCTCGTGGAAGGCGACGCTGAACTGGTCACCCAGCTTGCCCTTGCGGAAGCGCCACCCGAGGACCGCGCCGTAGAAATCTTGGGCAGCCTTCAGGTCGCGGGCCATGAGACTGACCCAGCAGGGCGCGCCGAACACGGCGGCGCTCGAGGTTGCAGCTGCGGACTTGGCCGCTTTCGTTTCCTTGTCCATCACACTCGGTGTCCCGGTCGAATGGTTCTCGGCGCGTCACGCGGAGTAAAGGGAATCGGTTGCGTACCTCATCCTGCCCCGGAGGCGGGGGACTCGCGAGCCGCGACGCCGTGCAGCCCTCCTCACGCTGCGCGCCGGAGTACCTCGAAACGCAACGGCATGTTTGGCGGTGTCCGGGAAGGGGACTCGACGAATCGGCCGAGCGGCCATGGGACGAATGGACAAAAGCGGCTCCGGGCGCGGACGGCGGTCCCCGCCCGCGGTCCGCTGTTCCCCGTCCCCACGCCTGAGGGGCCCGGGCATGGCAGATCCCGGTGCGGATTCGCCCGGGTCCCGGGTCCCACCGTCAAGGAGGAGTGACATGCGTACCGAACTACTGACGGAACTGGGCCAGCAGTTGCGCGTGGACGCCGTCCGCGCCTCCGACGCGGCAGGTTCCGGGCATCCGACGTCCTCCATGTCCGCCGCGGACCTGGCCGGTGTCCTGCTGGCCAACCATCTGCACTACGACTTCGACCGGCCGGAGCACCCCGGCAACGACCGGCTGATCTTCTCCAAGGGGCACGCGTCGCCGCTCCTGTACGCCCTCTACCGGGCGGCGGGCGTCGTCGACGACGAAGAACTGCTCACCTTCCGGCGTCTCGACAGCCGCCTCGAAGGCCATCCGACGCCCCGGCTGCCCTGGGTCGACGTAGCCACCGGCTCTCTCGGGCAGGGGCTCCCGGTCGGCGTCGGCATGGCCCTGGCGGGCAAGAAACTCGACCAGATCCCCTACCGGGTGTGGGTGCTGTCGGGCGACAGCGAGATGGCCGAGGGGTCCGTGTGGGAGGCCGTCGAGCACGCGGCGTACGAGGGTCTCGACAATCTGACGCTGCTCATCGATGTGAACCGGCTGGGCCAGCGCGGTCCCACGCGCCACGAGTGGGACCTCGACGCGTACGCGCGGCGGCTCGAGGCCTTCGGCTGGCACACCATCGAGATCGACGGGCACGATGTCGCGGCCGTCGACGCGGCGCTGGCGGAGGCCCGCTCCACCTTCCGGCGGCCCACCGCGATCATCGCCCGCACCCACAAGGGGCGAGGCGTCTCCGCCGTCGAGGACCGGGAGGGCATGCACGGCAAACCGCTGCCCGACGCGGAGGAGGCCATCGAGGAACTCGGCGGGCCGCGCTTCATCCGGGTGGAGGTCCAGTCCCCTCCCGCGGCACGGGTGCTCGCCGGAGCCCGCGGCGTGCTTCTTCCCCCGCCGCGCTTCGACATCGGCGACTCGGTCGCCACCCGCACCGCGTACGGACAGGCGCTCGCCGCACTCGGCTCGGCGCGCGGCGACATCGTCGCGCTCGACGGGGAGGTCGGCGACTCGACGCGCACCGAATACTTCGGGAAGGCGCACCCGAGCCGCTACTTCGAGTGCTACATCGCCGAGCAGCAGCTCGTAGCGACGGCCGTGGGGATGCAGGCACGGGGATACGTCCCGTACGCCTCCACCTTCGCGGCGTTCCTGACCCGCGCCCATGACTTCATACGGATGGCAGCCGTCAGCCGCGCCTCGATCAATCTCGTCGGCTCGCACGCGGGGGTCGCGATCGGCCAGGACGGGCCGTCCCAGATGGGTCTCGAGGACCTGGCGATGTTCCGTGCCGTGCACGGCAGCACGGTGCTGTACCCGTGCGACGGCAACCAGACAGCCCGGCTCGTCGAGGCCATGGCCGATCTGCCGAATGTGAGCTATCTGCGTACCAGCAGGGGCGAGATGCCGGTTGTCTACGGTCCGGACGAGGAGTTTCCGGTGGGCGGTTCCAAGGTGCTGCGCACGGGGGAGCGGGACCGCCTCACCGTCGTCGCCGCCGGCGTGACGGTCCATGAGGCGCTCGCGGCGGCCGAGCTGCTGGAGAGGGAGAACATCGGTGTGCGCGTCGTCGATCTCTACTCCGTCAAGCCCGTCGACACGGAGACCCTGTGGAACGCGGCCGACGAGACCGGCTGTCTGCTGACGGTGGAGGACCACCGCCCCGAGGGCGGCCTCGGTGACGCGGTGGCGGCAGTCTTCTCGGACGGCCGCCCCGCACCGCGACTGGTACGGCTCGCCGTCCAGAACATGCCCGCGTCGGCCACGCCGGAGGAGCAACTGCACGCGTCCGGAATAGACGCGGAGTCGATCGCGGCCGCCGCAAGGCTGCTGGTGGAAGAAGCGGTGGTGCGCTGAGTCGGCTGTGCTCGAAGGACGACTTCGAGCACGGGAGGCAACCGCCCCGGCCGGTGCAGGTCAGTAGTCGGTGTCCTTGCCGATGTACAACTCGGCGAAAGTGGCTGCGGCGGCCGGCGAGCCGAAGATGCGCCGCAGCCGGGCAGCGGCGGAGCCCGCACGGAAGGGGTCGCCCGACGATGCTCCGTGCAGCACCTCGGAGAGCCACTGCGAGAACTCCTGGTACTGCCACACACGCCGCAGGCAGGCGTCCGAGTAGCCGCTCAGCCCGCTGTCGTCGCGCTTGCCGAAGTACGCGACGAGCGCGTCACCGAGCAGCAGCGCATCGTGCAGCGCGAGGTTCATGCCTTTCGCGGCGATCGGCGCCGCGAGGTGGGCCGCGTCGCCCGCCAGATACAGCCGTCCGTATGCCATCGGCTCCACGACGTAGTTGTGCATGTCCAGCACCCGCTTCTCGATCAGCCGTCCCTCGGCGAGCGGCCGGGCCCCGTCCGCCGACAGCCGGTCGCGGAGCTCGGACCACACCCGCTCGTGAGGCCAGTTCTCCGGGTCGTCGCCGGGCGGGCACTCGAGGTAGTAGCGGGTTACCCGGGGGCTTCGGGCCATATGGGCGGCGAAGCCGCGCGGATGGACGCCGAAGACGACGGAGTCACAGGACGGCGGCGCCTCGGCGAGGAGAGCCAGCCAGCCGACACCGTAGTCATTCCGGGCGACGGTGGTGTGTTCCGGCGGCATGCACGCGCGGCTCACGCCGCGTGCGCCGTCGCAGCCCGCGATGACATCGCAGTCGATGCGCCGGCGCTCGCCCGTCTCCGGGTCCGTATAGGAGACCGATGGCCGATCCGTGTCGATGGCGTGCAGTTCCACATCGCGTACGCCGAAGCGGACGTCGCCGTCCGCGTCGTCCGCGTACTTGCGCACCAGATCTGTCACCAACAGCGGCTGTGGATAGACGAAGTGGCGGTGTCCCGACAGCTCGCCGTACCGGAACCTGTGACGCTCTCCCGCGAACCGGAATTCGCACTCGCTGTGCGCCTGCGCATGTACCAGCAAACGGTTGGCCAGCCCGCGCCGTTCGAGGGCCCGCACCGCCCACTCCTCGATGAAGCCCGCGCGGGGCCGCTGCTCGATGAACTCTCTGCTCTCCGTTTCCAGCAGTACGCAGTCGACGGCGGCGGCTCGCAGGATGTTGGCGACTGTGAGACCGGCGGGTCCCGCGCCCACGATGACGACGCGGGTGCGTTGTACCGGTGCAGAAGAGGAGGGGGAGGAGGCGACAGTCATCCGAGCATTATGGCGGTGTTCCGTCAAGCACGTGTGCGCTCATCGCGGGCGGGCCGGCACCGGCGCCGACCGGGCGCGAACCAGCGCTCCTGGGCGGTGTCGCTGACACCGGAGTGGTGGGGCAGCCGGCCACGACCGGACCGAGATGGACACGTGGCCGGACCGTGATGCTCAAATTCCGCTCAGATGTAGTGACGGCGAGATGGTCGTGTCCCTATTGTCCTCCCCAACGAAAAGGACGGAGTAAAGAGCCGAATGACGGGCACTTCGGTGGCCGGGGGCGCCGTCCTTGCTGCGGGCCGACCTGGCTTCGATCGGCGGGAAACCGTTAGTCAGGAGAGCGAGGAGTCGGCTCGGCTGCGCGTCGATGCCGGCATGACTCTCGTTTCGGGACGGGCTTCGCGCAGCCTGCCGCGAACCGATTCGTGTTCGCGGCCGATGGCAGGATCGTCGAAGCGGCCGCGCCGGATGAGTTCCGCAACAACCCGCGCAGCGACTGGGCAAGGACCTCCTGTGAAGATCCTGCACTCCTGACGCGCGACTCCCTGCGGCGACGCCCCCAACGTCCCCAACCGCCCAATCTGCTCAATTCGTTGATATAAGGATGTTTCACCATGAAGCCCTGCACGTCCGCCGCAGCTGCGGCGATCGCTGTGCTTGCGGTCGCCCTCGGCGCAACAGCCTGTTCCGGGGACTCCGGCAGTGCCGCTGACAAGGCCGCCGCCAGCTCCGGCGGCTGGGACCAGCCGAAGCTGCCCACGTACACGGTTGCCAAGGACGTCAAGATCGACTCCCCGACCCTGCGGAAGGCCCGGGCGGCCGGCAAGCTCGTCATCGGTGCCAAGAACGATCAGCCTTACCTCGGCTTCCAGGACGCGGACGGCAAGCGGTCCGGCTTCGATATCGAGATCGCCAAGATGGTCGCCGCCGACCTGGGGTTCTCGCCCGAGATGATCGAGTTCAAAACGGTCGACACCAAGAATCGCGAGGCCGCCATCTCCAGTGGCGCCGTCGACCTGTACATCGGCACGTACACGATCAACGACGAACGCAAGAAGCGAGTGGGATTCGCCGGCCCGTACTACACGGCGGGTGCCGACCTCCTGGTCCGCAAGAACGACAGAACGATCAGTGGTCCGTTCTCTCTGCAGGGCAAAACGGTCTGCTCGGTCAAGGGCTCGACCGCGCTCCGGGAGATCAAGAAGCCCGAGTACAACACCACGACCGTCGAGACGTCCAAGTACAACGAGTGCGTTGTGAAGCTGCTCGACGAAGAGGTCGATGCCGTCACCACGGACGACGCCATCCTCATGGGCTACGCCGCCCAGCGCCCGGACAAGCTGAGGGTCGTCGGTAGTCCGTTCACCGAGGAGCCCTACGGCGTCGGCATGAACAAGGATGACAAGGCGCTGCGTGAAGCGGTTTCGGACGCCATCGAGGCGCACGACAGCAACGGCGATCACGAGAAGGCATACGACGCGACGCTTGGTCTGTCCGGCTCCAAGTATGGAGGGGCGTCGACGGTCGAGCGCTACTGAGTTCACACTGCGGGCTTGGATGCGGCACCCGGGTCGAGCTGCGCCCGCTCAACCGGTCCCAAGTTCCCCGCCCGCACCAGCGAGTGGTGGAGTACCGCACTTTCAACGTCCGGCCTGGGACCGCATCGTCGAGGCCTGGGCCGCGAACGACGACCGAGCCTTGGACCACGCCTGGATCGACCAGATCGTCGACCTCGGATCCCAATGGGGCCAGAACGACTACGTCACCAACATCGGGTTCGCTGCCTGACAGTGCCGTCCCGCTGCGTTGCGGCGTCAGGGAACCGCAGCTCCGCCCGCCACTGGGCGAGGTCCTGTTGGGCGGCCGACCAGGGCTTTGCTTCGCACGGACCCGAGCGAGGTCCGTGAAGGTGCCGCCCGGCAGCCGCGTCAGATTTTTCTGCTGATTCTCTGCTGAGTAGAACAGCCCTGGTTTCCGTATCTCACTGCGTTGTGCTGTGTTTCGTGCCCGAGCGGGTGCAGGCACGGCTGACCCGGCCGAGGGGCATGAAGTCCCCGGTGTGACGAAACCAAAGAGGGGCGAGCCTGTGAGGTACGGGCAGAGACACAAGCGGTCCAGATGGATCGGCATGACAGTCGCCGCTGTGGCAGCAATGGCTGTGGGGGGCGGAGCTCTCCTGATGACGGACAACAACGCCTCTGCGGCCCGGGAACCCGCGCGCCGGCAGTGGGCCGCGGCGGCTCCGATGACCATCAATTGTCCGGACGTCGCAGTCCGTCTGTCGCAAGTGCCGCAGCAGGCGCGGCCTACGGTGGACAACGAGCTGGCGCAGCTGGACACCCAGGTCGCGGATGCTTATGGGCAGCTCGCATCAGCCGGTGGGAAGGCTGACCAGAAGTGGGTGCGCACACGAGTGCTGGACCCGCTGTCGTCCCAGCGCCGCCTCACACTGGACCGCATCGCCGCCGAGATCGACCGGGTGGCGAACCGTCCGCAGCAGCTGGAATCGCTGGCATCCTGCACGGTCAAACAGGACGCTGTGGCCCCCGCCTCGGCTTCGGCATCCGCGGCCGCCCCCGACGCCGCAGCTGCGAACCCTCCCGCCCCGGGCGCCTCCGCTCCGGCCGGCGGCAGTCCGGCGCAGACCGGTCCCCAAAGGTCGGACTTCGTGGACATCCGCAAGGTGCGCCCCAATGTCGCCACTCCCCGCCTGCAGCGCAACGCCTCCCGCGGTACGTTCCAGTCGCGCTGCGGGCGCAACGAGAACAAGCACTTCAACCCCGACAACGTCATCGTCGCCCCCGGTGTGAGCAACGGTGCCCACCACATGCACGACTACGTCGGGAACCTTGAGACCGACGCCTTCGCCACCAATGACGACCTCGCCGCCGCGGGCACGACGTGCACCAACGGTGACCGCTCCACCCACTACTGGCCGGTCCTGCGCCTGCGCAACGGGAAGATCGAGGGCGACGCGGACCTCCCCGGTGGAGGAAAGGACGGCAATGTCGGACGCATTCTCCAGCCTGCTTCGGCGCAACTGACCTTCCGCGGCAGCCCCGTCAGCAAAGTCACCGCGATGCCCACGTTCCTGCGCATCATCACCGGTGATGCCAAGGCGTTCACCAACGGGACAGCCAACGCCAACGCCTCCTGGAGCTGCACCGGCTTCGAGAACCGGCAGCTGAAGGACAAGTACCCACTGTGCCCGCGAGGCAGCAATGTGGTGCGTACGTTCAACTTCCAGAGCTGTTGGGACGGCAGCAACACCGACAGTGCGAACCACCGCACGCATGTGGCCTTCGCGGGCCCCAACGGCGCCTGCCCCAAGGGATTCCGGGCCATCCCTCAGTTGGTCCAGCGGATCACGTACAAGATTGCGCCCGGCTCGGTGTTCGCCGTCGACAGTTTCCCCGAGCAGTTGCACAAGCCGGTGACGGACCACGGTGACTTCATCAACGTGATGTCCTCGTCGCTGATGAGGAAGGCAGTGGGCTGCATCAACAGCGGCCGTAGGTGCGGCTGACGCCCGGGCCCCGGCACGGTGGACGCCGTGCCGGGGCCACTATGGTGCGGGTGTCCTGCACGGCGCCCCGGCGTTCACACACGGGGGACCGGCAGTTGAGGGTCCGTAATTCCGCCGGGTGAGGCGAACTGGGCGGTGTCCCAGCCGGCACGTCGGGCTCCGGCCCGGTACGCGCTCTCGTAGAAGGCGAGTACGGCGGAACGAGGATCGCTCTCGGCGCGGGCGGAGTCGTAGGGGAGCACGGCCAGGTGGTTGTCATTGCGTGCAACCCAGTGTGCCGCAGCGGGCGTGAGCGGCTCCCCGGTCAGTTCCGCGGGCTCGGGGAAGGTGTAGGAGTAGAAGGCGGGCTTGGCGAACGTATCGTCACCGAACCAGAACCCGAAGCTGATCAGCTCTCGGGAGTACGCCTCCCGTGTTACGGGATCGATTTTCGGCGGCTGGTCGATGTGACGCCCGGAGAACCGGCTGTGGGCGATGTCGAAGGTGTGCCAGAAGTGGTGTACGGGGCTGGCCTTTCCCGAAAAGCCGGCTGCGAACTCCTCCAGCACCAAAGCCACTTGGCTGAGCACCTGCCAGTAGCGGTTGGCGAGTACGGGATCGTAGGCCGCATGCTCTGTGTCCTCGGCGAACGGCCGATCGGCATCGGGCAGGTCGAACGGCCGGGGAATATTGATGCTCACCCGGACACCCAGCGCGGCCAGAGCCTCAAGGATGCCGCTGTGGAAAGACGCCACGGACTGGCCCAGGAGCGGTACGGACATCGCTCTGCCGTCCAAGGTCGCCACGACCAGCTGATGGTCGACGAAGTCGAAGTCGATCGTGAAGACCGAATGACCGTCGGCCTCTCGCATCGGACGTGTGGTGATGCCGCGTCCGGTCAGATGGAAGGGAACGTTCCACCAGTGGTTGCGCCGGGCACTCGCGGCGAGGCGGATCTTGCCGACGACCTGCGCGAACCTGTGCAGCGTTTCCTTGGTGTCCTGCCACTCCGCGAGCGGTATCTGCGGGAACAGCTCCATCGCGTTCCCCTTCCTGCCCCGCGCTCCTGTCGGCCGGGCAGTTCCATGATGACCATGGCCCGACGCGTACGGCACTTCGCCGGGACCCGATCCGGCGGCTCGGCTGTCGCGGTGTCCTGCGGACGCCGGAGGGAGCTAGGGACGTTCGAAGAGCTGCAGTACGCCGCCGATCGAGAAGCACGCGGCTCCCGCCATGGTTCCCCAGTTGGCGATGGCGACGTTGACCAGGTTTCCGGTACTCGGATCCGTGAAGTCGGCCAGTGCCGAAACCAGGAACAGCGCAGAGCCGAGCTGGTTGACGGCGACGATCCACCAGCCGAGGCTCCGTAGGCGCAGACCGGGACGGCCGTGGCTGACCTCGAGGAGCGCCAGATGCCCGGAAACGAGAAAGAGCAGGCATCCGACGACGTCGGGCGCCCAGATCAGCCGGTTCACCTGCCGGGCCGACAGCCCTTGGAGGAACGAGTCCAGCAGATTGATGCCGAAGACCACTGTCCCGGCGAACAGCACAAAGGTGCTCAGCCAGTCGATCCGCATCGGCTCGTAGCTCCACCACCGCCAGCGGCGGGTGGCCAGGGCGCCGGCGCCGCCGGCCCGCCGAGGGGCGTTGATCGTCTGCAGGAGGGAGGCATAGGCGCCGGTGTTGAAGAACAGGCCGCCCACGAAGTAGACCGTCGCGCTCTGGGTCGGATTGCCGGATCCGAACTGGGCGAGTGCGGCGCCGAGGACGAACAGTGCCCCACCGGCCGTGAACGCCGTCGCGGCCACGGCGTTGAGGGCCCGAAGCCTGTGCAGGGTCTCTTCGTCCGCATACTGCGCGCTGGCCTCGGCGCCCTCGGGCCCGACCCTGAGCACGCCGCGTTTGCGTGCCGCGCGCGACTCCCAGACCGCGTTGCCGCCTCCGGCGAGGCGCCAGCTGAGGCGCGTGGTGAACGGTCCTGCGCCCTCGGCGCGCTCTTCGGTGTGGGCCACGTGCCGAGCCTAAGAGCGAGCGCGGGCCCGGACGTGGACCGCCTTGCGCTCTCCTGCGGAGAAGGTGAGAGGTGCAGCGGGAGACTGCTCGTGTCCGCAGCTCACGGGCGGTCAAGGTGCGCGTCAGGGGGCATACGTGCGGCGTGCGCCCCCGGTCTTGGCTGGTCCGGGCGGTGGGGGAGTGAGACCCTTGGAGCGGGGTGTCTGCCGAGGGGACTCGGGAGGGCTGATGGGACGAGATGTCCCGGCGCTGGTGTTCACCCGCGAGGACCGCCGCCGGTACCGGATCAAGATGCAGGAGTGTCTCGACGCGTTCGCGCAGATGCTGGCCGAGTCACGATTCGAGTTCGAGCGGCCGCAGGTGGGTCTGGAGATCGAGCTGAATCTGGTGGACGAGCGCGCCGAACCGGCTATGCGTAACACCGACGTACTCCAGGCGATCGCGGATCCCGCCTGGGCGACGGAGCTGGGCCGGTTCAACCTCGAGATCAACATCCCGCCGCGGCGCCTGACGGCCGGTGGTCCCGATGCGTGGGAGAAGGAGATCCGGGATGCCCTCAACCATGCGGAGGAGCGGGCCACGGCGGTCGGTGCGCACCTGATCATGGTGGGAGTCCTGCCGACGCTGCGGCAGCTGGATGTGAGTGAGGCGGCGCTGTCGGAGGATCCGCGGTACCGGCTGCTGAACGAGCAGGTGTTCGCGGCCCGGGGAGAGGATCTGCGGATCGATGTGGACGGGGTGGACCGGCTGCGGACGTACGCGGACACCATCACGCCCGAGGCGGCGTGCACGAGTATCCAGTTTCATCTACAGGTCTCGCCGGACGAGTTCGCGGATTACTGGAACGCAGCGCAGGCGATCGCGGGGGTGCAGGTGGCCCTGGCTGCGAACTCGCCGTTCCTGTTCGGCAAGGAGCTCTGGCACGAGACACGTATCCCCCTCTTCGAGCAGGCCACCGACACCCGGCCGCAAGAGATCAAGGTGCAGGGGGTGAGACCCCGGGTGTGGTTCGGAGAGCGGTGGATCACCGGCGTCTTCGATCTCTTCGAAGAGAACGTGCACTACTTCCCGGCGCTGCTGCCCCTGTGTGACGAGCAGGATCCGAAGGAGACACTGGACGGCGGAGACACGCCCGAACTGGCCGAGCTCACTCTCCACAACGGCACGATCTACCGCTGGAACCGCCCGGTCTACGCCGTCGCCCACGACAAACCGCATTTGCGGGTGGAGAACCGGGTGCTCCCCGCCGGTCCGACGGTTGCCGATGCCCTCGCGAACGGCGCCTTCTACTACGGGCTGACGCGCGCCCTGGTCGATGAGGAACGGCCGGTCTGGTCGCGGATGTCGTTCTCGGTGGCGGAGGACAACTTGCACGCAGCGGCGCGCCAGGGGATCGACGCGCGCCTGTACTGGCCCGGGATGGGTGAGGTGCCGGTGTCCGAACTGGTGCTGAGGCGTCTACTGCCGCTGGCGCACCGGGGGCTGGAGCGGTCGGGCATGGACGCGGCGTGGCGGGAACCGCTGCTGGGGATCATCGAACAGCGGTGCGTCACCGGCCGCAACGGCGCGGTGTGGCAGAAGGAGATGTTCCATCACATCCATGACTCCACCCATGTGGGGCGCCATGAAGCGCTGCGGCGTATGACACAGCAGTACATGGACTACATGCATCTCAACGCACCTGCCCATACCTGGCCGGTCGAGTGAACGGGTGAGGCCTCGCGGGTCGGCGGCGCCGCGGTTGCACCCCCGCCCGGTACCTGCGTGGTCGCGGACACACCACTGTGCTGTGTCGGGTCGGCTACGGTTTGTCACTGAAACCTGCATTTCGGGCACGGTGGCTTCACGGCGGAAAGGCGCACGCATGACCCCGATCCTGGCCGGCGCTGCGGCAGGCGTGCCCGAATACGGGTCGGTATGACGACACCGGATCCGCAACCGTCACCGGCCGCACTCCGGCAGAGAGACGCCACCGCCGCCCGTGCCGGCGACATCGCGGCCGCACGGCTCAAGGAACGGATCTACGCGACCATCACCCTGACCGCTGTCGTGGTGACTCTCGCCGAGGCGGGCGAGCCCGACCACCTGGAAGCGGCGCTCACCGTGGCCGTGACAGCGCTCGGGGTCTGGCTGGCCACGCTGGTCGCTGACGAGCAGGCGCACCGTGCTGTGACCCGGCGCAGCGCGAACCGGGCAGAAATCCGGACAGGGTTGTATGTCTCCAGTCCGCTGCTGCTGAGTGCCGTGGGACCACTGGCGCTGATCGGCATGTCGGCGCTGGGCGCGATGGGTCTGGGTACGGCGCTGCTGACCGGTGCCGGGGTGGAGGTGGCGACCCTGTTCTTCTGGGGCTGGCGGACCGGCCTGCGGATGGGCAACGGGCCGCTGAGCGCGCTCACGTCAGGCCTTTTGGACACCGCGATCGGCGTGGGCGTCGTGGGCGTGAAGTTCCTCGCGGGTCACTGAACGTGCCGTTGTCCTTCCGGAACACCGGCCCACCCGGACGGAAGAGGGCTCCGACCAGCTGCCTGTCGGAGCCCTCAGTGCTATCGGGTCCCGGTCACATCTGCGCCGCTGCTCCGAGCTGTGCCGAAGCCGTTTCCAGCGGGGTGAGAACGGGGGGATGGACGATCGCGGGGGCGGTGTGACAGGTGAACCCGAGGCGCGTGAGGGCCCTGGTCACTTCGCCGGCGGTGAAATCGCGGCGATCCTGTCCGGTGATCACTTCGCCCACCTGCTTGACGGGGAAGGTGCGGCGGCCGATGGTCACGGACTCACCCGTGACGGGTTCGGGCTTGATGCCCTTCATCGACTGCTGCACATCATTCTTGACCAGGTCGAAGGGGAAGCGGGCGATGACGCAGCGCATAGTGCCTCAACAGGGTTGGAGGGATGGGCGGAGACGGAATTCAGGCCAGGTGAGATCAGTGGGTGAGGGCGAGGACACCGAGGATGTACCCGTCCTCGTCGACCACAGGTGAGGCACCGAGTTCGCGGGCCCGCATGGCGTATTCCGCTTCGGGCAGCGACGTCTCGGACAAGGTGAACGGTCCCCGGTCGTGGACGATGTCACGCAACCGCGTGTCCTCGGCGTACCAGGAGCCACTGCGGTATGCGGTGAGCTGGGCCCGGGAGACCAGACCGGCACAGCGATCGTCCTCACCGCGGACGATCAGGTGCCCCACGCCGGCGCCGATGAGGACGGACAGGGCGACGTCGACGATCATGTCATCGCCGACCTGAGGTCCGGGTTTGGTCATGGCGTCGGCGGCAGTCAGCCCGATGCGGGCCGTCTGCCGTGGCTGCGTGAGAATCAGCGTCAAGGGACACCTTTCGTGTTCGTCGGATCAACGGGCCGAGCGCGACTGCCAGGGCTGCGATTTCACGCGGCGCTTCTGAACGATGACTGGCGCTGCGAGGTGCCCGTCCGCCCCTGGGACGCAGCGGGGGAGCGGCGCGCCTGGGCGGGGCGGCTGCGCCGGCCCCGGGACGACGAGGCGCTGCGCTTGGGGCGCTCGGTCACGGGTGCGGTGATGGTGATGGGGATGCCGGAGGGGGGCTGTGCGCCGGTGATGCGGCTGAGTTCGGCTTCGCCGGAGCGGACCTGGGCGGTGTGCGGGGTGATGCCGGCGGCTGCCATGAGGCGTGCCATGTCGCGGCGTTGGTTGGGCAGGACCAGGGTGACGACGCTGCCGGATTCGCCGGCGCGGGCGGTGCGGCCGCCGCGGTGCAGGTAGTCCTTGTGGTCGCTGGGCGGGTCGACGTTGACGACGAGGTCGAGGTTGTCGACGTGGATGCCGCGGGCGGCGACGTTGGTGGCCACCAGTGCGGTGACGTGGCCGGTCTTGAACTGGGCGAGGGTGCGGGTGCGCTGGGGCTGGGACTTGCCGCCGTGCAGTGCGGCGGCGCGTACGCCGCTGTTCAGCAGGTGTTTGGTGAGCTGGTCCACGGCGTGCTTGGTGTCCAGGAACATGATCACCCGGCCGTCGCGGGCCGCGATCTCGGTGGTGGTGGCGTATTTGTCGGTGCCGTGGACGTGCAGGACGTGGTGTTCCATCGTGGTGACGGCGCCCGCGGAGGGGTCGACGGAGTGGACGACCGGGTCGTGGAGGTAGCGGCGGACCAGGAGGTCGACGTTGCGGTCCAGGGTGGCGGAGAAGAGCATCCGCTGGCCTTCGGGGCGTACCTGGTCCAGGAGTTCGGTGACCTGGGGCATGAAGCCCATGTCGGCCATCTGGTCGGCCTCGTCCAGGACGGTGATGTTCACCCGGTCCAGGCGGCAGTCCTTGCGCTCGATGAGGTCCTTGAGGCGGCCCGGGGTCGCCACGACGACCTCGGCCCCGGCGCGCAGTGCGCCGGCCTGGCGGCCGATGGACATGCCGCCGACCACGGTGGCCAGCCGCAGCTTCAGCGACCGGGCGTACGGGGTGAGCGCGTCGGTGACCTGCTGGGCCAGCTCCCGGGTGGGCACCAGGACCAGCGCCAGCGGCTGCCGGGGCTCCGCGCGCTTGCCCTCGGTACGCGCCAGCAGGGCCAGGCCGAAGGCGAGCGTCTTGCCGGAGCCGGTACGTCCTCGGCCCAGAACATCCCGCCCGGCCAGCGTGTTCGGCAGCGTGGCCGCCTGAATCGGGAACGGCACGGTCACACCCTCGGTGCGCAGCGCCGCGAGCAGGGGCGCGGGTATGTCCAGTTCGGCGAAGGCCTCGACGGCGGGCAGCGCCGGGGTGGTGGTGACGGGCAGGGCGAACTCCCCCTGCAGTGCGGCGGGACGACGCCCGTAGCCGCCGGAGCGGTTGCCGGGGCGGCTCTGGCCCTGCGGGCGGAAGCGGGCGCCCCGGTCGGAACCGGCGGTGCGGGGGTTGGAGTAGCGGTCGTTCGTGCGAGCTGAGCGGTTCATGCAGAACCTTCCTCGATATGGCACGTATCGAGGGATTCTCAGCAGCAATGAGCGCCACGGAATCGCAAGAACGAGCCGAAGTGAAAGCGGGAACGAAGTCTGGCCGCCGACGAAAGAGCGGGGCCGATACGTCAAAATGACTGGCAAACGCCAGAGGGGCTGGGATGCCGAATCATGGGAATCGGGCGGACCTGTGTCAGGCGGGTCCCGTGGAGGGTTCGACTGCCGTGCGGTGAGAAAACGCGTATTGCCTCTCGCCTCGCGTGAAGCAGCCGCGGCCCTGGCCGAACCCGGAAAAAGCAACGAGCCGGGGCCCGCACCCCAAGGTGCGGGCCCCAGCTGCGTCGTGCTTGTCAGCGTCAGGCGGGAACGATGTTCTCGGCCTGCGGGCCCTTCTGGCCCTGCGTGACGTCGAAGTTCACCTTCTGGCCCTCCTGCAGCTCACGGAAGCCCTGGGCGGCGATGTTCGAGTAGTGGGCGAACACGTCAGCGCCGCCACCATCCTGCTCGATGAAGCCGAAACCCTTTTCCGCGTTGAACCACTTGACGGTGCCAGTAGCCATGTCATATCTCCTTCGGGGCAGTGCCCGGAGCCCGCACTGTGCGAACTCCGCGTCGCCGCGATGATTGCCCCGCCCGGAAAACATCCGGAAATACATTAAGTGCACGCTCCGGCATTAACGCCGGTACGGGCACTTGAAGTCTTTGGGAACCACAACTGCAACTGAGAACAACGGTAGCACGGCGCAAGCGGTCGGGCGCGGCGAGTAATATCACTCCGCCCGCCGTGCCATAAACCCTCATCGCGCATTGCTCGAATATCTGTGCCTGCGGCAATAGATACTCGGGTGAGTGGAGCACATGGGAGCGGAACGGGCCGGGCGGCCGACGCGCCGCGGGTAGGGGAACGTGACCTCTTCGCCGGGCCGGTGAACGGCAGGCCTGTCCGGGCGTGTGCCTGGCAGGGGGCGGGGGTCCGTCGGTGCCCGGAGCGGTCAGGAGCCGGTTGCCCCGCCGGAGTCAGCCGTTGGCCGGCGCAGTTCCTCGTTGATCCGCAGGGCTTCCTCGAGCTGGTCTTCCAGAATGACGATGCGGCAGGCCGCGTCGATCGGTGTCCCGCCGTCGACCAGTTCGCGTGCGCGAGCGGCGACGCGCAGTTGGTAGCGGGAGTAGCGGCGATGGCCGCCCTCGGACCGCAGCGGGGTGATGAGACGGGCTTCGCCGACGGCCCGGAGGAAGCCGGGCGTAGCGCCGATCATTTCGGCGGCGCGACCCATGGTGTAGGCGGGGTAGTCGTCGTCATCGAACCGGTCGCTGGTCTGCGGTGAGGCTTCTGGAGTCATTTGCACCTTTTCGGGACGCGTCGAGGGGCCCCCGGTGCGTAGACACCGGGGCCCCGAGGGGTATCAACACCATCTGCCGGCGCTGTGCGCTGGCTTTCGTATTCCGCGTGTCCGCCCTTGAGGGCGGAAGTGCGGGGATCGCGGATGCGTGACCGGGGACCACCTTCCAATCGGGGCCTGCGGTACCCGGGCGAACGGGATCCTCGCCCGGGCGATCCTGATGGCGTCTGCTCCTCTCTGGTTGTTCGGGTCGTACTGCTCTGAGAAATGCGGTGTTGCAGGGCGACCTGGGGGGCCGCCAGGGCCGACTCCGTAGTGTTTCGCTCACATCGTCGGCTACGCGAGAAACTCTAACCGTGAGGGCGCGTTATTTCTAGCCCGGACGCGGTAGATTTTCCAGGTCCTGGAGAGAAACTATCTTCGCACTGCCCTAGGGCTCGAAGCCTCGCCACCGCATCCGACGTGCTGCTGCCCGGCTGAGGGGCCGGCCCTGGCGAAGGTGACCGGCCCGGTGGCCGGACTTGTCCCGTGGAACTTTTTCGGCAGATCCTTGCCGAGGATGTCGAAATCCCGGCGCGTGCTTCTACCTGTCCATGAGACCGCCGACCAGGCGCACGAGTGTGAGGAGCAGGCCATGAAGTACATGCTGCTGATGCAGTTCAGCGAGCAGACAGCGGACTTCCCGTCGATCGGGACCTGGGCGCCGGAGGAGATTCAGGCGCACATCGCGTTCATGAAGGACGCGAACAAGAAGATCGCCGACGCGGGGGAGTTCGTTGACGCACAAGGGCTGGCCATGCCGGAACAGGCAAGGATCGTGCGTGCGGGGGAGGGGGGAGCGCCACTGATCACCGAAGGTCCCTACCCTGAGACCAAGGAGTTCCTGGCGGGCTACTGGATCGTTGACTGTGACACCCCTGAGCGGGCGTACACGATCGCCGCGCACGTCTCGGCCGCACCCGGCCCGGGCGGTGCCCCGCTGAACATGGCGATCGAGGTGCGCCAGGTGATGTCGGCACCGACCGAGGAGTTGTAGGCACTGGCCGCGACGGATGCGGACGCCCATGGCCTGCTGCGCGAACTGGCGCCGCAGGTCGTGGGTGTGCTCACCCGGCGTTACGGGGACTTCGACGCGGCCGAGGACGCGGTCCAGGAGGCGCTGCTGGCCGCCGCGACCCAGTGGCCGGACGAGGGCTTGCCGCGAAATCCGCGGGGCTGGCTGATCCAGGTCGCGAGCCGCCGTATGACCGAGCAGGTGCGCAGCGAACAGGCGCGTCGCCGCCGGGAGGATCTTGCGGCCAGACGGGAGCCCGCCGACCGTCGGTCGGCGCCGCCGGCCGATGAGGACCAGGCGCTGGACCGGGACGACACGCTGATCCTCCTGTTCATGTGCTGTCACCCCGCCCTGACGCCCGCGTCGGCGGTAGCCCTCACACTGCGGTCGGTGGGAGGCCTGACCACGTCCGAGATCGCGCGTGCCTTCATGGTCCCCGAGGCGACGATGGCCCAGCGGATCAGCCGGGCCAAGCAGCGCATCAAGGCCTCCGGGATCCGCTTCCGGATGCCGGACCGCACAGACTGGGCATCCAGGCTCGATGCCATGCTGTCCGTTCTCTATCTGATCTTCAACGAGGGCTACACCAGCAGCGTCGGCCCCGATCTCCAGCGCGTCGAGCTGTCCCGTGAAGCGATCCGGCTGGCCAGGGCTGTGCACGAACACCTCCCCGATGACAGCGAGGTCGCCGGACTTCTCGCGCTGATGGTTCTCAACCATGCCCGCAGCCCGGCCCGTACAGGGCCGGGTGGCGAACTGATCCCGCTCGCCGAACAGGACCGGAGCCTGTGGGACGGCAGCGCCATCGAGGAGGGCATCGCCCTGGTCACCGCCGCCCTGCCCAGGGGTCCCATCGGCCCGTACCAGGTACAGGCTGCGGTTGCCGCCGTCCACGACGAGGCGAAGAACGTCGAGGAGACCGACTGGCCGCAGATTCTCGCGCTGTACGGCGTGCTGGAACGCATCTCCGCCAATCCTGTGGTCTCACTCAACCGGGCCGTCGCCGCCGCCATGGTTCACGGCCCGGCCGCCGGGCTCGAGATCCTCAAGGCCATCGAGGCCGAGGGGAGCCTGGCAGGACATCACCGGTTGTATGCCGTTCGGGCTCATCTCCTTGAAATGACCGGCGACCGGCAGGCCGCCATCGAGAACTACAGCGCAGCGGCAAACCGTACGACCAGCCTTCCGGAACGACACCACCTCACCATCCGCGCTGCCCAGCTGGCCTCGACGCCCGAGTCGGCCCCGGAAGGGCATGCACCGCAGGACAAGAACAGCCCTGCGACGTGACCGTTCAGTCGATGGGAACCACGGTCACGGCTTGGCCCCGGGAAGTTGACGGTGCGCCACTTGACGCCTTCATGGAATGTCGGAGACGTGTCTGCGGCTGACACAGCTCCTCCGGGGCAGACACGAACTCGTGGGGCGGCCTTCGGCGACGACTTACCCACGGAAACCCCTTTCCCCGCAGGTCCGGCTGCTTCACTATGGGCTCTTGTTTCCCACAGGTAACACCGGCGCGTCTCCGCCTGGGCAGGTGGGTCGGTCGCGCCGTAGTGAACGAGGAGTCAGGTTGCCAGAACTCCACCAGGTCGGTCCGGATTCCGCGGACGAGAAGCCGGTGTACGCCGCCCTGTCGGACGCGGAGCTCACCGAACGCATCCGCGCCGGTGCCCCGCCCGCCTATCCCGCCACCCAGGAGCTCAAGCGCCGCCACCTGCCCGCCGTCCTCAGCTACGCCCGGCTCTGCGCACGCAACCAGGTCGCTGGGAACCAACTGGCCGTCCAGGCCTTCGACCTCGCTGCCCGGGAAGCGTGCCGGGGCATCGAGCCCCGGGGGAACTGGCGTCACCATGTGCTGATGCTTGTTCAGCGGGTGGGTCTCACCTGGGCCGCGAGTGGCCGACGGGGAAGGCTCGAATCCGACTTCGTCGCATGGATCGACGACACCGTCGAGTTCAGCGCGACAGATCTGTCCGAGCCCCAGCGCCTTCGGCTCGAGGCGTCGTCGGCCATGCTCACCGGCTTCTACCGGCTGCCGCAGCTGACGCGGGGCGTCCTCTGGTACGCGGTGGTCGACGAGGAGTCGGACGCCACCGTCGCCACGTTCCTCAGCGTCCAGCCGAATATCGTTCCCGAGCTGCGGGACAAGGCACAGGACGCCATGCGCCAGGCCTATCTCCAGGCGTATCTGGAGCAGAGCGGGGACAGGAAGTGTCTGGGGTTCCGCCGCATCATCGAGGCGGCGGCGCGGCCGGGGGACCGGCGGCGCAGCGGGGATCTGACGATCCATCTGGCGGAATGCCCCAGCTGCACGCGGCTGGTCGCGGAGTTGACGCGGATGGTGGAGAACCCCCGCGCGGTGTTGGCCGAGGGCCTGCTCCGATGGGGTGGAGCGGCCTACGCTGCGCGTGGTCCTGTGCGCGGACTGCTCGACACCGTGCCCGCCCCGCCCGACCGGTCGAAGTCCACGGCCGGCACGTCGGCGTTCACCGCCTGGGCGGAGTCGCCGCAGAGCGAGGGGGCGCCGCGGAACGGTGTGAGCCGGCTGTCCCGGACCGTCGTACTCGTCTTTGTGGCGGTCGCGGCTGCCGTCGTCGCCGGCACTCTCCTGGCGACCGCATCCGAGGGTTCCGCTCCGGCACGCGACCGCGCGGAGCCCCCACTCCGGGATGCCTGGCCCACCGCGGCCGCCCCCGCCCCCGCTCCGTCGGCGAGCCCCACCCGGGAGCCGTCGAAGAAGCCCTCACGCTCCCCCGGCCCCACCGCCTCGGCCTCTGCCTCCAGTCCTCCGGCTTCCCGTTCTCCGGCGCCCGCTCCGTCGAAGAGCGTCCCGCGCCGGCCGGTGCCGATCGTCCCGGGAGGTGGCTACACCCAGGTCGTCCACGCGGATTCCGGTCTGTGCCTGGACATTGCGAACGGTGTGATGGAGAACCGTACCGATGTCGTCGCCGCCCGCTGCACCAGTGCCCAGACCCAGCAGTGGAGCATGGAGTCCATCGGCCTCCTGCGAAGTAACGCGGACCCCGACTTCTGCCTGGACTCGCGCGGCGATACCGACCGCGGCGTCGGGATCTGGTCCTGCTCCTCCGTCAACGGCAGGAACGGGCTGAATCTGCTTTTCACGATCGATGGATCAGGAGCCATACACCCCCGGGTCGCGCCGGACTTCGCCCTTGAACCCTCAGGTAGCTCCGAGGGCAGTCTGCTCGACTTCGACCCGGCCGACGGAGACAGCGACCAGCGCTGGACCACCGGCCGGTAGCGCCGCCGGCCGGGTGTGGTGCGAATCGTCGCGGAGGGTCGTCGCCGCTCCGACGGAGCAGGGCACCGCGCCCTTGGGGGTGGGTGTGCGGCAGGCCGTCGCGCGCTGGGTCCGGCGTGCGCGGCCTGTGCCGGACTACGCGGCCGACCTCGCCCCCACGAGGGTGACGCTCTCCCGCCGGCGGGACGGTGCGGCACTCGCCAGGACCTGCCCGGCGAGAGGACGGCCGCCGAAGAACCGCGAGTGCGCCAATTCGTGTTTGCTGTACCGGGGCTGGACGTACTGGTCTTCCGCAAGCGGATCGGGACCCGGCGCATCGCCGGCGCCGCCGCCCACTGAGCGGCCTTGGACCTGGGACGTTCCGTCGGCGATGCGCGAGGTGTGTGACCCGGCTTCGCGTCAGCAGAGCATGCTGAGTGCCCCCGGCTGCACTCTTGCCGTCACTGGGAGCGTCGCCTCGATCTCGCCGTCCGCGCCATAGGGGATTTCGCGATCGGCCTCGATGCGGATCTCTTTGCCCCGCAGGATCTCCACCTCCGGGCGCTGCAGGTGTGCCCCTGTCTTGAGCTCATTCATGATCGCGAAAAACAGCCGCTTGGGTGCGTGCCGGATGACGACCACGTCCAGCAGGCCGTCGTCGAGCCGGGCGTCGGGGGCGATTTGGCGGCCGAACCCGTAGAAGCGGGAGTTGGCGGCCACGACCGTGTAGCCGCGTCGTTCGTGCGGCACGCCGTCCACGGTGATGCGGTAGGAGACGGGCCGCCACGTCAGCACGGCGCGCATGCCGCCCGCGTAGTACGAGGCGGCGCCCGTCAGCAGCCGGGCGGTGTTGGCGTACTGGTTGGCGACCGCGTCGACGCCGGCGTACACACTGCCCAGTACGCATGTACGGGGGTGCACCGCCGATTCGACCTGGATGGTGTCGATCGCCCGCGGCGTGCCATTGAGCAGCAGATCGGCCAGGCCGGGGGCGTCGGTGGGAAGTCCGAGCGCGCGGGCAAAGTCGTTGCCCCGGCCGGCCGCGACGATGCTGAACACGGCGTCAGTGCCACTGAGTGCCCCGCCGACACAGCCGGCGATCCCGTCGCCGCCCACGGCGAGCACGACGTGCCCACGCTCGCCGGCCTGCTGTGCCACCTCCCGCGCGTGCTCCAGGCTGCGGCTGTACTGGGTGTCGAGCTGTGCCCCGGCCTCCCGCAGGAGGCGGGCCAGCGGAAGCAGGGCCGCCGTACCGCTGGAACCGCCTGCGGTGGGGTTGACGATGGCTGTGAAATGTCGCATGAAGGCGCCTCCGGTCGGCACGGGGCAAGTCAGCGGACGGGGATGAGGACGCCGGGGTTGAGGACTCCGGACGGGTCGATCTCGTTCTTGACGGCCTGCAGGATATGGACTCCGACAGGGCCGATCTCCCGCGTGTACCAGTCGCGGTGGTCGGTGCCGACGCCGTGATGGTGGCTGATGGTGCCGCCGGCCGACAGTATCGCGTCGTTGGCGGCCTGCTTGGCCGGGGCCCAGTGGGCGACGGGATCGTCCCCCTGCGCCGAGACCACGGTGAAGTACAGGGACGCGCCGTTCTCGTACACATGGGAGATGTGGCACATGACCAGGGGCGGGGTGCCCGCGTCGGTCAGGGTCGTGGTGAGTGCCTGGCGCACAGCGTCGTACAGAGCCGGCAGGCCGGACCAGAAAGTCGCGGTCTCCAGGGTCTCGGCGAACGCGCCGGCGTCCAGCAGCGCGTCACGCAGATACGGGGCGTTGTAGCGGCCGTGGGCCCAGCGTTCGCCCGGTTCCTCGCCGAGGAATTCACCGCCGCAGGCGAGCAGTACCTCCCGGGCCCGGCCGCGCCGGTCCGCGGTGTCCTCAGCGGTGCCCTCGTAGCCGGCGATTGCCATGCAGCCGGCCGACTGCGGGGCATCGGACCCTCCGATGGCGTCCGGCTGTGCGAGGCCGATGAAGGTCTCCGTTTCGTCCGACAGCCGTAGCACGGTCGGCTGCGGACCGTCCTGGGCGAGCTTGCGCAGTGCCAGCGAGCCCGCTTCGAAGGACGGGAAACGCCAGCCCTCGTAGATCCTGGTCTGCGGCACGGGCCGGAGCCGTACGGTCACCGAAGTGATGACACCCAGTGCGCCCTCGGAGCCGAGGACCAGCTGGCGCAGGTCCGGGCCGGCCGCCGATCGGGGCGCGCGTCCCAGTTCCAGGGTGCCCTCCGGGGTGGCCACGGTGAGGCCCAGCACCATTTCGTCGAATCGGCCGTAACCGGCCGAGGCCTGGCCGCTGGAACGTGCCGCGGCGAACCCGCCGATCGAGGCCCACTCGTACGACTGCGGGAAGTGGCCGAGGGTGAAGCCCCGTGCATTGAGGAGCGCCTCGCACTCGGGTGCCCGCAGCCCCGGCTGCAGAACGGCGGTGCGGGAGACCTCGTCGAGGGCGAGCAGCTTGTCCAGTCGGCGCAGGTCCAGCGCGATGAAGCAGCGCTGCGGCTCCGGGGCCAGTCCGCCGACGACGGAGGTTCCGCCTCCGAACGGTACGGCGGACACTCCGTGTTCGGCGCAGACTCGCAGCACGGCGAGTACCTCGTCGTGGCTGCCGGGCAGTGCCACGGCTGCCGGGATGTCGTCGACCTCGCCGGCCCTGATGCGCAGAAGGTCGGGGGTGGACTTGCCCCGGGTGTGCCGGATGCGCGCCTCCGCATCGGTACGCAGATGCGCGGCGTCGCCCAGGCAATCGACGAGTGCCTTACGGGTCTCGTCGGTGAGGGCGGATTCGGGAGCGGGGATGCCTTCGATGTGCGCGGGTCCGCTCTCGCTGGGCGTCACGCCGAGCAGGTCGCGCAGCAGACCCACCACCGTGTCGGGCAGCGGGGCCGCCTTGGCCGGGTCGCCCCAGCCGCTCCACAACATGTCCACTTGGATCCTCACCCTCGGTTTTGCCGGTCGTAGTGCCGCACGGCCTGCACTGGTATTACACTGTGACAGATGACGCCCATTCGTCACAACCGTTCGGACGGAGATGCCGTTCTCGACGCGGCACGCGACTGTGTCCTGGCTGTCGGCGTACGCCGCACCACCCTCACCGACGTGGCCCGGCGCGCCGGCGTGTCCCGTATGACGCTCTATCGCCGCTGGCCGGACGTACGGACCCTGGTCGGCGACGTGATGACCCGGGAGTGGATCGCACTCGCCGTCGGCACGATGCCCGGCCCGGAGCCCGGCGTCCCCACCCGGACCCGGCTCATCGACGGAATGGTCGCCGGAGTCACCGCCTTTCGCGCCCATCCGCTCTTCCGCAAGATCATCGACGTGGACCCCGAGCTACTTCTGCCCTACGTGCTCGACCACCGGGGCACCAGCCAGGACGCGCTGCTGGGGCTCATCACCGGTGCCCTGCGGGAGGGCCACGACGACGGTTCCGTCCGCCGGATGAACACAGATCTTCAGGCTCGCTCGCTGCTGCTCGCCGCGCAGTCCTTCACGCTCTCGCTGCGCACGATGACCGACGAAAGCGACCCCGAACTCACCGAAGCGGCCTTCCTCGAAGAGCTGCGGACCCTTCTGGAGAGGACCCTCACGCCATGAGCAGCTCACGTGGCCGCGCTCCTGCCCCCTCGTCGCTCAGCGCGGCACGCCGACGCCGCGAGCTGGCCGAACTGGCCGACGGCCTCCAGGTCGACGTTCTTGTCATCGGCCTCGGCGCGACAGGCGCCGGAGCCGCACTCGACGCCGCCTCACGCGGACTGACCGTCGCCGCCATCGACGCCCATGACCTCGCCTTCGGGACCTCACGGTGGAGCTCGAAGCTCATCCACGGCGGACTGCGCTATCTCGCCACAGGCCAGCTGGACGTCGCCCACGAAAGCGCCGTCGAACGCGGCGTCCTCATGGAACGCACCGCCCCCCACCTGGTCCGAGCTCAGCCGTTCGTCCTGCCGCTCACCCCACTGGTCTCCCGCCGCCAGGGCGCGCTTGCCTGGGCCGGGTTCAAGGCCGGCGACCTGCTGCGTGCCTCCGCCCACACCTCACGTACGACCCTGCCCGCTCCTCGAACCCTCTCCACGGTGGAGACGCGGCACATGATCCCCGCGCTGCGGCCGACCGGCCTGCGCGGCGGCCTGCTGTCCTGGGACGGCCAGCTCACCGACGACGCGCGCCTGGTGACCGCGATAGCCCGCACAGCGGCCGCGCACGGCGCCCGCATCCTCACCCGCACCCGCGCGCTCTCGCTGACCGGCTCCGGCGCCCGGGCCCGCGACGAACTCACCGGGGAAGAACTTCGGATCCGTGCCCGCACGGTCATCAACGCCACGGGAGTCTGGGCGGGCAGTCTCGTCGATGACGTACGGCTGCGCCCCTCTCGAGGCACGCATGTGGTCCTGCGCTCCGAGGAGATCGGCAGCCTCACCGCCGGTATGCACATCCCCATCCCGGGGGAATCCAACCGGTTCGTGCTAGTCCTGCCGCAGGGCGACGGCCGGGTGTACGTGGGGCTGACCGACGAGCCGATCGACGGCACCATCCCCGACGTACCGGAGGTGCCCGAGACGGACATCGGCTTCCTCCTCGACGTCCTGGGCTCGGCCCTCGACGTATCCGTCGGCCGCGATTCGGTGGTGGGAGCATTCGCCGGGCTGCGTCCGCTCCTGGACACCACGACATCGGACACCGGCCGCACCGCCGACATTTCCCGCAGGCACGCCGTTGTGACGTCGGCCCACGGAGTGGTCACGGTCGTCGGCGGCAAGCTCACCACCTACCGGCGGATGGCCCAGGACGCCGTGGATGCCGCCGTCACCGGGAGTGGTCTGACCGCCGAACGGTGCCGCACGACCTCGATCCCCCTTGTCGGCGCCGCCCGGCCCGGCACGCTCGCCACGCTTGCCGCACCCCGACGCCTGGTCCGCCGCTACGGATCCGAAGCCCCGGCCGTCCACGCCCTTGGCCTCGCCGACCCGTCCCTGGCTCTGCCCGTGGTTCCCGGCCACCCGGTCACGGGAGCCGAACTGCTCTGGGCGGTCCGCCACGAGGGAGCCCTCGACGAGTCCGACATTCTCGACCGGCGCACCCGTATCGGTCTCGTCCCGCACGACCGCCGAGCGGCGTGCGAAGCCGCCCGCGACGCACTCGCCCGCTGAGGTCCATCGCTGTTGCCGCATGGTCGTGGGCAAGCGTCGGAAGTGCGGCAACAACGGGGCCGAGAGCGGGCAGTCAGCCGTTGGCGGGCCCCCGCGTCATCGGGGGTTCGGCGGGCGTCTCGGAACGATGCTCGACCTTCCTCGGGAGCTGGTGTACTCGACCTGTCCTCGGGAGCCGCTGTAGATGTACGAAGTCGCCGCCGTGCGCCGGAACCAACGGCCGCTCTGCCACTGCACCATGTCCGACGGCATGCCGAGCCGTGGCGCGCCCGAGGCCTTCAACTCGGCCACGAAGCCCGGCAGTAGAGCGTCCAGCGCGAGCCGGCCGCCCTCGAGCAGCACATGTTTTCGCCGCAACCACGGATGCGCGCTCCCTCGACCCGGTTCTCCGTTCCGCCGAATGGCGGATGCCAAAGGCCGGGAGCACAGTGGAATGGGGGCCAGGGCGGTGGGGGACCCTTGTCAGGGTCCACTCCGCCGATCGAGGAACCGACTGTGTGCGGAGGATCTCCGATGGCCAGTATCGACCGCCCGGGCGCTACCACCGTGGAGGAGAGCTCCGACGGGGACAGCGTGCGCGGCAGGACTACGATCGCCGATTCCGTGGTGTCCACTATCGCTGGAATCGCGGTGAGGGACACGTACGGCGTTCATTCCGTAGGTGGAGGGGCCTCCAGAGCGATGGGCGCGGTCCGGGACAAGATGGCTCGGTCTTCCGACCTCGGTCGCGGTGTCAGGGTTGAGGTCGGGGAGAAGCAGACGGCCATCGATGTCGGCATCGTCGTCGAATACGGCATTCCGATCATGGAGACCGCCAAGAACATCCGCAGCAATGTGACGGACACCGTGGAGACGATGACCGGCCTGGAAGTCGTCGAGATCAACATAAATGTGCTCGACGTCTACGTGCCCGGCTCCGACGACGAGGAAGAGGGCGGCAGCGACAAGGGCGTCAGAGTGCGATGACAGGGCGGGGCGCCGTCCGGGTTGAAAGCGCCGTCCGTCGCCTGGGAGTGCCCGGAAGACATTGACGTGGCCTCAACTGCGGGGGGAGACACGCCGGGGCGGTCAGTTCAAGCGCAGTAATCCTCGGGGCTCCCCAACTCGCCTTTTCGGCACGGGCGTTGTCGACCCTGGGTGTTTCGTGTACGACCTTGCCCAGGGGCACCGTCGTGTTGTGCCCCGGTGCCTGAATGTGGCGGCCTGCGCGGGCACCCGCTGGTCCGCCTCGCGCCGGTCCGTCTCGCGCCGGTCCGTCTCGCGCCGACCGCCGACCGCCGACCGCCGATCCCGGAACTGGCCTCGCGCCGACCGTTGATCCAGAACTGCTCTGTCCCGCCCGGGACTCGGGGCTGCACGTGATCAGCCGGGACCAGTTTCTCGGCCACAGGCGCGCTCCCCCGTAGGCGGGCCAGGGGCGATCGCGCCCGGCAATGTTAAGAAACTTTGACATGGTGTCTGCGTTGCTTTACATTCGCGGCATGCCATTCGAAGAGAAGAGCGCATGGGTCATGGGGGTTCTCGCGGTCGGCACGTACACGGGCTACCTCGTCGTCATTCTTGGGCGAGCGGGGAACGCCCCCCTCGCGGAGGTGCCGTACGAGGCGGCGCTGCTGTGGGCCCTGGGTATCTCGATCGCGGCGTCGATCGTGATCCATATGCTCATCGCGATGTTCGGTCCGAAGGACGCCCGCAAGAAGGATCAGCGCGACAGGGAGATCAATCGGTTCGGCGAACACATCGGCCAGTCATTCGTCGTCATCGGGGGAGTGGCGGCGCTCGGCATGGCGATGGCCGAGATGGACTACTTCTGGATCGCCAACGCGGTCTATCTGGCGTTCGTACTGTCGGCGATCCTCGGTTCCGCGGCCAAGATCGTCGCCTATCGCCGAGGATTTCAGCCATGGTGAAACCGACCAGGGTCACGAATGCGATCCGGGGCCTCCGGTTCACCCACGGAGAGATGACACAAGCGGAACTGGCAGAACGCATCGGTGTGTCACGCCAGACGGTCATTGCCATCGAACAAGGCAGGTATTCGCCTTCACTCGAAATGGCATTTCAGATCGCCAGGGTGTTCAGAGTCCCGCTCGACACTGTGTTCCAGTACCCGGACAGCGAAGGAAAGACACCATGAAGGCAGTAGTCCGGGAGACGTACCGGTCACCCGATGGCCTGGAACTCAAAGAGATCGACAAGCCGGTTGTCGGCGATGACGACGTTCTCGTACGTGTTCACGCCGCAGGCGTCGACCAGGGCGTCTGGCACCTCGTCACGGGCCTGCCGTACCTCCTTCGCGCCATGGGGTTCGGGCTGCGCAGACCCAAAAACCGTGTCCCGGGTCTGGATGTCGCGGGGCGTGTCGAGGCGGTCGGCCGGAACGTGATCCGGTTCCAGCCGGGTGACGAGGTGTTCGGCACCTGTTCGGGCTCCTACGCCGAGTACGCCTGCGCGCGCCAGGACAAGTTCGCGCCCAAGCCGGCGAACGTCACCTTCGCGCAGGCGGCGGCAGTCCCCAGCTCCGCTTTCGCCGCCCTCCAGGGTCTTCGCCGCGGTGCACAGGTCCAGGCGGGGCAGAAGGTTCTGGTCATCGGTGCGGGTGGAGGCGTCGGGACGTTCGCGGTGCAGCTGGCCAAGGAGTTCGGCGCGCACGTCACCGGTGTGTGCAGCACGAAGAAGACGGACCTGGTCCGCTCGATCGGCGCCGACGAAGTCATCGACTACACACGCGAGGATTTCGCGGACGGACCGAGCCGCTACGACCTGATACTCGACGCCGCGGGTGGTCGTTCGTTGTCGCACCTCCGGCGTGCTCTCGATCCTCGGGGAACTCTCGTCATCGTCGGATCCGAAGAGGGAGGACGGTGGGCCCAGGGCGTGGACCGCGCGCTCCGGGCGGCGATGCTGTCACCGTTCGTGAGCCAGAAACTGAGGATGCTGGTGTCCACGGAGAATGAGGGGGACCTCCAGTTGTTGGGGAAACTGATCGAGGCCGGAAAACTCACTCCGATCGTCGACAGGACGTACTCGCTGAGTGAGGTCCCCAAGGCCATTGAGTACTTGAGGGCCGGCCACGCACGCGGCAAGGTCGTCATCACGGTGTAAAGGGGTGCTGCCGCACTTCCCGCCAGGTCGCGCCGCCGAACATGAGGCGGAGCCTCGCTCCACGGTCGGGTACGGGGGGTGAGTCCCGTACCGGACCCGCGGTACTCCCGTACCGGACCGGAAGCGCGCGATCAGGTGCCTTCCGGGACGCTGCCGTGCAGCCGTCCTTCCGCGTAGTCGCAGGTGCCTTCGGCCTGGAACTGCAGCGCCGCCCGCATCACCTCCGCCCCCGGACCGTGCAGCTGTTCCGCGACTACCCCCAGCCGCAGAGCGGCGACCTCGCTGCGCCGGAGGTGGTGGCCGTGAACGCATGAGCGACACCCGTCTGACGGTACGCAGGGAGAGCCTCCGCCCAATCGGGGTACCTGTTCTGAGGGGAGGACGGAGATGGGAGAGGCCGTGCATACCGAAATGTGGGTGGCGGTGGCGGTGGTCGCCGCGGTCCTGGTCGTCACCACCGTCGTGCTGGCCGGTGTGCTCATGGTCAGACTTGTGAAGGCACGGCGGCAGCTGAGGGATGCCGGAATTCCGGTGGAGAACAAGGCGGTCTTCTGGGGTGCCTTGATCTACCTGGTGTGTCCTGTCGATCTGCTGCCCGACCCGGTCCTCCTCGACGACATCGGGTTTCTGCTGCTCGCACTGCGCTCGCTCCAGGCTGCGGGGGAACGAGCCCACGTGGTCCGCCGACGCTGACACTCCGGTCCGACGCCGGCGGAGTGTGCGGCGACGCGCGTCTGCGACCAGCCGGACAACAGGCCGACGTATCCCGGTTTTTCGAACTCCTGACGTATCGGGCCGGATAGTCCCTATTCTTGGCGTCTTGCCGGGCCCGCTTTGGGGGGGTGCCCGGCCTGACCCCGAGGGATGTTCATGCTCCGTACCCGTTCCATAGCCGCTGCCTCAACCGTCGTGGCCTTCGCCGGTCTCATAGCCCTGCCGTCGCCTGCGCAGGCAGCCGGCTCGGTCCACCTGTACAAGATCTACTACGACAGCCCCGGCTCGGACCGCGGCGCCAACTCGAGCCTGAACGCGGAGTTCGTGCAGATCCGCAACACGACCGGCGCGGCGGTCAGCCTGAAGGGCTGGGTCCTGGTCGATGCGTCCAACCACAAGTACACCTTCGGCACGTACACCCTCGGGAAGGGCAAGACGGTGACGGTGCGCACCGGGAAGGGCACCAATACTGCGGGCAACCGCTACCAGGGGCGTGGGTGGTACGTGTGGAACAACGACAAGGACACCGCCACCCTGAAAAGGGCGAACGGGAGCAAGGTCGACACCTGCTCCTACAACTCGACCCGGGTCGACTACAAGATGTGCTGACCAGCTGAGCCCGCAGGGGCGTGGCACCCATCCGGTGCCACGCCCGCGCCGAAATCCGGCAGGGGGCTAAATCACTGGCACGAGACCTGGCCGCCGGGCACCGTACCGGTCATGCCAACACAGAACCTCTGGCGGACAGCAGACTTCCGCGCGCTGTTCATGGCCACCGCGCTCAGCCAGTTGGGCACCAACATCGGCTATGTCGCCGTTCCGATGATCGCCATGTCCGCACTCGACGCGAGCACCGGCCACGTCGGGCTCCTGGCCACCCTCAGCACTGCCGCCTTCCTCCTCATCGGCCTGCCTGCCGGGGCCTGGGTGGACCGGATGCGGCACCGTCGGGTTTCCGGCGGGAGCTGTCGCAGCAGCCGGCTTTTCGTGCCTCTGACCCCGGAAACACTCCAGAAGACGATCTGCGGCAGTGTCAGGTCCAGTGACGTGTCCATGTGAGAGCGGTCCTGTCTGCCCGGACGTGAGCGAGACGAATTCCGCGGAGCCGCCCAACCGGAGTCCGGGTACTGCGGACCCGCCGCAACCGGCATCGTCCGCACCGTCGTTGGTGGGGCGCGGTCGGTTGCCGACGTGGCGGATACGGGGACAGCCGGGCGGCGGACCGCGTGCCGGTGCGGTGGGTCAGTGGACGGGGTGTGCTTCATCCGCTCCCGGGCGTCGGAACTGGGTGCGATGCAGCTCCTCGTATCGGCCTCCGGCGGCCAGGAGTTCGGTGTGGGTTCCGCGTTCGACGATGCGGCCGTCCTCCACGACCAGGATCAGGTCAGCGGCCCGAATGGTCGAGAGCCGGTGGGCGATCACCACGGCGGTACGGCCCTCCAGAGCCTCGCCCAGAGCCTCCTGGACGGCCGCCTCGGAGGTGGAGTCGAGGTGGGCCGTCGCTTCGTCGAGGATGACGACTCGCTGGCGGGCCAGCAACAGCCGGGCGATGGTCAGGCGTTGCCGCTCGCCGCCCGAGAGCCGGTAGCCGCGCTCGCCGACGACGGTGTCCAGCCCGTCGGGCAGTGAGGTCACCAGCCCGCTCAGGCGGGACCGGTGCAGGGCGTCCCAGATGTCGCTCTCGGTGGCGTCGGGCCGGGCGAGGAGCAGGTTGGCGCGGACGGATTCGTGGAAGAGGTGTCCGTCCTGGGTGACCATGCCGATCGTCTCGCGGATCGAGTCCGAGGTCAGGTCGCGTACGTCGATGCCGTTCAGCCGTACGGAACCGGTGTCGGTGTCGTACAGCCGCGGAACGAGCTGTGCGATCGTGGACTTGCCTGCTCCGGAGGAGCCGACCAGCGCGACCATCTGGCCGGGTTCGGCGCGGAAGGAGATGCCGTTCAGAACCTCCGTGCCGGCGCGGGAGTCGAGGGTGGCGACCTCCTCGAGGGAGGCGAGGGAGACCTTGTCGGCGGAGGGGTAGCCGAAGCGGACCCCGTCGAACTCCACGGACACCGGCCCGTCCGGCACCCGGCAGGCGTCGGGCTTCTCGGCGATCAGCGGTTTCAGGTCGAGGATCTCGAAGACCCGCTCGAAACTGACCAGGGCGCTCATCACCTCGACGCGCGCGCCGGCCAGTGCGGTCAGCGGGGCGTAGAGGCGGGTGAGGAGCAGGGCGAGGGCCACGACGGCTCCCGGGTCCAGGCTGCCGCGCAGTGCGTAATAGCCGCCGAGTCCGTAGACCAGGGCGAGGGCCAGGGCGGACACCAGGGTGAGGGCGGTGATGAAGACCGACTGGGCCATGGCGGTACGGATACCGATGTCGCGCACCCGGCGGGCGCGGGCGGCGAATTCGGCGGACTCGTCGGCGGGCCGCCCGAAGAGTTTGACGAGGGTCGCGCCGGGGGCGGAGAAGCGTTCGGTCATCTGGGTGCCCATGGCGGCGTTGTGGTTGGCCGCCTCGCGCTGCATCTTGGCCATGCGGGAGCCCATCCGGCGGGCGGGGACGACGAACACCGGCAGCAGGACGAGGGCGAGCAGCGTGATCTGCCAGGAGATGCTGAGCATCACGGCGAGCGTCAGCAGCAGGGTGACGAGGTTGGAGACGACGCCGGACAAAGTGTTGCTGAAGGCCCGCTGGGCCCCGATGACGTCGTTGTTGAGCCGGCTGACGAGCGCGCCGGTGCGGGTGCGGGTGAAGAAGGCCACCGGCATCCGCTGGACATGGTCGAAGACTGCCGTGCGGAGATCGAGGATCAGCCCCTCGCCGAGGGTGGCCGACAGCCAGCGGGTGAGCAGACCGAGCACCGCCTCGGCGACGGCGATGACGGCGATCAGCAGTGCGAGCCGGATGACCGTGCCGGTTTCCTGGCCCTTGACGATCGCGTCGACGACGCGTCCTGCCAGCACGGGTGTGGCCACGGCGAGCAGGGCCGTGACCACGCTGAGCAGCAGGAAGCGGTACAGCTGCCGGCGGTGCGGCCGGGCGAAGGCCGCGATACGGCGCAGGGTGGCCCGGGAAAAGGGCCTTCGGTCCTGCTGGGCGTTCATCGCGCTGTGCAGCGATGTCCACGCGGTGACTTCCATGTCCAAGGGGTGCCTCCGGAATCTGGTGGGCCGACGCGGTTCCCGTCGGCCGACATGGCCAGGGGCGCACCCAGAACGTTATGACCTCAACCAACGTTGAGGTCAATTGATTCCGCTCGGTCCTCACCCGGTAACCCGCGGTCACCGCAGGTTGCGGCCCCGGATGCACTTCGTGAGCTCCGCAATGGCCGATGGGCAGCCGCTCACCCGCGGTATCCGCGATACCTGCCGCACAGCGGCCCCGACCCGGTTTCGTAGGATCGGACCGTGACAACGGGGGCAAGTACCGGCTGGGCGGCGCCGACAGAGGCCGAACGGCTGCTGCACGAGGCGAAAAGGCGCGACGACGGGGAGGCGGTGCTCGACACGCTCTCCCGCAGCCGGCTCTATCTGCTCGTCGCCCGGCTCCACGCCGATACTCCCGGCCTCACCGTCCCGCTCCCGTCGCAGCACGATCGTGCGACGGGCCGGACATGCGTCCCCGTTCTGACGCCCGGCATGCTGCCGCCCTGGCATCCGGACTGGGTGTTCCGGCAGACCACGCTCGCCGAACTCGCGAGAATCTGGCCGGACAACAAGTGGTGGCTCGGGGTCAATCTGGGCACGCCGTATGCGGCCGCCGTGCCGGCCCGGCCGACGCACCGCAAGGCGTGGCTGAAGGCCGACGCGAAGTCGGCCGGCCAGCAGGGGGGCCGACTGCTCACGCACAGCGGCGGTCAGCTGCACGGACCGGTCGCGCACGGCTTGGCCCTCGGCGCCCACCTCGCCGTGCACAACGGCCTCGTCTGGAATCAACTCGGCGCCGCCTACGAGGACTACGAGACGGACATCGCACGGCTTCGCAATCCGTGGTGCGTCGGCAATCGAGTCGGCTACCAGCGGAAGCTCGACTCGCTGATGGCCACCCGGCTGATCGGCCGCACCCCTGAGTTCGTACTGCAGACCCGGCGCGGTCTCGTCAGGCAGCTGAAGCGGGCGCCCTCGCACGAGGAATGGTCCGACGGCGTCACCGGGAGGCTGACCCAACGCCGCGCGTCCGGCTCGGAGATGGAGGAGGCCGGTGAGTGGCTGCGACGCATCGTCCGGTACGAAGACCGGTTCCGGGCCGACGGCGTACTCGCGGCCGACGAGCGGATCGACACCCTGGCAGCCTTTGACTACGGGCGTGCGGTCAATGTCGTACGGCTGGCGCTGGGCGCCCGTTACTGCGATCCGCTCGAGGCTGAGCAGGCCGTGCTGCGGATCGCTGAACTGGCGCGGCAGGCGTACGGATCCTGGACGGAATTCTCTCTCGGTTACGCGCTGACCCGGCTGATCCACTTCGACGAGGACGACGACTCCGGGGCCAAGTACCAGGAGTCGCTTGCCCAACACCGCATCCTCACCCAGGACCCCACGAGCCCCTACCGGAACATTCCATGGTCATGAACCAGCCCAGCCTGCCGCACTACCCCAACAACCCCGCGTACGGTGCCCCTTGGGTGTCCCCGTCCGAGACCGAGCATCGACTGTACGAGGCGGGGATGCGAGGCGACGTAGAGGCGCAGCTACGGGTGCTGGCCGGCGCGGAGCTCTATATAGGCGCACCGAAGGCCGAGGTCGACGCGGAACCCGACATGGTTCTCTGGCGTTCGCACCGGGACGAGGCGGGGCGGAGCTGCAAGCCGGTGCTCACCCGCGGGATGCTGCCGCCGTGGCACCCCGAATGGGTGTTCCACGGCGTCTCCCTCAAGTGGATCGCCGAGTTCGAGTGGCGGGATCCGCGGCAGCTGCTGGCGGTCAACACCGGCACTCGGGCCCAGATTCTCCTCCCCGCCACGCCGCAACACCGCGCGATGTGGCTCCGGTACTACGCGGAGAACGACCAGCCGGACGGAGACCGGCTGATCGCGCTGCGGCACGGCGCGCTGTACGGGCCGCTCGCCTACGGTCTGGCCTGCGGCGTGCATCTGGCGATCGGGAACGGCGTGCCGTGGAACGAGGTCGGCACGGCCTACAACGAGTACTCCCAGGAGCTCGAATCGCTGCGCGAATCCTGGGGCATCACTGAACGCACCGGCTGGCAGCGGCAGTTGAACTTCCTTCTGGACGCACGCAACAGCCCGCCGGAACCCGACTTCGCCCTCCGGGTGCGCGAAGACCTACGGGCCGGTCTCGGCGAGCCGCCGTCGGCCGAGCTGTGGCGCGAGACCGCCGCAGGGCACGCCCAGGACATCGGAGCGGGCCAGGGCACGGTCCAGAACATCGAGGAGCTCGTGCGACGCATCATCCGCTACGAGGCCCGGTTCCGCGCCGACGGGCTGCTGGCGCCGGACGGCAGGGTCACCACCACGGTCGCCTACGACTACGGGCGTGCCGTGAACCTGGCCCGCTGGGGGCTGTCGGCCCGGTTCTGCAATCCGCACGAGGCCGAGCAGGCGATCGTGTACGCAGGAGCGCTGAGTAAATCGGCCTACCACTCGTGGGAAGACTTCTCCGCGGCGTACGCGCTGGGGAGGGTGCTGCGCTTCGACGACGAGGAGTACGGCTCGTTCTACCAGCAGAATGTCGTCGCCCACCGTCTCCTGACGGAGAACGAGGGCAGCCCGTGGCGGAACATTCCCTGGCGCTGAGCCCGGGTCCGGGCGAGCCGAGTCACCAGGGGGCTGCGGCGACCGCGAGCCGGGGGCAGTGTCCGCCGGTCAGGTGGTGTGCGAGGTGGGCCGGGGAGGCCTCATGGCCCACCGGATCGTCCTGGTCCGAGACCAAGTAGATCAACACGTAGGAGTCGGGCCGTTCCGGGCAGGGCCCGTTCGGGCATGCCGTGTCAGCCCGCTGCGGCGGACTTCCGCCGGGGGCGGCGCGCTGCGGCGGACTCGGTGTCCTTGAGGCCCTCCGCCCACAGGGACCGCACATGGCCCAGATGCCGGGTCATGCAGGCTTCGGCGGCCTTGACGTCACCGGCCAGCATCAGGTCGAGGAGCTCCAGGTGCTCCTCGGCGGACGGCAGCAACTGGTCGCGCTCGTCCAGGGCCGTCAGTCCGTAGAGGCGGGAGCGCTTGCGCAGATCGCCGACCGTCTCGACGAGACGCTCGTTGCCCGCGAGGCCGAGCAGGGTGAGATGGAACTGGCGGTCGGCCTCCAGGTAGCCGATGAGGTTGTGCTCACGGGCGGCGCGGACGATCTCTTCGGCCACCGGCCGCAGCGCTTCGAGGTCCTTGCGGGAGGCGCTGCGGGTGATCCGGCCGACCATCGGCACCTCGATCAGGGTGCGGATCTCGGTGTACTGGTCGAGGTCGCGCTCATTGACCTCGGTGACCCTGAACCCCTTGTTCCGTACAGGCTCCACGAGGCCTTCGCGGGCCAGGTCGAGCATCGCCTCACGCACCGGGGTGGCGGAGACGCCGAAGTCCTCCGCGAGCCCCGGCGCCGAGTAGACCTCGCCCGGGCGGAGTTCGCCGGAAATGAGCGCGGCCCGCAGGGCGTGGGCCACCTGGTCGCGCAGCCGCTCCCGGGCCGTGATGAGGTTGCGCTGCTTCAGGTGCCCCATGGTGTTCCCTCCGTGCTGCCGCGGATCACCAGGGTACAATGTCACGTTGCTTTCGCAGGTGCGCGGGTGTGAGTGCGGCCGCGGCCGGCTCCCGGGGCGCGTGGTCCTGTTCACGCGGTCCGCGGCTGGAGACCTCGCCCCCGGGCGGCAGGTGGAAGTCGTCGCCGGCGTACGGGGCATTGAACCGGCGAGGCGACGGCGGTCACAGCAGGAAACCTCCGGGGAAGGGGTCGTCCGGGTCGAGGAAGTACTGGGCGGTGCCGGTGATCCAGGCTCGGCCGGTGATCGTGGGCACCACGGCGGGCAGTCCGCCCACGGTGGTCTCCTCGATCAGCCGACCGGTGAACTCGGTGCCGATGAAAGACTCGTTGACGAAGTCGCGGTGCAGCGGCAGCAGCCCGCGGGCGTGCAGTTGCGCCATCCGGGCGGAGGTGCCGGTCCCGCAGGGGGAACGGTCGAACCAGCCCGGGTGAATGGCCATGGCATGCCGGGATCGATGCGCGTCCGAGCCGGGTGCGGCGAGATACACGTGCTTGACCCCGCCGATTTCCGGCTGCTCCGGGTGGACCGGCCGGTCGGTGGTGTTGATGGCCTCCATGATCGCCAGCCCGGCGGCCAGCAGATCGTCCTTGCGGGCCCGGTCGAAGGGCAGCCCCAGCGCGTCGAGTTCGACGAAGGCGTAGAAGTTGCCGCCGAAGGCGAGGTCGTAGGTCACTTTCCCGTACCCCGGCGCATCCACCGTACGGTCCAGGCCCACGCAGAAGGCGGGCACATTGGTGAGGGTGACGGACTGTGCCGCGCCGTCCTCGATGTGGACGTCCACGGAGACCAGACCGGCCGGGGTGTCGAGGCGGACCCTGGTGACCGGCTCGGTCATGGGCACCATGCCGGTCTCCACCAGAACGGTGGCGACGCCGATGGTGCCGTGTCCGCACATCGGCAGCAGTCCGGAGACCTCGATATAGAGGACCCCGTAGTCGGCGTCGGGACGCGTGGGCGGCTGAAGGATCGCGCCGCTCATCGAGGCGTGGCCGCGGGGTTCGTACATCAAAAGCGTGCGGATGTGGTCCAGGTGCTCGATGAAGTGGAGCCGCCGCTCGGCCATGGTGGCGCCCGGGATGACGCCGACGCCGCCGGTGATGACGCGGGTGGGCATGCCCTCTGTGTGCGAGTCGACGGCATGGAAGACATTGCGGGTACGCATGCGTGGGCCCCAAGTGGTCAGTGGTGACCGTCGGCGACGGCCTTCTCGGTGGCGGCGCGCACCGCGGCCTCGACGGCGCCGGTGAGCGGGAAACGTGGCGGTCGGACCGGCCCGCCGCGACGGCCGGCGATGTCCATGGACAGCTTGATGGACTGGACGAACTCGGCCTTGGAGTCCCAGCGCAGCAGTGAGTGCAGGGACTTGTAGAGGGGCAGTGCGATGTCGAGGTCGCCTGCGGCGGCGGCGTGGTAGAGCTCTGTGCAGGTGGCCGGGAAGGCGTTCGGGTAGCCGGCGATCCAGCCGACGGCTCCGGCTACGGCGAGTTCGAGCAGGACGTCGTCGGCGCCGGCCAACAGGTCGAGGTCGGGGGTGAGTTCGGCGATCTGGTAGGCGCGGCGGACATCGCCGCTGAACTCCTTCACGGCGACGATGCTGCCGTCGCTGTGCAGTCGGGCGAGCAGCTCGGGGGTGAGGTCGACCCTTGTGTCGTAGGGGTTGTTGTACGCGACGACCGGCAGTCCGCCCCGGGCGACCTCCGCGTAGTGGGCGCGTACGGCACGGTCTTCGGCGCGGTATGCGTTGGGCGGCAGCAGCAGGACCGAGCCGGCCCCGGCCTCGGCCGCCTGGTCGGCCCAGCGGCGGGCCCCGGTGCTGCCGTAGGCGGCGACACCGGGCATGACCCGGGCTCCGTCACCGGCGGCATCCACGGCGACGCGGACGACGCGGGCGCGCTCGTCGTCGGTGAGTGTCTGGTACTCGCCGAGGGAGCCGTTGGGTACGACGCCGTCGCAGCCGCTCGCGATGAGCCATGCGACATGCTCGGCGTACGCGTCGAAGTCGACGGAGAGGTCGTCGCGCAGCGGGAGGGCGGTGGCGACCATGATGCCGCGCCACGGGTGGGCGCTGCTCCAGGAGTGGGAGGTCATGAAGGATCCCCTTCGATGAGGTGTGACATTTTATTAAGGCTCCTACGGGGCGTGCAAGGGTTCGCGGAGTTGGTTCAGTCGGTGGGGTCGAGCCCGCTCAGTACACCGAGGGGGACGGGAGTGGCGAGCGGCCGGCGTTCGGGGGACTCGGTTCCGCCGGCGAGGCAGGCCACGGCCTGGCCGCACATACGGCCCTGGCACCAGCCCATGCCCGCGCGCGTCATGAGTTTGACACTGCGCGTGTCCCGGGCACCGAGCTCGTCCACGGCTGTACGGATCCGGCCCGCGGTGACCTCCTCGCAGCGGCAGACCTCGGTGTCGTCGGTGAGCCAGCCGGGCCAACCCGGACCGGGAGCGTGGGCTGCGCCCATCGCGTCGGCGAAGGCGCGCATCCGGGCCCGGCGGCGGCGCAGCGCCGCGGTGACGGCCGGTGCTCCGCACAGCCGTGCCGCGATCGCCCGAGCCGCCAGTTCCCCCTCCGTCAACGCCAGTTGGGCACCGCCGATGCCTCCGGCCTCCCCCGCGGCCCAGACGCCGGACACCGAGGTCTCCAGGTTCCCGTCCAGGGCGAGGGCAAAGGTGGCGTCCGGTGTCCGCAGGGCGGCGCAGCCGAGGCCGGTGGCGAGTTCGATCCGGGGCACGAGACCGTGCCCCACGGCGAGGGCGTCGCAGGTGATCCGGCGGCCCGTGCCGGGCAGTGGCCGCCAGTCCCGGTCGAGCCGGGAGACGGTGACGGCTTCCACCCGGTCGGTACCGTGCACTTCGGTGACCGCTCTGCCGGTGCGCACCCGGACCCCGTGGCGCAGCAGGGCCGCGCCGTGGAGCAGGGCCTCCCTGAACTTGCCCGGGTTGGTGCCGAGGGCGCGTGGCCGGCGCGCGTATCCGAGGTACCGGGACGCCTCCACCACCTCCGGTACACGCGCCCCCGCGGTGGCCAGCGATGAGGCCACGGCGAGCAGCAGGGGCCCGCTTCCGGCCACGACGATCCGTCTGCCGGGCAGCACCAGCCCCTCCTTGAGCATGGCCTGTGCCCCGCCGGCACCGACGACGCCGGGCAAGGTCCAGCCGGGGAAGGGGAGTTGTCGCTCATACGCCCCGGTGGCGAGCAGTACTGCCCGGGCGCGTACCCGCACGGGCCGCTCTCCGTCCCCGTCGTCCCCGGTCACGGCATGCACGTCCCACAGATCCTGGCCCTGGGTCACTGTCCAGACATGGTGCGCGGCGAGATGGTGGGCGCCGCAGTGTGCGAGCCGACGCCGCAACCGGGTGAACGTCGCCCAGTCGTGGTGCAGCCTGTCGGGGCGTACGGCGCCGAGCGCGGGGTCGGGGTGCCGGTAGAACTGTCCGCCCGTCCGGGCCTGCGAATCCAGCAGGGCGACACGCAGCCCCAGTTCGGCAGCGGTCACAGCGCCTGCGAGACCGGCGGCCCCTGCTCCGATCACCGCGAGGTCGTACCGATCAGCCATGGCCGTGCCCCTCCTGTGTGATGACGGCGTCCCCGGGCCGGGCCGGCACGAGACAGGCCCGCCGGTTGGGCTGCCCGTTGATGGTGGCCAGGCAGTCGAAGCACTGGCCGATCCCGCAGAACGCGCCGCGCGGACGGTTCCCGGTCCGGGTGGTTCGCCAGGCGAGGATGCCGGCGCCCCACAGGGCGGCGGCGACGGACTGCCCGGCCAGGGCGGTGACGGGGTGCCCGTCCATGGTGATGTCGAACGACACCCGGGCCGTTGCGTGGACGAGTTCCGCGGGGGTGCGCATGCTGGTCCTTTCCTGCCGCGAAGCGTGTGCGGTCACCGCGGGTCTCCGAAGCGGTCCGGGGCGAAGGGGTGTGTATCCATGGGGAGTTCGCCGCCCGTCAGGACGGTCGTGACGAGCAGGCCCGTGGCCGGGGCCAGGCCGATGCCCGCGCCTTCGTGGCCGCAGGCGTGGAGGAGGCCCGGAACCCTGGGGTCGGGGCCGATGGCGGGGAGGTGGTCGGGCAGGTACGGGCGGAAGCCCGCGTATGTGCGCATCGCGCGTACGCCCGCCAGTACCGGGAAGAGGCTGGTCGCCTGTGCGGCCAGGCGGTGCAGGGCGTCCACCGAGAGCGAACGGTCGAAGCCGACCCGTTCGCGGCTCGCTCCGATCAGGATGGGGCCCGCCGGGGTGCCCTCGACCACGGCCGAGGTCTGGAGCCCGGCCGAACCGCTGGCCACATCAGCCACATAGTCCGCCGCGTACACCTTGTGCCGCACCAGGCGCGGGACGGGCTCCGTGACGAGGACGAAGCCCCGCCGGGGCAGGACAGGGAGCGGAACACCCGCCATGTCGGCCACCGAACTTCCCCAGGTGCCCGCCGCGTTGACGACATACGGGGCGTGCAGGTCCCCGGAGGCGGTCCGCACGCCCCGAATCCCGCCCGAGGATCCTGTGAGGATCCCGGTGACCTCCTCACCGAGGCGCACACCGGCGCCGGAGGCGTGCAGCAGATGTGCCGCCGCGAGCGCGGGCTGGACCTGTGCGTCCTGAGGATAGTGGACCGCTCCCGCCAGTCCCCGCGCCAGGTGCGGCTCCAGTTCGTGCAGCGAGGCGCCAGGTACGTCCATGGCTTCGACCCCGGCCGCCGACTGCGTCGCGGCGAACTCTCTCAGCGCGGTCAGCCGGTTCTCGTCGTTGGCCACGACGAGTCCGCCCTTGGCCTCGAACTCGACCTCCCGGGGGAGCACTTCGGCGAGCTCACGCCACAGTGCGGCGGACAGCAACGCCAGTTCCAGTTCGGGGCCGGGCTCCTTGTCGGAGACGAGCAGATTGCCTTCACCCGCACCGGTCGTGCCACCCGCGACGGGGCCGCGGTCGATCACGGTGACGGCGAGGCCGGACCGGGCGGCGTAGTAGGCGCAGGCCGCGCCGATCACCCCGGCCCCGATGACGACGACGTCCGGGGATTTTCCTGTGGGCACAGGAGTAATATGTCACATGGCATTTTCTCTGCCAAGGTCCCGCAGAAGACCGGCCGGACGCCCGCCATGGGAAGTCAGCCGTTGAGGAGCGCGCCCATCCAGGACTCGATCCCGTCGGGCGTCCGCGGCAGCGCGCCGGACATCAGCCGTGCACCCTCCTTGGTGATCACGAGGTTGTCCTCGATCCGTACTCCGATGCCGCGCAGTTCGGCCGGTAGTGTCTCGTCGTCCGGCTGGAAGTACAGGCCCGGCTCGACGGTGAGTACATTCCCCTCTTCCAGTACACCGTCCAGATATGTGTCGGCGCGGGCCTGCGCGCAGTCGTGGACGTCGAGTCCGAGCATGTGACCGCTGCTGCAGAGGGTGTAGCGCCGGTGCAGATCGCCCTCCGGGCTCTTCAGAACGCCCCACTCGGCCAGTCCTTCGGCGATCACCCGCATGCCTGCCCGGTGGAAGTCCCGGAAGCTCGCTCCGGGCCTGAGCGCGGCCATGCCCGCTTCCTGGGCGGCCAGCACCAGCTCGTAGACCTGGAGTTGGAGGAACGAGAAGCGCCCGGACAGCGGAAGGGTGCGGGTGATGTCGGCGGTGTAGAGGGAGTCGGTCTCCACGCCCGCATCGAGCAGCAGCAGCTTCCGCGGGTCCAGCGCGCCGTCGTTGCGTATCCAGTGAAGTACGCAGGCGTGCGCGCCGGATGCCGCGATGGTGTCGTAACCCGTACCGTTTCCCTCGGCGCGGGCGCGCAGGCCGAAGACCCCCTCGATCCAGCGCTCGCCGCGCGGATGGGAGAGCGCTCGCGGCAGCGCCCTGACAACGTCTTCGAAACCGGACGCGGTGTGGTCGACGGCCTGCTGGAGCTGGCCCACCTCCCAGGCGTCCTTGATCAGCCGCAATTCGCTCAGCACGGAGGCGAGTTCGGCGTTGTGTGACGCGTCGCGGCCGGGGGGCAGCTTTCGGTACGCGTCCAGGTGCTCGCAGCGGATACCGGTCATTCGCTCCGCCTCGCCGAGGTCGGGCCGCCGGCCGACCCAGAACTCGCCGTAGCGGCGGTCCCGGTAGAACTCCTCGCCGTTGTCGCGCGGGGAGCGGGGCCGGACATACAGCACGGCTTCGTGGCCGCTCGGCCCCGACGGCTCCAGCACCAGTACATGTCCCGACTGGTCCTCGCCGGTCAGTCCGGTCAGCCAGGCATACGCGCTGTGCGGGCGGAACCGGTAGTCGCAGTCGTTGGAGCGGACCTTGAGCCCACCCGCGGGAATCAGCAGTCGCTCGCCCGGAAAGCGGGCGGACAGCCGGGCACGGCGGGAGGGGGTGAACCGGGCGGCGGGCAGTAGGAGTTCGCCGGACAGCGGGCCGGCGGCCCAGTCATGGGTCATGAAGGCCTGGAACTCTGCGGAAGGCGTCAGGTCGTGGCTTCCGGTGCGGAGCGCCTGTTCGGTCATCGGATTCGTCTCCCTGGGACAAGGTTCCGGAGAAGTGGGGTGTGCACAGGGGTTGTCAGTGCAATTTCACATTACTACGTTACGCATCACATGGCGGTAGGCGGGTCTCTCTCCTCAACTACCGCCTGTGACACGGCACTTCATCCCCAAACCCCCCTCAGGAGACATCGGTGTCTCGATACAGAAATGCACCCAGACCTCTGCTGGCCGCAGTGATAACGGCCGCAGCGCTGCTGGCTCCCCTCGCACCGCTCGGCCAGGCATCGGCGGCGCCCGCGCAGCCGGAGCGGGCAGCCGCTCCCGCCGGGGCCGTCGAGCGCCACAGCCCGCAGGACGAGGTGGAACGCCTCGCCGGCGCACCCAGGTTCACGACCCGTACCGCGCCCGCGCCCGGCGGGCTGCCGCAGGGCCGTGTCCCCGGCGCCAGTGCGGCAGGCAGGGCCAAGACGGCAGCCGGCGCTCTCGTGGCGCCGTGCACACTGGACGGCATCACCCGTCTGAGCCCGGAGCAGTTCGCGGACTTCCTCGCCGATCCGGCCGTCACCGCCGACGGCTGTCTGCGTGACGTCATCTGGACCTGGGACGCCCGCCTCGCCCCCGTCATGTCCGATGCCCACGTCCAGGCCGTCTCCCGGCGCATCTCCACGCTCTCCCCGGCCCACGACGGGAAGAACGGCAGTCATTTGTTGGAGATGCTCACCTACCTCCACGCCGTGGTGTACCACGACTTCTCACGGGGCGAGATCGACGTCACCGACGCGCCCACCACCGAGGCCATGCGCCGTGCCATCAACGCCTTCGGGACAGCGGCTCGCTCCTTCACCGTGACACGCACCAACGCCGAAACCCTGCGCGAAGGTCTCTACGCGGGCAGCGGCCCCGGGCTGCGCCAATCCCAGCTCGGCCTGATCCAGAAGGTGCTGGCCACCATGGACCGGTACCACACCACCACCTACAAGGACCCCGCCTGGGGCGGCGCCGCGCTCGCCGGGCTCTCCGTCAACTACCTGGGCATCTACCCCGGGAACAACGACACCTCCTTCCGCGCGCTGGTCGCCCGGAACTCGACCTACCGCGACGCCTTCAAGAAGTTCGCCGGCCACACCCATCTCAAGGGCACGCCGAACGAGTGGGTGGTGCGGGACGCGCTCGGGGAGTACGGGCGCTTCGGCCAGGTCGAGGCACTGAGGACCGAGACCGTCTCCGGCCTGGGTGCACTGGTGCCACTCACCACGCGCAACTTCGGCGAGGGCAGCCAGCCGTGGGCCAAGGTGGCCGGCTGGCTCAACTTCTACGAGGCGTGCAAGCCGTACGGGGTGTGCAAGGACGACATCGAGCGCCGCATCTTCCCGTACACCTACAGCTACGACAACGGCGCCATGGAGGTCCGCACCGGGCTGGACCGGGCCACCGTCGACCAGCTCTACTACGCGAGCAAGCAGGTCAAGGCGCAGTTCCACCGCGTGCTCGGCACCGACGCGCCGCTGGCCGGTGACACCAACACCTCGCTGAACATCGTGCTCTACGCCTCACGCGCCGACTACGAGACGTACCACCCGCTGCTCACCGGGATGGGTACCAACAACGGCGGCGTCTACATCGAGCGCGGCGCGACCTTCTACACCTACCAGCGGCGTGTTCCGCAGGACTCCTCACTCACGCTCGAGGAGCTCTTCCGTCACGAGTACACGCACTACCTCAACGGCCGCTGGGCGGTGCCCGGTTACTTCGGTGAGGGTCCGTGGTACCAGGACGACCGCACGACCGCGATGGACGAAGGCACGGCCGAGTTCTTCGACGGCGCCACCCGTGACGACGGCATCGCCGTGCGCAAGTCACTGGTGCAGGGCGTCATCGAGGACACGGCGGGCGGCGGGCCGCGCATGACCGTACGGCAGTTGCTGCACGCCACCTACGACGGCGACGGCTTCCGCTTCTACGACTATGCGGGCACATTCTTCGAGTTCCTGTGGACCGAGCGGCCGTCGCTGATCCGCGAGATGTACGGGTACCTGCGCGCCAACGACCCTGCCGGCTTCGACGCCTGGCGGAACCGGCTGGGCGCGGACGCGGCTCTGCAGCGGGCGTACGACAGCTTCCTGGACGCACGGATCGCCCAGGTCGACGAGCTCTTCGTGCCGAACACCACATTCAATCCGAACGACCGGCTGAGGGACTCGTCGGCCGAAGCCGTCCGCGCTTCCTTCGCCGGCGCCACCCAGCTCAGCCCCGCCTGCGTGACCGCACCGGATCCGACGAGGCACCGCTTCGTCTGCACCGGACGGATCACCGCGAACCTCACCGACTCCTCGAGCCCCGACCGCGTCTTCAAGGACATGTCCGAAACGGTCGACTACTTCATCCTGGACCGGACTCGCCCAGCGTCCACCAACCTGGCCGACATGAACTGCCACTTCGGCAAGGTCGACCTCTGGACGGACGGCCGCGCCGGCAGCGCCGACTACTCCTGCGACGGACCGCTGCGCAGCTGACGGAATGAGCCCCTGGGCCGTACGGCGGCACAACTGCCGTACGACCCAGGAGTGGTCCGCTGTGCGCCCAGCGGGGGCGAGCAGCGGTGTCAGGCGTCCAGGGCCGCGGACACGACCGACCGTGCCTCCTCCTGCACCAGGGTCAGGTGTTCGGGTCCGAGGAAGGACTCGGCGTACACCTTGTAGACGTCTTCGGTGCCCGAAGGGCGTGCGGCGAACCAGGCGTTGGCCGTGGTCACCTTGATACCTCCGATGGGAGCCCCGTTTCCCGGAGCGTGCGTGAGCACCGAGGTGATCGGTTCCCCGGCGAGGGAGTCGGCTGTCACCTGGTCTGCGGAGAGGCGGCTCAGCACCGCCTTCTCCTCCCGGGTCGCGGGAGCATCGACACGGGCGTAGGCCGGCTCGCCGAACCGGGCAGTGAGCGCCGCGTAGTGCTCGCTCGGTGTCTGCCCCGTCACCGCCAGAATTTCGGACGCGAGCAGTGCCAGGAGGATGCCGTCCTTGTCGGTGGTCCACACCGAGCCGTCGCGGCGCAGGAAGGAGGCGCCGGCGGACTCCTCACCGCCGAATCCGAGGGCGCCGTCGAGGAGCCCGTCCACGAACCACTTGAACCCGACGGGCACTTCGACCAGCTCGCGGCCGAGGTCGGCGGCCACCCGGTCGATCATGCCGGACGACACCAGCGTCTTGCCGATGCCGGCACCGGCCGGCCACTGCTCGCGGTGGCTGAAGAGATAGTCGATCGCGATGGCGAGGTAATGATTGGGATTCATGAGCCCGGCGTCCGGCGTGACGATGCCGTGCCGGTCGGCGTCCGCGTCGTTGCCGGTGGTGATCTGGAAGCGGTCGCGGCGCTCGATCAGTGACGCCATCGCGTACGGGGATGAGCAGTCCATCCGGATCTTGCCGTCCCAGTCCAGGGTCATGAACCGCCACGTCGGATCAGTGTGCGGGTTGACCACAGTCAGGTCGAGACGGTGCTCCTCGGCGATGCGGCCCCAGTACGCGACCGACGCGCCGCCCAGGGGGTCGGCACCGATTCGCACGCCCGCGGCGCGCACGGCGTCCAGATCGAGTACCGACGGCAGGTCCCGCACGTAGGAGCCGAGAAAGTCGTACCGCCCGGTGGTCGAGGCGGCCAGCGCGCGGACGTAGGGCAGCCTGCGCACATCCTTCAGATCCCCCTCGATGATCTGGTTGGCGCGCTCCTGGATCCAGCCGGTTGCCTCGGAGCCGGCCGGCCCTCCGTGCGGCGGGTTGTATTTGAACCCCCCGTCCGACGGCGGGTTGTGCGAGGGAGTGACCACGACTCCGTCGGCCGGCCCGGAGGCACGCCCGCGGTTGTGCGCAAGGATCGCGTGGGACACCGCCGGTGTGGGGGTGTAACCGTCCGCGGTGTCGATGAGTACGGTCACTCCGTTGGCCGCGAAGACCTCGACCGCGGTCACCCGGGCCGGTTCCGACAGCGCATGGCTGTCCGCGCCGAGGAACAGGGGCCCGTCGGTGCCCTGACGGGCCCGGTACTCGACGATTGCCTGGCTCGTCGCGGCGATGTGATCCTCGTTGAAGGCGGTAGCCAGGGACGACCCGCGGTGTCCCGACGTACCGAAGGCGACGCGCTGGGAGGGTTCTGCGGGATCGGGGTGCAAGGCGTAATAGGCGGTCACCAGCCGGGCGACATCGATGAGATCCTCGGGCCGCGCCAGCTGTCCCGCGTGTTCGTTCGGCATCAGTCCACTCCTCCTCCGCGACCGGTGTCTCGGCCCCAGGCAATGATCGCGCCTCAGTGGCGTTTCGTGCGACTGCGCCTCGGACGGACATTCAGGCGGGGGAATCCGCCGCGCGCGGGCTCCACAGGACGGGGCGGCACCGCTGACGGCTGACCGCCCCGTCCGCCATCCACCCACACCGTCAGGTTTGCGCTGCTGACCAGGTCCAGTACGCCGACCGCGTCCGATTCGGGCAGTCGGGTGCACAGGCCCGGAAACACGGCCCCTTCGTGCCACCGACCTCTTACGCCCTGTTACGCCCCGACAGAGCTCATGCCCAGTACCGGGGCCGCGGGACGGCGGGCCTGCACGACACGGAAGCGGCCGGTGATGAAGGAAGGGTCCGCGAGGGCGGTGTGCGCACCCGCCGGCGCGCCTGCCTCGCAGAAGTCGCCGTACACCGCCGACTGGTCCATGAAGACATTCCCGGCGAGGTTCTCCGACAGATGTACTCCGGCGTCGAGGGATGCCGCCTCGGCGGCCCCCAGGACCAGCGGGTCCGTCGAGTGGACCGAGGCGTACTGGCCGCCGTGTCCGCGCGCGGTGCGGCGGAAGATGTCCAGACTCTGGGAGGTCGATCTGGTGGCGATCACGAAGGAGACGGGCCCGGCCCATTCGCGGGAGTACACCTGCTCGTCGTGTGCCTCCAGCCGGACGATCAGCGGGGTACGGATGTCCGCCGCCGGGTGGTCGGGGTGTGCGACCGGCAGGGATTCGTGCACCACCACTCCGCATCCGGCAGCATGAGCGAGAGAGCTGCGGATGCGGTCACTGCCGATCGCCCCGAGAATGCCTGCCGCGCGCCGCGGATCCGCCAGGAGCCGCTTCACCGCGCGGCCCAGATCAACGCTGAACCGTCCTATCGGCTTGTGTCCTTCGTCGGTGGTGATCCCGCCGGAAGGCACCAGAATGTTCTGCGGCGCGGTGCAGCTCTGGCCGCTGCACAGCGACAGGGACAGCGCGAGTTCGCGCAGCATTCTGCGGTAGTCGGCGGTGGAGTCCACCAGCACCGTGTTGGCCCCGATCGATGTGGCGTATACGCCGGCTTGACGGGCGTTGCGCCGCAGCCAGTCGCCGAACCGGGCGGAGCCGGTGAAGTCGATGAGCCGGACCGCGGGGTCGGTAGCGAGCCGGGACGCCAGTTTCTCACCGGGCTTTTCCGCCATCAGTGTCACCACGTTGGGATCGTGCCCCGCCTTCGTCAGTACGTCCCTGGCGACCTGTACGGTCAGCGCGAGCGGCAGGACCGCCCGCGGGTGGGGTTTGACGATCACCGGATTCCCGGTCACCAGGCTTGCGAAGAGGCCCGGATAGCCGTTCCAGGTGGGGAAGTCCGGGCAGCCGATGAGCAACGAGACGCCGCGCGGGACGACAGTGCACGTGCCGTCCATCCGCACCGGGGCGCCCAACTTGCCGTGGTGCTCCCAGGACAGGGCTGCCGGTCTGCGCACCGACTCGGTCAGCGCATGGGCCACGGCCTCGAGTCCCCGGTCCTGCGCCTGCGCACCGCCCGACCGGTGGGCCGTGGTGTACGCCTGCCCAGTGGTGTGGTGCAGCGCGTGCGCGATCTCATGGCTGCGGTCGTGGAGCCGGCAGAGCATTTCCACCGCGAGCCCGGCCCGGCGCCGCGGTCCCGCCGCACGCCAGCCCGCGATCGCCCGCACCGCCGCCTCCACCAACTCACTGGGTTCGGAACGGAGATAACGTACGCCCAGGCTGAGACCGTACGGAGACGACTCGGTCCCCACCCGTTCACGGGCACCGGGCTGCCCCAGGCTGAAGTCCTTCCCGAGCATCGACCGGAACACCGCTCCCGCACTGTGCGCCGCCCCTCGGCGACGGTCGACGGCACCGACCGGCCCCTCGGTGAACGGAGCGAAACTCGCACCGCTCAACGCAGCCTGCACCGCCTGGTCCAGCAGGCTGGACTCGTTGAAGGAGCCGGCACGCATCAGAAGTCAGCCTTTCCGGGAATCCGTATGCTCCGCCGCCGCACGGGACGACCGCTCGCGCCAGCGCATGTACTCCGCTTCCGCGTCACCCGTGTACGACCACGGCGCCCGGGTGGCGCGTCCCTTGAGCAGGTCGAAGACCCCAGCGGCCTCGACGAGAAGTCCGGCCTGCGCGAGACCGTGAGCGAGATGGTTGAGGTCGGCGACGTCCTGGGCCGCCTCGACCGGGGATCGGACCGCTATCCAGCGTTCCATGGTCTCCACGAGGTCCCATCGCTCCCCGGCCCAGAAGCCGACCATCGTGTGCGGCCTGGCCCCTTCGGCCTCGGTGCGGTGACGGAACTCCTCCGCGCGGGCGATCTGCGGCATGACCAGCAACGAAGAGCCGGCCGGCGCGTAGACCGCGCAGTCACGGGCGAAGGCATAGGCCTGGCCGTGCGAGCCGTGCCAGCGCGCCGACATGTAGCGCAGAGCCTGATGGTGCCCCTCGCGGTGGTACCGGTCGCGGGCAAGCAGTTCGGGCCACCACCGGTTCATCGAGTGGTTCCCGCTGCCGTACAGCCTGCCCAGCGTGATCAGCGACACCCAGGGATGGGGGTCTTCGGGGAAGGCCTCGGAGGCATTGAGACAGATGTGGGCCGTGCGGTCCAGGCTCCCGGCGCCCGGCGGGGTTCCCATGCGCGCGGCCGCGAAAAGCCGCATCACCTCGGTGTCCGCCCGCAGTACGACGGCGTCCGCGCTGTTCGGCTGGGCGGTCTGCCAGGCTTCCACGATCCGCTTGTCGGCGGCGGTGTGGGCGAGCAGCCGGATGCGGTGACTGCGGCGGTCCCAGTCCCTGTGGGGGCCGGTGGCCAGCAGGTCGTGTGCGCCTTCCCAGCGGCCCATGACCATGTCCTCGCACGCGGCGGACAGCGCTTTGTCGCCGAAGGTCTGGTCGTAGTGAGGTGCTGCGGAGCGTCTTCGGTTCCAGGCCGGGGCCATGGCAGGCGTCCTTTGATCAGAAGGCGGAACTGGAGTCAGAAGTCGGTGAGGAGCTCGTCCTGGCTCCGAGCCAGGCTGACGACGTGTGTCTCGTCGGAGTCCGCGCCTCCGAAGGAATCGTCCATGGCGCGTGCCTTTTCGGCGTCGAGACGCCCGGGCTCGAAGTACGGCCGCTGCCGGAGCCACGCGGCGAACATCGGGGCGAGTCCCAGGGCGAGCGTGCCGAACCCGATGACCAGCGCCGACGTGCTCAGGGAGGCCACGGACTCGATCATGATCCACAGCATGAACAGCGCACCGGCCAGCGGCCAGAGTCCCATGAGGAAGAAGTTGGACGCGGAGGTGCGCAGCAGTTTGCGGTGGACGACGACGGCGCTCAGTCCGGCGAGGCTGTAGTAGAAGGTGACGTGCAGACCGACTCCGCTCACAGCGTCCGAGAGCAGCGACTCGCCGGGCTCGAGTCGGGCGGCCTCGACGATGGCGAGCGTGCTCGCGGCCACCGCGATGGTTGCGGTGGCCACCCACGGCGTATGCCGCTTGGCGTGGATACGGCCGAGGACGGGGAGCAGGGTCCTGTCCCGGCCCATCGCGAAGAGGGTGCGGCTGGCCTGGATGAGGGCGGTCTCCAGCATGGCGACGGTCGACAGCAGCAGCGCGAGCACCAGAAGCGTGCCGCCTACACCCGGCCAGACCTGCTGACCGAGTTCGATCAGAATGCCGTCCGGGGTGTTCGAAACGGCGGTCGGCGTCATGAGGACATTGACCGCGACGGCTACCAGCGCGAACAGCAGGAACGCCAGAACCACACCGATGACCCCGCCGAACCCCGAACCACGCGAGCCGCGCCGGGTCTCCTCACCCAGGTTGCTGGTCACGTCCCATCCCCAGTACGCGAAGGTCGCGATCAGCGCGCCCGTCACGAAGGATTCCTGTCCGTCGAAGTGACTGAAGCCGAACCAGGACGGGGAGAACTCGGTCCCGCTCCCGTCGGACAGCAGCGCAGTCACCGCGAAGCCGATCAGCAGGACCAGCTGTACGGCGGTGATGACGGCCAGCGCGCGTGCCCCGATCCGGGCTCCGTACGCAACCACCCCTGCCATCAGGAGGAACCAGCCCGAGCCGACGACCGCGGCCAGGACCGGGTCACCGACCAGGCTCGGCGCGACGAGCGACAGCGTCGCGTTGCCGGCGGGCACAGTGCTGGACGCCATGAAGACGACGCAGGCGACCACGAGCGACCAGCCGCACAGGAACCCGAGGAACGGGTGCAACGACCGGGCGACCCAGCTGTATGCGGCCCCGGCGTTGGGGTCCACACGGCCGAGTTGCCGGTAGGCCAGGGCGATGCCGATCACCGGTATCGCGCAGTAGAGCAGAGCGGCGGGGCTCGCTATCCCGACAGCGGCGATCAGCGCGGGAATCGTTCCGGCGACCGTGTACGCAGGACCACATCCCGCGACGGCCATGACCACCATGTCGTACGTGCTGAGGGCATCCGCCCGCAGACCGCCTCCGGTGCCGGATCTCATGCTCAACGGACGTGCCTTTCAAGAGAAACCACAACGGCGCAGCCGGGCGGTGCTCTCCCAGGGGACAGCAGGCCCGCCAGGGGCTGACGCAGAGGTCAGGGTGTGTCGTTTCAGCGACCCAGGGGTCCACGGGCAGCCAAATATGCGGCTGACCGGCGTGGCCTCGGCAGATCCTGCCGAAGTGAATGTGGATTTGCAATAGTTCGAGCGGGGGAATATTCACATTCATGAGATGCGTCCGTACGCGGGCGCCCCTCGGCGTCCCGGGCCGACGGGTACCGGCCGGGCGCGACAGGAAGCGACGCGGTCCAGGCGGTCATAATGAAGGAGTGCGAGCCGGCGGCTGCCCCATGTCGCCCCGCCCGGCAGCACACTGCTCGCGCGACGCCCCGAGGCAAGCTGGTGACGCGTATATGCCTGCACCCCGCCATGAAGACGCTCGGTCTCCGTCCCGAAGGGGCTATGGAGAAGCGGTATTCAGGCCCGAGCGGAGCGGCGAGGCCGAGCGCATCGACCTTGGCGGGCTCGCCTATGACGCCACCACCATGGCCCGGCTGAGAGAGCTGGGAGTAGGCCCGGGCTGGCACTGCCTGGACGTGGGCGCGGGCACCGGCACAGTCGCGAGGCAGCTGCTCAGCCGGGCCGGGGTCGCTTCCGTGCTCGCGGTCGACCGCGACGTACGCTTCCTCGCGGCGTCCCCCATTGCCGGGCTCCGGGTACTGGAGGCCGACATCAGCGCGCCGGACTTCGACCCGGGCCGCTTCCGCCTGGTCCACGCGCGGTTTGTCCTCATGCATCTCCCCTCCTACCGGCGCATGATCACCAAGCTCTCCGAGCTGGTGGCCCCGGGTGGTCTGCTGGTTCTCGGCGACGCCGTCGACCTGACGACGGCAGGCGCCCCCAGCACCCCGTACACCGAGGTCATGCGGGCGATGTGGCACGGGCTGCGAAACACCATCGGCACCGATGTCTCCTGGGTGCCGCGGTATCCACAACTGCTGTGCGACGCCGGCCTCACCTCCGTCGCGGCGGAGATCCATGTGCCTCCGCTGCTGCCCGGCAGCCCCATCAGCCGCTTCTGGGCGGAAACTTGGGACCGGGCGAGGGCATCCATCGTGGACACCGGGCAGGTCGACGAAGAGACGATCGACGCGGCCATCCGCTCTCTCGACTCGCCGGAATGCGCCGCACTCTCACCCGGGCTGATCACCGCTTGGGGATGGAAGCCCGAGGAGGCCTTTCCATGACGAACGAATCCGTCCGCTCGCAGCTGGAGGGCGTGTGGGAACTCCACACCAGCAGCGAGTTCACCACGCTCGACCTCGACGCGACGATGGAGACCATGACGGACACACCAGCGGTGCTCCATGTGCCCACTGCCATGGGCGCCCGGGGCAGGGAGCCCGTACGCGACTTCTATCGCCGCTGGTTCGTCGGCCGCAATCCACGGGACTTCACGCTCGAGACCCTGACGCGGACCGTCGGCGACGACCGAATCGTCGACGAGATGCTGGCCTCGTTCACCCATGACATCGAAGTCCCCTGGATCCTTCCCGGCGTGGCCGCGACGGGAAGGGCGATAAGCATTGCCGTCATAGCGGTCGTGTCGTTCGACGGCGTCCTGATCGCGAGCGAGCACATCTACTGGGACCAGGCATCGGTCCGGGGGCAGGCGGGGCTCATCGAGCCCTCCACCATGGCGCGGCTACCGGTGGCGGTCGACCAGCGCGCCACGCTGACCGACGGACCTCTCAACGAACTGACGGGCGCCGGCCGTCGCCCCCTGCCGAGGTGACATCGGTCGGGCCACGGTCGTCATTCCCGCCGGGCCGGCGATCCCGGACAGGACCGAACGGACGACACGAATCCCACCATCGGCCCCGTCGTACCGGGAACCGGGTGGCACTTGCGCGAATGTGAACGCGAGGAGGCCGACCCGTCGGCTGCGCGGCCCGCGGGGCCGGCCCGCTGACGTTCCACCCGACTCCCACCGGCTTTGGGGGATTGGTCGGCAGATATCCCGTTGAGCCGGTGTTCGTCATGGCATCATCCCCGCAGGCCGGGGGGCCTGTTGCCCGTGCCGACGTCGTCGCACTGCCAGGGGAACGAGGTCGTGGATGCTCGCGTCGGTGCGTACCGATCGGATTCCGGGCAGATTCCGCATTCGCATGCGCATCGGTAGTTTCAGCGGGCGATCGTCGGCGACCCGTAGGGGAACCGACAAACATCTGCGAATGGAGGAGGCTCTCCGTGCAAGAGAACTGGCGTCATGAGGCGGCATGTCTCGACGAAGACCCTGACCTGTTCTTCCCGGTCGGCAACACCGGACCGGCCCTGCTTCAGGTCGCCGAGGCCAAGTCCGTCTGCCGGCGGTGCCCGGTTCAGGAGCGATGCCTGCAGTGGGCCTTGGAGTGCGGCCAGGACTCCGGTGTGTGGGGTGGACTCGGCGAGGACGAGCGGCGGGCACTCAAGCGCCGGACGGCTCGGCGGCGGTCCCAGGCGCGGAGCGCCGGGTAGCCGTGGTGGCGGAGATGCCGGGAGGGCCCGCACCGAAGTGGTGACCTGCTCCCTGGGGTGGGACGGCTGAACCCGGCCGTGCCCGATGTGCGGGATCCTTGACCGCAGGTCGGGCCTCCATGATGCTGTTGTTGCGGCACATGAGGTGCGTGCCGTAATAAGCAACGCGTGCCCCAGGATTCGTATCAGCCGAGGAGTGGCCATGACTCACCAGGTCCGTGCTGTTGTCGCGCGGGAGAAGGGCGCCCCCGTCAGTCTGGAAACGATCGTCGTCCCTGACCCCGGCCCGGGTGAGGCGCTGGTCAACGTCGAGGCTTGCGGGGTCTGCCACACCGATCTGCACTATCGCGAGGGCGGCATCAACGACGACTTCCCCTTCCTGCTCGGCCATGAGGCGGCGGGCCGGGTCGAGGCGGTCGGCGAGGGCGTCACCGACGTCGAACCCGGCGACTTCGTCATCCTGAACTGGCGTGCGGTCTGCGGCCAGTGCCGCGCCTGTCTGCGGGGGCGGCCCTGGTACTGCTTCAACACCCTTAACGCCAAGCAGAAGATGACCCTCGCCGACGGCACTGAACTGTCCCCGGCCCTGGGTATCGGCGCCTTCGCCGAGAAGACGCTGGTGGCCGCCGGGCAGTGCACAAAGGTCGACGAGCGGGCGTCGGCCGCGGTCGCCGGGCTCCTGGGCTGCGGTGTGATGGCGGGCATCGGCGCCGCCATCAACACCGGCGGCGTCGGGCTCGGCGATTCCGTCGCGGTCATCGGCTGCGGCGGCGTGGGCAACGCGGCGATCGCCGGGGCCCGGCTGGCAGGCGCGGCGAAGATCATCGCGGTGGACATCGACGAGCGGAAGCTGGCCACCGCGAAGAAGATCGGCGCCACGGACACCGTCAACTCCAAGGAGACCGACCCGGTGGAGGCGGTGCGCGAACTGACCGGAGGCTTCGGCGCGGACGTCGTCATCGAGGCCGTCGGCCGCCCGGAGACGTACAAACAGGCCTTCCACGCCCGCGACCTGGCCGGGACTGTCGTCCTGGTGGGGGTGCCGACACCGGAGATGAAGCTGGAGCTGCCGCTGCTGGACGTCTTCGGCCGCGGCGGTGCGCTCAAGTCGTCCTGGTACGGGGACTGCCTCCCGAGCCGCGACTTCCCGATGCTGATCGACCTCCATCTCCAGGGGCGCCTGGATCTGGGGGCGTTCGTGAGCGAGACCATCGCGCTGGACGATGTCGAGAAGGCCTTCGAGCGGATGCGTCACGGTGACGTGCTGCGCTCGGTGGTGGTCCTGTGATGTCCGCGGGCATCGACCGACTGGTCACCTCCGGCACGTTCTCCCTGGACGGCGGCACCTGGGACGTCGACAACAACGTGTGGATCGTCGGCGACGACGAGGAAGCCATCGTCATCGACGCCGCGCACGACGCGGATGCCATCGTGGCCGCGCTCGGGGGGCGCGCGCTTCGCGCGATCGTCTGCACGCACGCCCACAACGACCACATCGACGCCGCCCCCGTGCTCGCCGAGCGGACCGGCGCTCCGATCCTGCTGCACCAGGACGACCTGCCGCTGTGGAAGCAGACCCATCCCGACCGGCTGCCCGACGGTGGACTGGCCGACGGCCGGACCGTCACGGTGGCGGGTGTCGATCTGACGGTGCTGCACACCCCCGGCCACGCCCCCGGAGCGGTCTGTCTGTACGCGCCGTCTCTGAACGCCCTTTTCAGCGGGGACACGCTCTTCGCGGGCGGGCCGGGGGCGACGGGACGGTCGTACAGCCACTTCGACACCATCATCGCGTCGATCCGGGACCGCCTGCTGGCACTGCCGGAGGACACCGTTGTGTACACCGGCCACGGGGACACGACCACCATCGCCGCGGAAGCCCCGCATCTGCAGGAGTGGATCGACCGCGGCTTCTGACCGCGGGTTCCGAACCGCCTCGCGGCGGCCTCCGGTCAGCACTCGATGACGTTGACCGCGAGGCCGCCGCGCGAGGTCTCCTTGTACTTCACCTTCACGTGTTCGACTGACTTGATCATGCCCCGGTCGTGACCATCTGGGCGGCGGCGGACAACAGCCGCAGCCGCAGGCGCTTGGGCTCCCACATCCTGCTCTGGCCGGTGAGCGCGGGCATCGGCATCCAGGCCAGCAGGTCCAGGGCGAGCTGGATGATCTCCAGCCAGATCTGGTTCTGCGTGAAGCCGTGGAAGGGGAGGTTGCGCTGGCCGGTGTCGCGGGCGGTGCGGATGCGGTCCTCGCAGCGGGCGCGCCGGCGATGCCGCAGTTCCAGCGCGGCGATCGCGGTGCCGGAAGTGTTGGTGGCGAAGCAGGTCAGCCGCATGCCGTCGGGGTCGGTGAAACGCAGTTGGGCGCCGGGGTGCGGTCGTTCCTTGCGGACGATCAGGCGCATCCCCTTCGGCCAGCCTGTCAGGCAGTCGCCGGCGGGCTCGGCGACCCATGCGCCGTCGCGGACCTGGCCGCCGGGCTCGACGGCCGGCGTCCAGGCCGAGGCCGGGACCTGGAGCACAGCGTCGTGGATGGCGTCGGTGATGGTCATGCCGACCGAGTACGACAGCCACCGGCCCCGCGCGGTCAGCCAGTTGACGAACTCGTGGGTGCCGCCGCCGGAGTCGGTGCGGACCAGGGTGCGGCGCCCACGCCGGTACCTCTTCGGAAGCTGGGCCCGCACTCCGCGGTCGGGACGGTTGAGTTCGACGACCTTGCGACCATGCCCCGCGCAGGTGGGAAGCGAGTCCGGCGCCGTGGGAGCCGGTTCCCTCTCGACCGGACCGCCGGCGCCTGTACCCGGGTGCCGTGCGGGCCGCCCCGGTGGATGGCCGTCAATGACGCCGGCCGGCCCGATCGAAGACGACGTACGCGGTTCATGTCGCTGCCGCCACCATGGCAAACGCACCCCGTCGCGTACTTCCGCCTGCGGGGTGAAAGCCCTCCCCGCTGCTCGACCTCGGAGAGCAGGATCCCGCTCCCGATCTCGCGTCCCCGCGCCCGTCGGCCGCTCCGAGCCCCGCTGGGGCGCCCCCGTAGGCCCGGGGAGAGTCAGTGGTCCACTTCATATCGAAATGTCATAAAATGGACGCTGGCCGTCACCCCCTGTGCGCCGCGGTTCTCCGACCGGTCCCTCGCGGACCGCGGACCGCGCGAGCTTCCAGCAGAGTTCGAGGTGATGCCATGTACGACGACCTCCTTGTCCGACGTGATCGGCGCCGCGGACCGTGGCCGCGACGCGGGGTGCACCCGAGCCGGAGCGCGAAGCCCCGAAGCGTGTCAGTGCGACCGGCGCTCCGCGCCGGATCCCGCTTCGGACTTCTCCTCACGGCGGATCCGCAGGGCGCGCATCAGGCGCAGCGGGAAGAGACCGACGAGCGGAGCCCGGCGCCCCAGGTCCTCGCGGTCCTCGCGGTCGAGGGCCCGCGCGTAGCGCTTCGCCTCCTCCGCTGTCGGATACCGCTTGGAGCCCCCGGCGTCGCATCCACGGGCGCACTGCCAGCGCATCGTGTCGGCGTCGCTGAGAAAGCGAAAGCGATGTCGTATGCGGAGCGGCGCGTTCCAACCTGTTCGCCCGCTCTTCCTCCGATGTGCCGATGTGCGGGACGGGGAGGAATGCCATGACCACCCCCCATGAACTGAGCACGGTCACCACGAAGGTTCCGGCGCGCCTTGACCGGCTGCCGTGGTCCCGCTTCCACTCGCGGATCGTGATCGGCCTCGGGACCGTCTGGATTCTCGACGGCCTGGAAGTGACGATCGTCGGTGCGGTGGCCTCCCGGATGACCGAGCCGGGCAGCGGCATCTCGATCACCAGCGCAGACATTGGCACCGCCGCCGCGATCTATGTGGCGGGTGCCTGCTTCGGCGCGCTGCTCTTCGGTCGGCTCACGGACCGCTACGGCCGCAAGAAGCTGTTCATGCTGACGCTGGGAATCTACATCCTCGCCACGGTCGCGACCGCGTTCTCCCAGGAGGCCTGGTACCTCTTCCTCTTCCGGTTCCTGACCGGCATGGGCATCGGCGGTGAGTACGCCGCTATCAACTCGGCCATCGACGAGCTGATCCCGGCCCGCAACCGCGGCCAGGTAGACCTGGCCATCAACGGAAGTTACTGGGTCGGCGCCGCGATCGGCAGCCTGGCCGCCCTGGCGCTCCTGGACACGGACCTCCTCTCGGCGGATCTCGGCTGGCGGCTGGCCTTCGGCCTCGGCGGCATCCTCGGGCTGGGCATCATGGTGGTGCGCCGGCACGTCCCGGAGAGCCCACGCTGGCTTTTCATCCACGGGCGGGAGGAGGAGGCCGAACGCATCGTGGAGCAGATCGAGGCCGAAGTGCGGGAGGAGACCAGCCAGGACCTGCCGGAGCCCGGTGAGGCCATCACCGTCCGGCAGCGGGACGTCATCCCCTTCACCGAGATCGCACGGGTCGCCATCAAGCGGTACCCGCGCCGCGCGGTCCTCGGGCTGGCGCTCTTCATCGGCCAGGCGTTCCTCTACAACGCGATTGTCTTCGACCTGGGAACGATTCTGAGCGGCTTCTTCGACGTGGAGTCGGGCTCCGTCCCGTACTTCATGGCCATCTTCGCGGTCGCCAACTTCCTCGGACCGCTCCTCCTCGGCCGACTGTTCGACACAGTTGGCCGGATTCCGATGATCGCGGGCACCTACTTCGGCTCCGCCGCCGTCGCCGTCGTGCTGGCGATCCTGCTGATCAACGGCTCGCTCACGGCGTGGTGGTTCTTCCTGCTGGTGTCACTGACCTTCTTCGTGGCCTCCGCGGGAGCGAGTTCCGCCTACCTGACGGTCAGTGAGGTCTTCCCCATGGAGACCCGTGCGCTGTCCATCTCGCTGTTCTTCGCGGTCGGCACGGGCGTCGGCGGTATCACCGGACCGCTGCTGTTCGGCCACTTCATCCACAGCGGTGACGCCGCACTCGTCGCTCTCGGCTTCATCATCGGAGCGGTGGCCATGGCACTCGGAGGACTGGCCGAGGTGTTCTTCGGCGTCCGGGCGGAGCAGCAGTCCCTGGAGAACATCGCCCTGCCCCTCACCGCCGAGGAGGCCGAGGCGGACGCCCGCAACGAGCCCTCCCCGCAGTCCCTGCGCGAGCGCGGCCGGCCGGAGGAGGTGCGGCGTGCGGAACGCGAGCGGGACCTGCGGGTCGCCGAACGCACCGCCCGCCGCCGGGAGCGCGAGCGCGCGGGAGTCAACCGCTACCGGCCCGGAACGGGCAGTTCCTTCTACTCGCCGGGCATGGTCGGCACCGCCGGTACGTCGAGCCGGTCGGCAGCCATGGCGGAACGGCGGCTCGACGAGGAGATCGAGCAGGTCGCCAGGACCCTCGCGGAGCGCGGACCGACCAGCCGCGAGGAGCTCGAACAGGCCGTCGGCGGCCGCTCGTGGGGCCCCGGGCGCTTCCGCAGGACACTGCGCGAAGCGGTCAGGGAGGCCCGCGTCAAGCACCTGGGCGACGACACCTACGGTCCTCGGGGCCCGGACCCGGCGGAACACGGTGGCCGCGCCCCGGGTGGGTGACCCCAGCCGGCGCGGTCCACCGGGCAATCCGTCCCGGTGGGCGGGGGCGGGGCACGCAAAGCCTCCGCCCACCGGGATTACCGACAACCAGCACAGCGACGGCCGAGACTGCACGGGCCCGGAGTTCCACCCGCCCCGGATGCTGCTCCACCACTCCCCGTGCCGTGCCGCCGCGGACGCGAAAGGACCACAACATGGTCGCGACAGGCTTTTCCTCGTTCGACACCATGGTCGACAAGGCCAACCGGCTCCTGAAGGAGATCGAGCAGGCCTTCGGCTGGCCCAAGGAGCGCCGGAACCAGTCGTACGCCGCCCTGCGCGGGGTGCTGCACGCCCTGCGGGACCGGCTGTCGGTCGACGAGACCGCACATTTCGGCGCGCAGCTTCCCACGCTGATACGCGGCGTCTACTACGACGGCTGGAAGCCCGCGGAAACGCCCGTGAAGATGAACCGGGAAGAGTTCTTGGCACGGGTAAGGGAGGAGTTCCCCTACGCGGTCGAGGGAGGCACCGAGGAGCTGGTACACACCGTCCTCGAAGTACTGAAGGGCCACGTCAGCGAAGGTGAGTGGGGGGCCCTCAAGGCCCATATGCCCAAGTCGCTGGCGACAGTCCTGCCGTAACCGTGCAAACCGGTACGGTGCCCGCGCCCCCGGCCCCCGTGGTGGGCCTGATCAGGCGACGCAAGGAGCCCGTCGTCGTCCAGACGTTGCGCTCGACCGTCGCCGCGGTCCTCGCCTACCTCGCGGGGCTGTGGCTGTCCGAGAACCCGCAGCCGCTGCTGGCCCCGCTGACCGCGGTCCTCGTCGTGCAGGTCACTCTGTACGCGACGCTCACCACGGGGATCCGGCGGATCGCCAGCGTGGTCGCAGGGGTGCTGATCGCGGTCGTCTTCGCCGACGTCGTGGGGCTGACATGGTGGAGCCTCGGGCTGCTCGTCCTGGCCTGCCTCACCGTCGGCCACCTGCTGCACCTCGCCCCGTGGGTGGAGGAGGTGGCCATCACCGGGATGCTCGTGCTCGCCGTCGGCGGGGAGCCCACCCAGGCGATCGGCCGCGTGGTCGAGACCCTGATCGGCGCCGCCGCGGGCGTCCTGCTCAATGTGCTGGTCGCCCCTCCGGTGTACGTCCAGCCGGCGGGCGAGGCGATCAGGGACCTGGCCGAGCGGCTGCGGTTCCTGCTGCTCCGAATCGCCGACGGGCTGCCGCGGGGCGCCTCCGCCGCCCAGGCGGCGGAGTGGGTGGAGGAGGCGCGCCAGTTGGACCACCAGACCGCCGACGTGGATGCCGCGCTGGCCAGGGCGGAGGAGAGCCTGCGGCTCAACCCGCGGGGACGGCAGGCACTCGGGGCGCGGCTGGTCCTGCGCAGCGGCCTCGACACGCTTGAACACTGTGTGGTGGGCGTGCGTTCGTTCTGCCGCTCCCTCACCGAGCTCGCGGAACTGCACGGGGCCGACAGACCGGTGTACTCCGGGGAGCTGGCGGCGGGGCTGCGGCAGCTGCTGCGCCACCTCGCCGACGCGGCCGAGTGCTTCGGCCGTCTCGTCCTCGCCACGGTCGCCGCCACTGCGGAGCCGCGCGTGGGGCCCGACACCGCGCCCGTGAAGACCGAGCTCGTGCGGGCGCTGGAGGGCGCCCGTGCGGAACGCGACCGGATCGCGGCACAGCTGCTGTCGGAGTCGGAGCGCGAGCCCAACGCGTGGGAGCTGTACGGGGCGCTGCTGGCGCACGCGGAGCGGCTGATGAACGAGCTGGACGTGGAGCGGCGGATCCGGCTGCCGGCCGAGGGGAGCCGCCGCGAGGCACGGATCCGGGAGGCGTGGCGCGCCCAGGCCGCCGGAACCGCCGGAGTCCTGATGCGCCGACTGGGGTCGAGCGTACGCACCGCGGACGACCTGGTCCGCCGGCGCCTGCGACGCCGGCCGGGGACGGCCGAGGGCGGAGGGCAGGCGGCCAACGGCTAACCTCGCCGTTTCGCGCGCTCAGCAGACGCGGAGGTCTTGTCAGAGGTGATCCCCGGGGGCGGCTCGGACCCCGAACATCATCAGCCCGATCGTGTGATCGGCTACGTTGCCGCGACGACCTGACCGCGCGGTGGCACCTTCATCGCGACACCCGTGGACTGGATGGTCTTCGCATTCGGTATCTGCTCCTTCGGGTTCTCCAACCCCGGAAGGGACACCGACGCCTTCCCGTCGCCCCACTTTCAGCCGCCCGGGCAGGGTGGTCTCGGTCCGTGAGCAGCCGCGGTCGACGCACTCCCGCATGACGGTCCAGATCCGCAGCAAACCGGCTCGCACCTCGCTCTCGCTCCGCCAGGACAGTTCATTGGCGAGCATGACTCCGCTCAGGGGCAGGCCGGACTCGTAGGCGCGCAGCAGCAGTTCGGACGCGGAGTGGAAGGGGAGGCGTACGGGTGTGTCGTCGTGCTTGATCCGGTCGGCTCCGGAGGCGGTCTCGTCGACGACGAAGCCGCCGCCCACCGAGTAGTACGTACGTGTCCGCAGCTCGCCGCCCTCGTGGTCCAGAGCCTGGAACCGCATGCCGTTCGGGTGGAACGGCAGGGTGCGCCTGCGGTGGAGGTCGCGCTCGCGGAAGTCCACGTCCTTGACGCCCAGGAGTCGCAGCCGGCCCGTCTCGCGGATCCGGCGCACCCGGTCGTCCACGGTGTGGGTGTCCACGGTTTCGGGATCCTCGCCCTCCAGGCCCAGGAGTACCGCCTTGTCGCTGCCGTGACCGTGGCCGGTGGCGCCGAGGGATCCGAAGAGCTCTGCCCGCACCGAGACGGCACGGGCCAGCAGGCTGTCCTCGTTCAGTGCGGTGACGAAGAGGCGGGCTGCTTTCATCGGCCCCACGGTGTGCGAGCTGGAGGGCCCGATACCCACTTTGAACAGGTCGAAGACGCTGATCGCAACGTCGTTCCCTCCGGATCGTGAGTTGTGTACTGCGCACAGGGTTGCGTAAAAAGAAACATGGAACAAGGGGTCGGCCTGTCCGGGGGATGCCTTGACACGGGCTTTGGGGGACTTCAAACTGGCGTTGCGCTAACCGCAATCCGTTCCGCTATATGCACCCGAGCGCCCGAGGTGTCATGATGATTCCCGCGTGCCGTCTCGCGGATCTGCCGCGAGGTGAGGCCCACCGGCTCGACATCGATCCGCCCGTCTCGGTGTTCCATACCGATGACGGCGAGGTCTTCGCCATCGACGACACTTGCACCCACCAGGACGCGTCGCTCGCCGACGGCTGGCTGGAGGGGTGCGAGGTCGAATGCCCGCTGCACGCCTCGAAGTTCGACCTCCGGACGGGGGCCGTCGACTCACCGCCGGCCAAGCTTCCGGTCCGTACCCATCAGGTGCTGATCGAGGACGGCATGATCTACGTACAGCCGTCCACGGATGCGCCGAATCTGCCGCCCTGTATCGTGGCGCGGCTCGCCGGGGGTCCCGCGTGAGGACTGTCGCCGTGGTCGGCGCCTCGCTCGCGGGGCTGTCGGCCGCACGCTCCCTGCGGAAGCAGGGCTACGACGGACGGCTCGTCGTGATCGGTGACGAGCCGCACCGGCCGTACGACAGACCGCCGTTGTCCAAGGAGTTCCTCGCCGGCGCGATCGGTGAAGCGGACCTCGCGCTGGAGACGGACGGCGAGGACCTGCAGGCAGAGTGGCTGCTCGGCATGCGTGCCGCGGGATTCGACCCCGGTGACCGCGCCCTGAAGCTCGCTGACGGCCGGTCCGTCCGTGCCGACGGGGTCGTCATCGCCACCGGTGCGACCGCGCGCATGCTGCCGGGCGGTGACGGCCTGGCCGGGGTGCATACGCTGCGCACCCTGGACGACGCCCGTGCCCTGCGGGCCGACCTGGCCGAGGGCGGGCGGCTGGTGGTGATCGGTGGCGGGTTCATCGGCGCCGAAGTCGCCTCGACCGCGTACGGCCTGGGGCTTGACGTGACGGTCGTCGAGGCCGCGCCGACTCCGCTGGCCGGGCCGCTCGGCGAGCTGATGGGAGGCGTCGTCTCCACGCTCCACGCGGATCACGGCGTACGCCTGCTGTGCGGCGTCGGCGTCAAAGGGCTGAGCGGGACGGCCCGCGTAGAGGCGGTCCTGCTGGAGGACGGACGGTGCCTCCCGGCCGACACCGTCGTCGTCGGCGTGGGCGCCCGCCCGTGCGTCGAGTGGCTGGACGGGTGTGGCGTCGTGCTGGACAACGGCGTCAAGTGCGGCGCGGACGGCCGCACAAGCGTGTCCGGTCTGGTCGCGGTCGGAGACTGCGCGTCCTGGTACGACCCGGTCGCCGGGGTCCACCGTCGCGTCGAGCACTGGACCGGCGCGCGGGAACGGCCCGATGCGGCCGTGGCCGCGCTGCTGTCCGGCGGCGCGGCAACGCCGGGCGTGCCCAAGCCGCCGTATTTCTGGTCGGACCAGTACGGCGTACGGATCCAGTTCGCCGGGCACTCCGCCGGAGCCGACAGTGTGACGGTCGAGGAGGGGCTCCCGGACGACCGCAGCTTCCTGGCGGTCTACCGGCGGTCGGGGCATCCGGTCGCGGTCCTCGGAATGAACCAGCCGCGCCTGTTCACCCGCTGGCGCAAGCAGCTCTCCGCCAGCACGTTCTGACGCCACTCGTGGGGCGCCGCCTGCAGTTGCCCATCACGCCCTTCATGCATACCGCACCACGCCGCTCGGACTACCTCGTCCCGGGCGCGACGACCGACCGACGACGTCACCCCGCGAGGAGTGCACCATGAGCTCGACCAGCCTGCCGGACAGCCTGATCGCCACGCTCCCCGGCTCCTATTACACCGATCCCCAGATCTTCACCCAGGAGCAGGAGCGCATCTTCGAGGAGATGTGGTTCTGCGTCGCGCGTTCCTCGGATCTGGCCAGGCCCGGCGCCTTCCGGACCGTCGAGGTGGGCCGCGAGAGCATCCTCGTCACCCGGGCCCGGGACAGCTCCGTCCGCGCCTTCTTCAATGTCTGCCGGCACCGCGGCGCCAAGCTGTGTACGGAGGAGACCGGCGAGGTCAAGCGGGCCTTTCAGTGCCCGTACCACGCGTGGACGTACGACCTGACGGGCAAGCTCGTCGCGGCGCCCAACCTCACGAAGATGCCCGACGTCGGCCGTGTCGAGTACGGCCTGGCGAATGTGGCCGCTCGCGAATGGCTTGGCTATGTCTGGGTCTGTCTGGCGGAGACCCCGCCCTCCTTCGAGGAACAGGTCATCGGCGAGGTCGTCGCACGGCTGGGTGACGTGGAGTCGATCGAGCGCTACGACATGGAAAGTCTCGAAGTCGGCAGGCGGATCGTCTACGACGTGAAGGCGAACTGGAAGCTCATCATCGAGAACTTCATGGAGTGCTACCACTGCGCCACGATTCACCCGGAACTCACCGAGGTTCTGCCGGAGTTCGCCGACGGCTATGCCGCGCAGTACTACGTCGGCCACGGCGCCGAATTCGGCGCGGACATCAAGGGCTTCACCGTGGACGGCTCCGAAGGACTGGACCGCATCCCCGGGGTCTCCGAGGACCAGGACCGCCGCTACTACGCGATCACCGTCCCACCGCAGGTATTCATCAATCTCGTCCCCGACCACGTGATCTTCCACCGGATGTACCCGGTCGCCGTCGACCGCACGATCGTCGAGTGCGACTGGCTCTATCTCAAGGACGTGGTGGACAGCGGCAGGGATGTCAGCCGGTCCGTGGAGCTCTTCGACCGGGTCAACCGGCAGGATTTCGACGCCTGCGAGCGCTGCCAGCCCGCGATGAGCTCCCGCCTGTATGCCAAGGGCGGGGTACTCGTCCCCAGCGAGCACCACATCGGCGCGTTCCACGAGTGGATCCACGAGCGCCTCGGTACCCGGCAACCGGAGTAGACCGACGACGGCACGCAACGGCGCCGCCGCCCGAAAACCCGGCGACGACGACCTGGAGATCAGCGGGAGCAAGACCTGGGCCGACGGGAATCCCCGCGATACCCCACGCCCTGCCTGCGGATCCGGCTGCAGCGCGCCCGGGTCAGCCCAGGTAGCCCATCCGGTGACTGATCTCGTCCGCGCCCTCGATCAGCAACGGGGCGAGTTCGCGCATGCGCTCCTCGGTGAACCGGTACGAAGGGCCCGAGGCGCTGAGTGCCGCGATGACCTCTCCGTCCCTGTTGCGGACCGGCGCGGCCATGGCGTGCAGCCCGAGCTCCAGCTCCTCCAGAGTCCAGGAGTAGCCGTGCTCCCTGACGTCGGCGAGGTTCTTCTCGAGCTTTGTCTTCCCCGTCAGGGTGCGCGGGGTCATCTTCTTCAGGCCCGTCTGCGCCAGCAGTTCGGCGCGCTCCTTGGAGGGCAGGTGGGCCAGCAGGATCTTGCCGCTGGAGGTGGCGTGCAGCGGGGTCAGCTGGCCGACCCAGTTGTGCGCCGCGACCGCCGCGGGCCCGCGCACCTGAAAGAGGTTGATCGCGAAGTGTTCCTGCATGACGGCGATGTTGACGGTCTCGCCCATCTCCTCGGCGAGGCGCTCGCAGACCGGGCGGCCCTGCTGCGTGATGTCGATGCGGCCCGTGACCGCGCCGGCCAGGCGCACGATGCCGAAGCCGAGACGGTACTTGCCGCGCTCGCCCGCCTGCTCCACCAGACCGCGCGATTCCAGTGCGCCGAGCAGGCGGAACGCCGTGGATTTGTGGACATCGATCTCGGCTGCCACGTCACTGACGCCTGCTTCGCCCTGTTGGGCAAGGATTTCCAGCACGCTGATGGCGCGGTCGACGGACTGGACCCCGCCGGGCTGCGAACCGGTCGTTTCGGTATCTGGACTGTAGTTGCTCACAACGAAACTATACGCGCAGTAAACAACAGCCGCGTAGAGGAACGCACCTCCCCGCAAGTTGCGTGGCTCGCAACCTGGTGCGTATAACGCTACTCGTACTAGCATGCCGGGCGTATCGAAAGGCGCGATCGAGACGAGGCAGCCATGGCTCCCCAGCAGTACGACTTCGTCATCGTCGGCGGCGGATCGGCCGGCAGCGCACTGGCGAACCGGCTTTCCGCTGATCCGGACAACAGCGTTCTGGTGCTGGAGGCCGGCCGGTCCGACTATCCGTGGGACGTGTTCATTCACATGCCGGCGGCGCTGACCTTCCCCATCGGCAGCCGCTTCTACGACTGGAAGTACGAATCCGAGCCCGAGCCCCACATGGGCGGCCGCCGTGTCTACCACGCCCGCGGCAAAGTGCTCGGCGGTTCCAGCAGCATCAACGGCATGATCTTCCAGCGCGGCAACCCCATGGACTATGAGCGGTGGGCGGCCGACCCGGGCATGGAGACCTGGGACTACGCGCACTGCCTGCCGTACTTCCGGCGGATGGAGAACTGCCTGGCGGCCGACCCGGACGACGAGTTCCGCGGCCACGACGGCCCCCTCGTCCTCGAACGCGGCCCGGCCTCCAGCCCCCTCTTCCCCGCCTTCCTCGAGGCCGTCCAGGAGGCCGGCTACCCCCGCACCGACGACGTCAACGGCTATCGGCAGGAAGGCTTCGCCCCGTTCGACCGCAACGTCCACCGAGGTCGCCGCCTGTCAGCCGCCAAGGCGTACCTCAAGCCCGTGAAGAGGCGGCCGAACCTCACGGTCAAGACCCGTGCCCTGGTCACTCGCGTGATCTTCGAGGGCAAGCGCGCAGTCGGTGTCGAGTACCAGCGCGGCCGTGGCAAGCCCCAGCAGGTCCGCGCCCGCGAGGTGATCCTCTGCGGCGGTGCCATCAACTCCCCGCAACTGCTGCAGCTGTCCGGCGTAGGCAACGCGGAGGAGCTGGGCGCGCTCGGCATCGACGTCGTCCACGACCTCCCCGGCGTCGGCGAGAACCTCCAGGATCACCTGGAGGTGTACGTCCAGTACGCCTGCAGGCAGCCGGTCTCCATGCAGCCGTACATGGCGAAGTGGCGTGCCCCGTTCATCGGCCTCCAGTGGCTCTTCCGCAAGGGCCCGGCCGCTACCAATCACTTCGAGGCCGGCGGCTTCGCCCGCAGCAACGAGGACGTGGACTACCCCAACCTGATGTTCCACTTCCTGCCCGTCGCGGTCCGCTACGACGGCTCCTCACCCTCCGGCGGACACGGCTACCAAGTGCACGTCGGACCCATGTACTCCGACGCCATCGGCTCCGTGAAGGTCAGGAGCAAGGACCCGCGCGAGCACCCGGCCCTGCGTTTCAACTACCTGTCCACCGAACAGGACCGCCGCGAGTGGGTCGAGGCGGTCCGGGTGACCCGCAAGCTCCTCAACCAGCCCGCGCTCGCCCCGTACAACGGCGGAGAGGTCTCGCCCGGACCGTCCGTGGAGAGTGACGAGGAGATCCTCGCCTGGGTCGCGAAGGAGGGCGAAACCGCCCTGCACCCTTCCTGCACCTGCAAGATGGGCACCGACGAGATGGCCGTCGTCGACCCCGCCAGCATGCGCGTGCACGGTCTTGAGGGACTGCGCGTGGTGGACGCCTCGGTGATGCCCTATGTCACCAACGGCAATATCTACGCGCCGGTGATGATGATCGCCGAGAAGGCCGCCGACCTCATTCTCGGCAAGGATCCCCTGCCGTCCTCCAAGGCCGTGTACTACAGGCACCGCGATCCGCGGTGAGAACGCTGCTGAAGAGCGTCCGGTACGAAGTCCTGCCGGCGAAGTCCACCGAGGACAAGGTTCTCGCCGATGTGCCGCACGACGTGGTGGTCACGGTCACCGCTTCGCCGGTCAAGGGCCTGGAGCCGACCCTGGACCTGGCGACCCGGCTGGCCGCGCACGACTACCGCGTCGTGCCGCACGTTCCCGCCCGGCTGCTGCGGGACGGTGCCCATGTGGCGGAGGTCGTCCATCGGCTGCGCGAGGCAGGCGTGGATGACGTCTTCGTACCTGCCGGGGACGCCGATCCGCCCGCCGGCCCGTACGAGGGCGCGCTGCCCCTGCTACGGCACCTCGCGGAGCTGGGAAGCCCCTTCGCCCGGGTCGGCATCACCGGCTACCCGGAGAGACATCCGCTCATCGACGACGACATCACCATCCAGGCGATGTGGGACAAGCATGCCCACGCGACGTACATAGTCAGCAACTTGTGCTTCGACTCGCGCGTGCTGGGCGAGTGGGTGACACGGGTGCGGCGGCGCGATGTCACGCTCCCGGTGTATGTGGGCGTGGCCGGGCCCGTCGAGCGTACGAAGCTGCTTGCGATGGCGGCGAAGATCGGTGTGGGGGAGTCGACGCGCTTCCTGGCCCGGCACGCCTCCTGGTTCGTGCGCTTCGCGGCGCCGGGCGGCTACGCGCCGGAGCGGCTGCTGCGGCGCAGCGCGCCCGTGCTGACCGCGCCCTCGGCGGCGGTGGCGGGCCTGCACCTTTTCACGTTCAACCAGATCGCCGAGACGGAGCGCTGGCGGCAGGCCATGCTGGACCGCCTCGACGGGTGTTAGCCCCCACCCGCGCCTTCCCGAACTGGGGCTCCGCCCCAGACCCCGCGCCTCAAACGCCGGCGGGGCTGAAGGTACGCCCGAGCCGTGCACATTCAGCCCGTCCGGCGATTGAGGACACGCCCGAAGGGCGTACGGGGTCTGGGGGCTTGCCCCAGTTAACGGGAAGGGGCGGGGTGGGGGCTAACCCCGCCGCAGGCGCACCCCCGTACCGCTCAGCGGAAGACAACCGTACGGTTCCCGTCGACCATGACGCGGCTCTCGCTGTGCCACTTCACCGCGTGCGCCAGCACCTGCGCCTCCACGTCCCGCCCCACCGTGACCAGTTCGTCCGGGTCCAGCGAGTGATCCACGCGAACCACGTCCTGCTCGATGATCTGCCCCTCGTCCAGGTCCGGTGTCACATAGTGCGCCGTGGCGCCGACGAGCTTCACACCGCGGTCGTACGCCTGCCCGTACGGGCGGGCGCCCTTGAAACTGGGCAGGAAGGAGTGGTGGATGTTGATGGCCCGGCCCTCGAGCTGCTTGCACAGGTCGTCGGAGAGGATCTGCATGTAGCGGGCGAGCACCACCAGGTCGACGTCCAGCTCGCGCACCAGCTCCAGAAGACGTGCCTCGGCGTCGGCCTTGGTGTCCCTGGTCACCGGGATGTGGTGGAAGGGGATGCCGTAGGTCCCGGCCAGCTCCTCGAACTCGTCGTGATTGGACACGATGGCCGGGATTTCGATGTTGAGCGCGCCGGTGCGCCGGCGGAAGAGCAGATCGTTCAGGCAGTGGCCGAATTTCGACACCATGATGAGCGTGCGGGTCGGGGTCGAGGCGTCCCGCAGGGTCCACGAGATCCGGTAGGCCTCGGCAACGGGGCCGAATCGGTCACGCAGATGTTTCACATCGGTGTCGGGGTCGGACACAGCGAAGTGGACCCTCATGAAGAAGCGGTCCTGGAGCCGGTCGTCGAACTGCTGGCTCTCCAGGATGTTGCCGGAGTTCCTGACCAGGTAGCCGCTCACGGCGTGCACCAGTCCGGCCTGGTCCGGGCACGAGAGGGTGAGGACGTATTCGCGGCCAGGTTGCGGTCGAGGGGACATACGCGGCCTCCGATGGTGCGTATTGCACAACACGGTGAGTGATACGCAACATGGTCCGTCCCTCGCGGGTCCGTGGTCAAGAGAAGGGGGACAACTGGACCTCGGGGTGAAATCCGCCCGTCTCGCCCTCTTGACGTGGGTCACAGGTTCGGCCAGGGTTCCACCACAAGCAATGCGGTGCATGATGCGCAACGAACTTCGGTCGAAGGGTTCCGCTCGTGGCAGACCTGTATGTGGACGGAGAATGGTGCGATCCGGTGGCCGGAAACCACCGGGAGATCCTCTGCCCCGCAGATGGCACGCTTGCGGCGGTCGTGTCCGAAGGGACACGGGCCGACAGTGAGGCCGCGATCGCGGCGGCCCGCCGGGCTTTCGACGAAGGCCCCTGGCCGCGAACCCCCGAGCGGGAGCGCGGCGCACTGCTGCTGCGTACCGCCGATCTGATCGAGCGCGACGCCAAGGAGCTCGCCCGCGCCGAGTCGCTGGACACCGGCAAGCGATTGGTGGAGAGCGAGTACGACATCGCCGATGTGGTCTCCTGCTTCCGCTACTACGGCGGGATCGCGGGCACCAGCACCGGCCGGGTGGTCGACACCGGACGCGACGACGCCGTCAGCCGCGTCACGTACGAGCCGGTCGGAGTCTGCGGGTTGATCACTCCGTGGAACTACCCGCTGCTCCAGGCTTCGTGGAAGGTCGCCCCCGCTCTTCTGGCCGGAAACACGATCGTCGTGAAGCCGAGCGAGCTCACTCCGTCCACAACGATCATGCTGATGAGGGCACTTGAGGAGGCCGGTCTGCCGGCCGGTGCCGCCAACCTCGTGCTCGGCACCGGTCCCGAGGTGGGCGCGCCGCTGTCCGAAGACCCCGCCGTCGACATGATCTCCTTCACCGGGGGCCTGGACACCGGCCGAAGGATCATGGCCACAGCCGCCGCGACCGTCAAGAAGGTCGCTCTCGAACTTGGCGGCAAGAACCCCAACGTCGTCTTCGCCGACGCCGATTTCGAGACCGCGGTGGACTTCGCTCTCACGGCCGTCTTCCTGCATTCCGGACAGGTCTGCTCGGCCGGCGCCCGCCTGATCGTCGAAGACTCCCTCCACGACGCCTTCGTCGACGAGGTGGTGCGCCGCGCGGGGCGAATCCGTCTGGGCGGCCCCTTCGATGCCGAGGCCGACACCGGTCCGCTGGTCTCCGCGCAGCACCGGGACAAGGTCGAGGCCTATGTCGCGGCGGGCCTCGCCGAGGGCGCCGTACTGCGCTGCGGCGGCAGTCGCCCCGAGGACCCCGCACTCAAGGACGGCTACTACTACCCGCCGACCGTGCTCGACGAGTGCCGCCAGGACATGCGCGTGGTGCATGAGGAGTCCTTCGGCCCCGTGCTGACCGTCGAGCGCTTCAGGGGCGAGGACGACGCCGTACGCATCGCCAATGACACCGAGTTCGGACTCGCCGGAGCCGTATGGACGCAGGACGCCGGCAAGGCCCAGCGGGTCGCGCGACGGCTGCGCCACGGCACCGTGTGGATCAACGACTACCACCCCTATGTACCGCAGGCGGAATGGGGTGGCTTCGGGCACTCGGGCGTGGGCCGGGAACTGGGGCCGACGGGCCTGGACGAATACCGCGAGCCAAAGCACATCTGGCAGAACATCCAACCCCGGCCGCAGCACTGGTTCCGCGGCTGAACGCCGAAGAGAGGTCGACCGTGACCCCAACACAGACTGAACTGCCGCAGCGGCGCGGCACATCCCAGAACCAGGACGGACCGCCGGTCGTCTCCGTGCGCGGGCTGTGGAAGGTGTTCGGGCCCAGGGCCGACCAGGTGCCGGATTCCGAGGAGCTGCGCGGGCTCACGCGTCGCGAGCTCATGGACCGCACGGGATGCACCGCCGCCGTACGGGATGTGAACTTCGACGTGTCGCCCGGCGAGGTCTTCGTCGTGATGGGTCTGTCCGGCTCCGGCAAGTCCACATTGGTGCGATGCCTCACCCGGCTGATCGAACCCACCGCGGGCGAAGTCAACTTCGAGGGTGAGGACATCCGCGGCGCTGACGCCAAACGGCTGCGGGAGCTGCGGCGCCACAAGTTCTCCATGGTCTTCCAGCACTTCGGGCTGCTGCCGCACCGCCGGGTCGTCGACAATGTCTCGTACGGCCTGGAGATACGCGGCATGGGCAGGGCCGAGCGCGCCAAGCGGGCCATGGAGGTCGTCGAACTGGTCGGCCTGGCCGGATACGAGAACTCCTACCCCGACCAGCTCTCCGGCGGCATGCAGCAGCGCGTCGGCCTGGCCCGTGCGCTTGCCGGCGATCCGGACGTGCTCTTCTTCGACGAGCCGTTCTCCGCGCTCGACCCGCTGATCCGCCGCGATATGCAGAACGAGGTCATCCGCCTGCACCACGAGGTCGGCAAGACCATGGTGTTCATCACCCACGACCTGTCCGAGGCGCTCAAGCTCGGCGATCGCATCCTCATCATGCGCGACGGCAAGATGGTCCAGTGCGGCACGGGTGACGAACTGGTCGGCGCGCCCGCCGACGACTACGTCCGCGAGTTCGTCAAGGACGTGTCCCGCGCCGAAGTCCTGACCCTGCGCTGGATCATGCGCGAGCCCGAGCCCGGCGACGCCCTCGACGGCCCGGAGCTGGGCCCTGACGTCGTGGTGCGCGAGGCGACGCGGGCGGTGCTCGCCGCCGACAGGCCGGTCAAGGTCGTCGAGGGCGGGCGGCTGCTGGGCATTGTCGGCGACGAGGAGATCCTCGCTGTCGTCGCCGGACAGGAAGGCGGCAGGTGATGGCTGTCGCGGCCGACGTGGCCGCCCCGGTCCGGGCCGCGCGCCGAGTCGGCCGCCGCGTCGTGGTGGCCGCGATCGTGATCGCCTGGCTGGTGCTGTTCACCGCCCTGCGCGGGCGGCAGACCCTGGCGCTGGGGGCGGCCGACCTGACGGACCTGCACCGCTGGTTCAACTCGGTCAACGACAGCATCGGGGCGAACCGGAACAGCAACCCGCTCTTCCTCTACTTCTTCAACGAGATCCGTCTGGTCATCGACAATCTCGTCACCTTCATCCAGTCGCTGATCTCCCAGCCGCAGGGCGGGCGTCCGGTCCCCGCCATCGGCTGGCTGGGCGTCGTCGGCCTCGCCGGCTACATCTCCTGGGCGTTCGGGAACATACGCGTCGCGGCCCTGGCCGTGGCCGGGTTCGTCTTCTTCGGCCTGCAGGGACTGTGGCAGGAGAGCATGGACACGCTGGCCCTGACCCTCTCTGCGGTCTTTGTCTCCCTGCTCATCGGCATTCCGCTGGGCATCTGGGCGGGGCTCTCCGACCGGGTGAACCGCGCCATCACGCCGTTCCTGGACTTCATGCAGACGATGCCGACCTTCGTCTACCTGGCTCCGCTCACCCTGATTTTCCTCATCGGCCCGGCATCCGCGACGATCGCCACACTCATCTACGCGGCGCCTCCCGCCATCCGTATCACCGCGCACGCCATCCGCTCGGTGCCCGCCACCACGGTCGAGGCCGCCGAGTCGCTGGGCTCCACCCGGCAGCAGACGCTCACCAAGGTGCTGCTGCCCATGTCCAAGCGGACCGTGGTGATGGGCGTGAACCAGACCATCATGGCCGCCCTGTCCATGGTCACCATCGCCGCCCTGATCGACGCGCCCGGCCTGGGCAAGACGGTCGTCAAGGCGCTGCAGACCCTGGACGTCGGCGTCGCCTTCAACGCCGGCCTGGCCATCGTCGTCATGGCCATCGTGCTGGACCGGGTGACGACCGCGGCGGGCGAACGAGTGGAGGCCGCGAGGAAGCGCGGCGCCGGCCGCTTCACGAAGTGGCGCCGGCCGCTGCTGCTGGCCGGCGGCGCGGTGGCCGCGGTATGCGTGTGGCTGTCCCACACCTATGTGTGGGCAGCCCAGTTCCCCGGGGACTCCGGAGTCGGCGGCGCGATCGCGCGCACGGCGGACTCGGTCACCCTGTGGACGCAGGACACCTTCGGCCCACTGACCAACGGAACCAGGGACCTGGTCACCAGCGCCCTGCTCAACCCCTTCGAGACGCTCCTCACCGAGTCCCCCTGGTGGCTGGTCGGCGTTGTCCTCGTCGCCGTCGGCGCGGTGCTCGGCGGGTGGCGCGCGGGTGTCACGGCGGCGCTCTGTGTGGCCCTGCTCGTCGGAACCGGGGTGTGGTCGGACAGTATGACGACGCTGGCCTCCACGGCGGTGGCGACTCTGATCGTGATGCTGCTCGGCGTCGTGGCCGGCGTCTGGATGGGCCGCAGTCCGCTGGTCGACCGGCTGATCAGACCCAGTCTCGACGCGGGCCAGACCATGCCGTCGTTCGTGTACCTGGTGCCGTTCCTGGCGCTGTTCGGTGCCACCCGTTTCACCGCGATCACCGCTGCGGTCGTCTTCGCGGCCCCCGTGACGATCAAGATCATCGCGGATGGTGTGCGAGCGGTGCCCCAGACCACGGTGGAGGCCGCCACGGCTGCCGGCTCCAGCACCTGGCAGATCATCACCAAGGTCCAGCTCCCCATGTCACGCAGCGCCCTGACCCTCGCGACCAACCAGGGCTTGATCTACGTCCTGTCCATGGTGGTCGTGGGAGGTCTGGTCGGTGCGGGCGCCCTGGGCTACGACGTCGTAGCCGGTTTCTCCCAGGGCGAGTTGTACGGCAAGGGCCTCGCGGCGGGCCTTGCCATCGTTCTGCTCGGGGTCATGTTCGACCGGATAACCCAGGCAGCGGCACGGCGCACAACGAGAGCGCCCGGCGCCCGCTAGGCCGGACACCACTCAGCGGCCACAGGATGAAGCACAGGAGGCAGTACATGATCGGGAACTTCATTACGCAGTCGCGGCCCGCGAGACAGCGGGCCGCGGTGGCCGGGCTGGCGGCGCTGAGTCTGGCCGCGCTCACCGCCTGCGGCGGAGCCAAGGTCGGCGAGTCTGGTTCGGACAAGGCGGGGGGTGCCTCCGGCAAGTGCGGCACGTTCAACCTCGCGGTCAACCCCTGGGTCGGCTACGAGGCCAACGCGGCGGTCATCGCCTATGTCGCCGAGAAGGACCTCAAGTGTCAGGTGACCAAGAAGGACCTCAAGGAAGAGGTCGCCTGGCAGGGCTTCGGCACCGGCGAGGTGGACGCAGTCGTCGAGAACTGGGGCCACGACGACCTGAAGAAGAAGTACATCACCGACCAGAAGACCGCCGTGTCGGCCGGGGCGACCGGCAACACGGGTGTCATCGGCTGGTTCGTGCCGCCGTGGCTGGCCAAGGAACACCCGGACATCACCGACTGGAAGAACCTCAACAAGTACGCCACCAATTTCAAGACCTCCGAGTCGGGTGCCAAGGGCCAGTTCCTCGACGGAGATCCGTCGTTCGTCACGAACGACGCCGCGCTGGTGAAGAATCTCAAGTTGGACTACAAGGTTGTCTACGGCGGCAGCGAGGCCGCGCTCATCCAGGCGTTCAGACAGGCCGAGGCCAAGAAGTCCTGGGTGATCGGGTACTTCTACGCTCCGCAGTGGTTCCTGTCGGAGATAGAGCTGGTGAAGGTGAATCTGCCGCCGTACGCGGAGGGCTGTGACGCGGACGCGGCGAAGGTCGCCTGCGACTACCCCCAGTACGAGCTGGACAAGATCGTCAGCAAGAAGTTCGCCGACTCGGGCAGCCCCGCCTATGACCTCGTCAAGAATTTCACCTGGACCAACTCGGACCAGAACCTCGTGGCCAAGTACATCGCCGAGGACAAGATGACACCGGAGGCGGCGGCCAAGAAGTGGGTGGACGCCAACCGCGACAAGGTCGATTTCTGGCTCAAGAAGAGCTGATCCACGAGAGGGGCCGGGAAGCGTCAACCGTGCCCGGCGGGCTGCCGTGACAGCCCGCCGGGCACGGCTCTTTTTTTGCCCCGTGCACGGCCGTGAAGGCCCCTTGACACCCTCCTCGGCGACCGGCATCGTGAGTTGCGCAACCTGAAGCATGTTGCGCTGACAGCAACTGGACTGCTTAAAGGCGGAGGTGCGGCGATGGCGGGACCCCGAGTGGTCATCATCGGAGCGGGCGTCGTGGGAGCGGCGCTCGCGGACGAACTGTCCTTCGCGGGCTGGACCGACATCACGGTCGTCGACCAAGGACCCCTCCCCGCCACCGGCGGCTCGTCGTCCCACGCGCCGGGGCTGGTCTTCCAGACGAACTCCTCGAAGACCATGACCGAGCTCGCCCGCTACACCGTCGAGAAGTTCTGCAGCCTCGACGTCGACGGACAGCCCTGCTTTCTGCAGGTCGGCGGACTCGAGGTGGCCACCACCCCCGAGCGCCTCACCGAGCTGCACCGCCGCCACGGCTGGGTCACCGCCTGGGGTGTCGAGTCCCGGCTGCTGAGCCCGGAGGAGTGCATCGAACTGCACCCGCTGGTGGACCGCGGCCGCGTCCTCGGTGGCCTCCTGGTCCCCACCGACGGCCTGGCCAAGGCGGTACTCGCCGTCGAGGCCCAGATCCGGCGGGCAACCGAGCGCGGCGTACGCTTCCTCGCCCGCCACGAAGTCCTCGACGTCGTACACAGCGAGGGTGAGGTCAGTGCCGTCGTCGTCACCGACCTGGGGTCCCCCCCGCCGCAGGCCGCGGGAGAGATCCCCGCCGACATCGTCGTGTGCTGCGCCGGCATCTGGGGCCCGAAGATCGCCCGCATGGTCGGCATGAACCTGCCGCTGACCCCGCTCGCCCACCAGCTCGCCTGGACCGGCCCCGTCCCCGCGCTGGAGGGCCAGGCCGAGGAGGCCGTCCGGCCGATCCTGCGCCACCAGGACGCGGACCTGTACTACCGCGACCGCTTCGACCGCATCGGCATCGGCTACTACGGCCACCGGCCCATGCCCGTCGACCCGGAGGACATCGCCTCGGTGGACGAGGCCGAGCAGATGCCCTCCGTCCTGAAATTCACCGAGGACGACTTCGCCGAAGCCTGGGCCGAGACTCAGGCACTGCTGCCCGCCACCCGCGACGCCAAGATCGAAGAGGGCATCAACGGCCTCTTCTCCTTCACCACCGACGGACTGCCGCTGCTGGGTGAATCACCGGACGTCAAGGGCTTCTGGGTCGCCGAGGCCGTGTGGGTCACCCACTCGGCCGGCGTGGCCCGCGCCGTGGCCGAATGGCTCGTGGACGGCCACTGCTCGTCCTTCGATCTGCACGAGTGCGACGTCAACCGCTTCGAGCCGCACCAGCTCTCCCCGGAGTACGTCCTGGCCCGCGACTGCCAGAACTTCGTCGAGGTCTACGACATCCTCCATCCCCTCCAGCCGGCCGGCGCGCCACGCCCCCTGCGTACCAGCCCCTTCTACGGCCGCCAGCGGGAACTCGGCGCCGTCTTCCTGGAGGCCACCGGCTGGGAGCGGCCCCAGTGGTACGGAGCCAACGAGCACCTGGCAGCCGGGCGTGCCATTCCCAGGCCGGGCGACTGGGCAGCCCGCTACTGGTCGCCCATCGTCGGCGCAGAGGCCCAGACCACGCGCGAGACCGTCGCGATGTACGACATGACGGCACTCAAGCGCCTGGAAGTCACCGGTCGCGGCGCCGCCGCCTTCCTCCAGCGTCTTGCCACCGGCAATGTCGACAAGTCGGTCGGCTCGGTGACGTACACCCTGCTCCTCGACGAAGGCGGCCGCATCCGCAGCGACATCACCGTCGCCCGCCTCGGCCGCGACCACTTCCAGGTCGGCGCCAACGGCAACCTGGACCTCGACTGGTTCGGCCGGCACCTGCCGGCCGACGGGTCGGTCCAGGTGCGCGACATCACCGCCGGCACCTGCTGCATCGGTCTGTGGGGCCCACTGGCCCGCGAGGTCCTCCAGCCGCTCGCCGACGCGGACTTCTCGGGCGACGGTCTGAAGTACTTCCGCGCCAAGCGCGCCCACATCGGCTCCGTCCCCGTCACCGCGATGCGCCTGTCGTACGTCGGTGAACGCGGCTGGGAGCTGTACACAGGCGCCGACATGGGCCTGAAACTGTGGGACACCCTGTGGCAGGCCGCCCAGCCCCTCGGCGGCATCGCCGCCGGTCGCGGCGCCTTCAACAGCCTCCGTCTGGAGAAGGGTTACCGCTCCTTCGGCACCGACATGACCTATGAGCACGACCCCTACGAGGCGGGCGTCGGCTTCGCCGTCAAGCTCGACAAGGACGACTTCATCGGCAAAGCCGCGCTGGAACGGCGCAAGGCCGATGTGCGGCGCCGCCTGACCTGTCTGACCATCGACGATCCGCAGGCCGTGGTCATGGGCAAGGAGCCGGTGTACGACGGCGACCGCCCCGTCGGCTACGTCACCAGCGCCGCGTACGGCTACACGATCGGCAAGGGCATCGCCTATGCCTGGCTGCCCGCCGAGCTCGCCACGGCCGGCACCGCCCTGCACATCGGCTACTTCGACCGGCGCGTGGAAGCGGTCGTCGCCGACGAGCCGCTGTTCGACCCCTCCATGTCCCGCCTGCGCGGCTGAGCCCCCACCCGTAAGAAGAGGAGCGATGTGAACGCACGGATCCTGGACGGCAAGCGGACCGCGGCGGCGATCCGCACCGAACTCGCCGAGCGCGTCGCCAAGCTGGCCGCGCGGGGAATCACACCGGGCCTCGGCACCGTACTGGTCGGCGACGACCCCGGCAGCCACGCCTACGTCGCCGGTAAGCACCGCGACTGCGAACAGGCAGGGATCGCCTCCATCCGGCGCGAACTGCCCGCCGACGCGACGCAGGAGCAGGTGGAGGCCGTCATCGACGAGCTCAACGCCGACCCCGCCTGCACCGGCTACATCGTCCAGCTGCCGCTGCCCCGGGGCCTGGACGCCAACGCGGTACTGGAACGCATGGACCCGGCCAAGGACGCCGACGGTCTGCACCCCGTCAGCCTCGGCCGCCTTGCGCTCGGCGTCCGGGCCCCGCTGCCCTGCACCCCGCGCGGCATCGTGGAACTGCTCCGCCGCCACGACGTCCCCCTCGCCGGAGCGCGGGTCTGCGTCATCGGGCGGGGTATCACCGTCGGGCGGCCGATCGGGCTGCTGCTCACCCGTAAGTCCGAGAACGCCACCGTGACCCTGTGCCACACCGGGACCAAGGGTCTCGCCTGGCACGTACGCGAGGCAGACATCGTCATCGCGGCCGCCGGATCGCCCGGACTGATCACCGCCGAGATGCTCCGGCCCGGCGCCGTCGTACTCGACGTCGGCATCACCCGCACCGAGGAGGGGCTGATCGGCGATGTGCACCCCGATGCCGCCCGAGTCGCCGGATGGGTCGCGCCCATGCCCGGCGGCGTAGGACCCATGACGCGGGCCATGCTGCTCGCCAATGTCGTTGAGGCCGCCGAGAGGAACGCCGCATGAACCCCCTGAACGCGCCGCTCGCCGAGCTGGACCCCGAGGTCCATGCCGCAGTCTCCGCGGAGCTGGACCGCCAGCAGTCGACCCTGGAAATGATCGCGTCGGAGAACTTCGCCCCCTCGGCGGTCATGGAGACCCAGGGGTCGGTCATGACGAACAAGTACGCCGAGGGCTACCCCGGCCGCCGCTACTACGGCGGCTGCGAACACGTCGACGTGACCGAGCGGCTGGCCATCGAACGCGTCAAGTCCCTCTTCGGCGCCGGATTCGCCAATGTGCAGCCACACTCGGGCGCGCAGGCCAACACCGCAGTCTTCTTCGCCCTGCTGAAGCCCGGCGACACCGTCCTCGGCCTCGACCTCGCGCACGGCGGGCACCTCACCCACGGCATGCGCATCAACTACAGCGGCAAGATGCTCAATGTGGTGCCCTACCACGTCGACGAGAGAGACAACCTGGTCGACATGGAGGAGGTGGAGCGGCTCGCCAAGGAGCACAGCCCCAAGATGATCATCGCGGGCTGGTCGGCGTATCCCCGGCAGCTGGACTTCGCGGCCTTCCGGCGGATCGCCGACGAAGTGGGCGCGTATCTGATGGTCGACATGGCCCACTTCGCCGGGCTCGTGGCCGCCGGGCTGCACCCCAATCCGGTACCGCACGCCCATGTCACCACCACGACCACCCACAAGACACTCGGCGGCCCGCGCGGCGGCGTCATCCTCACCAATGAGGCCGACCTCGCCAAGAAGATCAACTCGGCGGTGTTCCCGGGCATGCAGGGCGGACCGCTGGAGCACGTCATCGCCGCGAAGGCGGTGTCGTTCAAGCTCGCCGCGTCGCCGGAGTTCGCCGAGCGGCAGGCCCGCACGCTCGCCGGCGCCCACCTCCTCGCCGAACGGCTCACGCGGCCCGACGCGGCCGCGGCCGGAGTCAGCGTCCTGACCGGCGGCACCGATGTCCATCTGGTCCTGGTCGACCTCAGGGAGTCGGAACTGGACGGGAAGCAGGCGGAAGACCTGCTCCACGACATCGGTATCACGGTCAACCGCAACGCCGTTCCCTTCGATCCCCGTCCTCCCATGGTCACTTCCGGGCTGCGTATCGGCACCCCAGCGCTGGCCACCCGCGGCTTCACCGAAGAGGACTTCGCCGAGGTCGCCGATGTGATCGCGCTCGCTCTCCAGCCCGAGCCGGACGCGGCCGCGCTCCGCGCCCGTGCGCAGACACTGGCCGCCAAACACCCGCTGTACCCGCACCTTTCAGGAGACGCCCGATGAGCCCCCGCACCCCGGGCGCAGACCTCCCCGAGCACCCCGACCGGCTCTGGCGCACGCCCGAGCCGAAGCGGTCGTACGACGTGGTGATCGTCGGCGGCGGCGGACACGGTCTCGCGACCGCCCACTACCTGGCGAAGAACCACGGCATCACCAACGTGGCCGTGCTGGAGAAGGGCTGGCTCGCGGGCGGCAACATGGCCCGCAACACCACCATCATCCGCTCCAACTACCTGTGGGACGAGAGCGCCGGAATCTACGAGCACGCCCTCAAACTGTGGGAAGGGCTGGCGGACGAACTCGACTACCCGATCCTCTTCTCCCAACGCGGTGTGCTGAACCTCGCCCACAGCCTGCAGGACGTCCGCGACAGTGTGCGCCGTGTCGAGGCCAACCGGCTCAACGGCGTCGATGCCGAATGGCTGGACCCGCAAGCGGTCAAGGACGTCTGCCCCATCGTCAACATCTCGCCCGACGTGCGATATCCGGTGATGGGCGGCACCTACCAGCCGCGGGCCGGCATCGCCAAGCACGATCACGTCGCCTGGGGGCTGGCGCGCTCCGCCGACGCCGCAGGTATCGACATCATCCAGAACTGCGAAGTCACCGGCATCGACATCCAGGGCGGCCGGGTCACCGGCGTACAGACCACGCTCGGACCCATCGCCGCCGGCAAGGTGGCGCTCTGCTCCGCCGGGCACACCTCGGTGCTGGCCGCCATGGCGGGCTTCGAACTGCCACTGCAGAGCCACCCGTTGCAGGCGCTGGTATCCGAACTGCTCGAGCCGGTGCACCCCACCGTGGTCATGTCCAACGCCGTGCATGTGTACGTCAGCCAGGCCCACAAGGGCGAACTGGTGATGGGCGCGGGCATCGACGCGTACAACGCCTACACCCAGCGCGGCGCCTTCCACATCATCGAACATCAGATGTCCGCCGCCCTGGAACTCTTCCCGGTCTTCGCCAGAGCCCATGTGCTGCGTACCTGGGGCGGCATCGTCGATGTCAGCCCGGACGCCTCGCCGATCGTCGGGCTCAGCCCGGTGGACAACCTCTACCTGAACTGCGGCTGGGGCACGGGCGGCTTCAAGGCCACCCCGGGCGTCGGCTGGGTCTACGCCCACACCATCGCCCACGACACCCCCCACCACCTCAACGCCCCCTTCTCGCTCGACCGATTCACCACCGGCGCGCTCGTCGACGAGCACGGCGCGGCCGCGGTGGCCCACTGAGGAGCCGAATCGATGCTGCTCATCCCATGCCCCTGGTGCGGGCCCCGTGACGAGGCCGAATTCCACTACGGCGGTCAGGCGCACGTGCCCTATCCCGAGGCTCCTGCCGACCTGACCGACCAGGAGTGGGCCCGCTACGTCTTCTTCCGCGACAACCCCAGAGGCCCGTTCGCGGAGCGCTGGAGCCATGCGGCCGGATGCCGTCGCTGGTTCAACGCTGTGCGCAATACGGCGACGAACGAGATCCTGGCGGTGTACCGAGCGGGCGAGCCGCGTCCGGAACCCGCGGCCTCCCCTTCAGCCGGTAGGGTCGGCGGACAGGCTGCCCCGCACAATCCAGCCCCTCCGGCGTTTGAGGTGGGGGTCCCCCCACGCCCGCCAGGGCGTAGGGGGAGGGGTCCAGGGGCGGAGCCCCAACTTACGGGAAAGGGCGGGGCGGGGGAGTCAACACCCGCCCCCACCATCGGCACCGGCACTCAGCCCTTCCGCCGCACCACGGGCGGTCGCGTAGCCCGGGCCGAACCGCTCACGTTCACCTTCGACGGCACGACGTACGAAGGCTTCCGCGGTGACACCCTTGCCTCCGCGCTGCTCGCCAACGGGATCATCCAGGCCGGAACCAGCATCAAGCTCGGACGCCCGCGCGGCATCTTCTCCGCCGGAGTCGAGGAGCCCAACGCGGTCGTCCAGATCGAGGAGCCGTTCCCCGAGCCCATGCTGCCCGCGACGGCCGTGGAGTTGTACGACGGGCTCGTCGCGAGTAGCCTGCCCGGTCAGGGACGACTCGCCACCGAGCCCGACCCCGCCCGGTACGACGCCGCCCACGCCCACTGCGACCTGCTCGTCGTCGGTGCGGGACCGGCCGGACTCGCGGCCGCGTCCGCCGCCGCACGCAGCGGCGCGCGCGTCATCCTCGCCGACGACCAGCCCGAGCCGGGCGGCAGTCTCCTCGGAACAGGCCAACTCCTGGACTGGGCAGCCGAGATCGCGGCGCTGCTCGAAGCCGCACCGGAAACCCGCCTCCTGCGCCGCACCACCGTCTTCGGCTACTACGACGACAATCACGTCCTCGCCGTCGAGCGCCGCACCAACCACCTCGGCGGCGAAGCCCCCGCGCATGTCTCCCGTGAGCGTGTCTGGCGCATCCGCGCCCGCCGCGTCGTCCTGGCCACCGGAGCCCACGAGCGCTCACTGGCCTTCGCCGACAACGACCGCCCCGGCGTCATGCTGGCGGCCTCGGCCCGTACGTACGCCAACCGGTACGGGGTCCTGCCCGGCCGCCGCGCCGTCGTCCTCACCACCAACGACAGCGCCTACGCGGCCGCGCTCGACCTGGCAGTGGCGGGCGTGGACATCGCGGCCGTCGTCGACACCCGCCCCGAACCGGGGGAGTGGGCGCGCCGCGCCCAGGACGCCGGGATCGAGGTGCTGGCCGGGCATGCCGTCGTCGGCACCGAGGGCGATCAGCGGCTGTCGGCGGTGACCGTCGCTCCGTACGGAGAGGCCTCGGGGCACCGCGAGTTCGCCGCCGATCTGCTGCTGGTCTCCGGCGGATGGAACCCCGTCGCGCATCTGTTCAGCCAGGCGGGCGGAAAGCTGCGCTACGACGACACGCTCGGCACCTTCGTCCCCGGCTCGTGCCCTCAGGCGGTCGAGGTCGCAGGCTCCGTTGCCGGCGTCTTCGATCTGCCCGGCGTCCTGGCTCAAGGCTCCGCGGCGGGCGCCCGCGCCATCGAGGCCGAGGGCTACGTGGCCCGAGCCCCCGAGCTCCCGGTCGTGGCCGGCGAACCGCAGTCCCCGGCCATGCAGGTTTTCGTCGTCCCCGGCGCCGCCGGCGCGCACCGCTTCGTCGACCTTCAGCGTGATGTCACCGTCGACGACCTGGCCCGCGCGACCGGCGCCGGTATGCGCTCGGTCGAGCACACCAAGCGCTACACCACCGCAGGCACCGCCAACGACCAGGGCAAGACCTCCGGCGTCCTCGCCGGCGGCACCGTCGCCCAGCTCCTGGGCGTGGACATCTCCGCCCTCGGCACGACGACGTTTCGCCCCCCGTACACACCCGTCTCCTTCGCCACCCTCGCGGGCCGCGACCGTGGCGCGCTGCATGACCCTGTGCGCGTGACCGCCCTGCACGACTGGCATGTCGACCACGGCGCGCTCTTCGAGAACGTCGGTCAGTGGAAGCGGCCCTGGTACTACCCCCAGGACGGCGAGGACATGTTGGCCGCCGTGCTGCGTGAGTGCCGCGCCGCCCGCGAGGGTGTCGCCTTCATGGACGCCTCCACGCTCGGCAAGATCGACGTGCAGGGGCCGGATGCCGCCGTCCTTCTCGACCGGCTCTACACCAACATGATGAGCACTCTCAAAGTCGGCATGATCCGCTATGGCCTCATGTGCCGCCTCGACGGCATGGTCTTCGACGACGGCACCGTCATCCGCCTCGCCGAGGACCGTTTCCTTGTCACCACCACGACCGGAAACGCGGCCGCCGTCCTGGACTGGATGGAGGAATGGCTGCAGACCGAGTGGCCCGAACTACGCGTCCACTGCACCTCCGTCACCGAGCAGTGGGCCACAGTCGCCCTCGTCGGCCCCCGCTCCCGCGACGTACTGGGTGCCCTCGCACCGGAACTCGCCGTGGACAACGACAGCTTCCCGTTCATGGCATGGCGCGAGTCGGCCGTCGCCGAAATCCCGGCGCGCATCTGCCGGATCAGTTTCTCCGGCGAACTGGCCTACGAGATCAACGTGTCGCCGTGGGACGCCCGCGCATTGTGGGAGGCGCTGTGCGCGGCAGGGAGCCCGTTCGGAATCACCCCGTACGGCACCGAGACCATGCACGTCCTGCGCGCCGAGAAGGGCTATCCCATCATCGGCCAGGACACCGACGGCACCGTCACCCCGCAGGACCTCGGCATGAGCTGGGTGGTGTCCAAGAAGAAGCCCGATTTCATCGGCAAGCGGTCCCACGCACGTGCCGACACCACACGCGGCGACCGCAAGCACCTCGTCGGCCTGTTGCCCGAGGACCCGGACACCTTCCTCCCCGAGGGAACGCATCTGGTCGCCGACAGCGTGCTCCCCGAGCCGCCGGTGCCGATGCTCGGCCATGTCACATCCAGCTACCACAGCGCGGCACTCGGCCGCACCTTCGCGCTCGCCCTGATCAAGGGCGGCCGGGACCGCATGGGTGAGCGGCTGTACGCGCCCGTGGGCGACCGTCTGGTCCCGGTGACGGTCGCGAGCCCCGTTCTCTACGACCCCGAGGGAGCCCGCCGCGATGGCTGACACCGCAACCCGCCACAGCCCCCTGGAGCACGCCGCAGGCCGCTTCGCCGCCGCCACCCGCGCCTCGGGCGGCGCCCTGCGACTGGCCGAACTGCCCTTCCTCGCCCAGGTCAATGTACGGCTCGACCCCAAGGGGGCGGCTGCCGACGCCGTCGGGCTTGCTCTGGGTCTCCAACTCCCCCTCGAACCGGACACCGTCGTGCACGCCGGTGACCGCTCAGCCCTCTGGCTGGGCCCCGACGAATGGCTCGTCGTCGGGCCGCCCGGCGGCCCGACGGGCCTGGAGAACCGGATCAGGGCGGCTGCCGGAGACGAACCGGCAGCGGTCACCGACGTCTCCGCCCAGCGCACCACCCTGCTTGTCACAGGCCCCCGCGCCCGGGACCTGCTGGCCCACGGCTGCCCGCTGGACCTGCACCCACGTGCGTTCGGCCCCGGACGCTGCGCCCAGACCACGCTGGCCCGCGCACAGGTCGTGCTGGTCGCACGGGACGAGCCCCGGGCCGGGTTCTGGTTGCTGGTCCGTTCGTCCTTCGCCGGGTATCTGGCGGACTGGCTGCTGGACGCCGCGTCGGAGTACGTCTGACGGAGCGGGCGGGCCGGGCGTGGGGCTGGGTATCAGTTCCAGCTCTGCTTGTAGTGCATGCGGAATTCGCGGCGGTCTTGTGCCGTCCAGATGGCACGGGTGGCGATGAGACCCGTGAGGCTGATGGCGATGACGATGATGCCGGGTGCGAGAGTCTCGGTGTCGATGATGCTGGTGACCCGGGTGGGGCCGTTCGAGCCGTTCGACTGTCCGGGGACGAGGGGCGTGTCGCCCCCGGCGCCGGCGCCGGTTTGAGTGTTGTCGGGCGGTGGGGGCGTGGGGTTGTTGGGCTGAGCCCCGGCCGCGGTGTTGTTGTCCGAGGGCGCGGTGCCGGTGAGGCGGACGCCGAGGGCGGCCATGGCTGCGGTGGCAGGCTGGAAATAGGTGGTTCCGCCGTTGCGGCAGTCGCCGTCGCCGCCGGAGGTGATGCCGAGGGCGATGCCCTGGGCGATGAGGGGGCCGCCGCTGTCACCGGGTTCGGCGCAGACGGTGGTTTCGATGAGTCCGGTGACGGTGCCTTCGGGGTAGTTGACGGTGGCGTTGAGGCCGGTGACTTTGCCGGTACGCAGACCGGTGGTGCTGCCGCTGCGGAAGACTTGCTGGCCGACGAAGGGGTCGGCGGCCGAAGTGATCTGCACTCCTTGGCCGTCACCTATGTTCACGATGTTGGGGCCGACGGGAGCCTGGTTGTTCTGGTACCGGATGAGGGCGTAGTCGGTGCCTGGGAAGTCACTGGCGGTCATGGTGCCGAGTTGCTGGGTACCGCGGTTGCCGCTGAACCAGGTGCTGCCGGCCGGTCCGCAGTGTCCTGCTGTGAGGACGAACGTGTCGGAGCCGTTGGTCACGTTGAATCCGGCGGAGCAGCGCCCCGCTTGGTCGAGGATCGGCTCCGCACCGTTGACCCTTGTGGTGAAGGTGCCCTGAGTGCGCTGCATCTTCACCATGCCGCCGACCTCCTCGGCGATCTTTGAGAGGTGCTGCCAGTCGGCCGGGGAGACGGTGGAGTCGGCCTGCACCACCACGGTGTTGCTCTTGTAGTCCATCCTCCAAGCGGTCCCGGGCACCCGCCGGGCCTGGCTCAACGTGTCGGTGGCCGAGCGGAGTTGCCGCATGCTGTGGCGGACGATCTCGGCATGCGCCCCCGCCCGCTTCACCTCGGCAGCCGCACCTGTGTCGGTGACAGCGACGACCGGGCGCCCGTCCGAGCCGATCCAGGTTCCTGCGGTACGGGAGGTGCCGAGCTCGGAGACGAGACCGGCACCGAGTTCATTGCCCTGTGATGTGCCGCCTGCGGCTTCTGGCCGGCTGGGGGGTTCACTTGCCACAGCGTTGCTGATCATGAAGGTGCCGCCGAGCAATCCGCCGACGGCTGCCAGCCGCGCGATGCGTTGCAGCCTGCGTCGTGCGTGCGCCATCCGCCAGCCCTTCTGTCGTCCCATCACGGCATGTGCAACACCGAGGGGCCCGGAGTGAACCAAGCCCCCCTTCCATACGCGGCGCGCTGCCGTGTGGTTCACCGCAGTCCTCGACAGGATGGCCGGAGAGTGGGTTTGTTGTGCCGGGGGGCGGTTCCTGTGGGGTCCGCAAGCTCTGGCCGGGGGCTGCGAGCCCTGTCCGGGCCCGCAATTTCTCGATTCACCGGGCATACCGGACTGCGGCACCCGGCCAAGCCGCCGGAACTCGAACCCCCTCGCCTGTCGGCAGCCGTCCACCCCTCACCCGAGCCGGGACAACTCGTCGGCAGCGAACCGTCGTTGAGGAAATCCGCCAACCTCAGGGGCTGCTGGGAGCTGACGCCCAGCCGTGGGCCGGTCCGGCTGTGGCCGAAGACTGCAGTGCGCCTCGTCTCAGGGTTCACTGGTCGTGCACAGGTTCGTCGACCATACTGCCGTCGTGGAGCAGCGCGTAGATCCAAAAGACATCCCGCTCGAGTACGCCGCGGGGACAGATCCGGCGTACATCCCTGGCCTCACGGCCCCCCGCTCTGCCGGGACGCGTGACGTGGAGGAGGCGGAAGAGCCAGTCCCGGAGCCGACCGAGGAGCGACGGTCCGACACGACCGTCCCTGAGGATGCACCGCCCCCCGGCGAGGAGGATGCCGTCAGCGATACGGGGGAGGAGGCGAGCGGCCCGGTCTTCGAGGTCAGTGACCGCCGCGGTTCGGTCAGGGCGGACCGCGACGGCGTCCGGTTCCGGCTGGACGAAGAAGAGGCCGAGTTCCGATGGGACGAAATCGGTGCCGTCGAGACCAAGTCCGGCCGACTCGGGCGTCGATTCACGGTCACGGTCCACTTGACGACCCGCCGTTGGTTCAACGCCGAGGTCGAGGCCCCGGCCAGGAGTCTTCTCAAGGAGTGGGTGGTGGAACTCGACGCAGTTCTCGACGCCTACTTCGAGGAATCCTGACCACACATTTCAGCGTGCCTGTTGCGTATCGGAGGGATGGGCACCCGGCAGTGGGTCCTCGTCGGAGCTCGCCGGGCCGAGCTCGACGAGGATCGAGCCGACACGGGTCTCGACCGCGCGGGGCCGGTCCCTGGTCCGGGGCCGCCACCGTGGTCTGCTCGCACGGGCTCGTGCCGCCCCACCCGAAGCGGGTCCCCTCGGCGGCATAGCCGGCTGACACCGGCCATGAGGTGAGACACCGCCGCGGGTCCTGCCGGGGCAACAGCCGGAGCGGGTGAGGTGGCCGGCACAGACGCGTGGAACGCCTGCCGCATCTCCGCGATGGCGCGTGGTCGGGAAGGTTCACGTCGCCGTCGCCGGTCCGCAGGCGTATCCCGGCCGTCCCTCAGGCGTACCTCGGCCGTCCCTCAGGACTCCTCTTCCATTCGGATGGCGCTCCTGAGGTCCTCGAACGCCTTGCCGGGGTTGTTCTCCTGCATCTCCAACAGCGCGGCAGCGATCGCATCGAGCTTGCGCTGGATCGCGTGCTCGGCCCGCCGTTCCGAGTTCTTGAGCAGGGCCAGAAGCAGCAGGGTGACGGCAGTCATCGATTCTCCGGCCAGCAGCAGCCACTCGTCCGAAAGCTTCAGGGCGTGGGCAGTGATGACGAGGGCCACCAGAGCCAGGCACATTCCGAAAAAGACGGGCGAGCTGGTGAAGTTCGAGGCGTTCTCCGCCAGCCGGGCGAAGCGTGCGCGTCTGTCGCCACCTCGGTCGGCGGGATGTTGAAGAGTCATACGACGTGCCTACCCGACCACGCGAGAACATGCAGGCCGGCGTGACCCGGGTGTGGGAGCGCGGGGTACGGAGGCCATGACTGCCGGGCCGCCCCGGTGCCGGCATCACTCCAACGCGGCCGGCCACAGGATGGGGGAAGGCCGAGAGGGGCCGAACCGCCGGGTGGCCGTCGCCGTGTCCGCTTTCGGGTGACCCCGTGGCTCGGCGTCGCCACGGCCGGGCCGGCGTACTCAACGATCACAGGGGCCGGGGAGACCTGCCCGAGACGCTGACCGCTGGGAGGGCCTGCCGTGTACATCCTGCTCGTCGCTACCGCCTTCAACAGCCTCACGCAGCGCCTCCACGCCGAACTGAGGGATCACGGTCACACCGTGGCGGTGGAACTCGCCCTGCACGGCGAGTCCTTGGCGGGCGCCGTACGACGTCATCAGCCGCAGCTCGTCGTCGCTCCGATACTGAAGACGGCGATCCCACGAGAGGTGTGGTCCGCCCATACGTGTCTTGTCGTCCATCCCGGCCCTGTCGGGGACCGCGGGCCTTCGTCCCTCGACTGGGCGATTCAGGGGGATGCCGGCCAGTGGGGTGTGACTGTCCTGCAGGCCAACGCGGAGATGGACGCGGGTGACGTGTGGGCCTCTGTCGCCTGCCCGATGCCGCCGGTGGCCAAGAGCGACCTGTACCGCGGCGAGCTGTCCGACGCGGCGGTCACCGCCGTGATGCTGGCGGTGGAGCGGTTCGCCACAGGGACGTACTCCCCTCGGGCGCAGACGGTGGAAGGCGGGGTGGGAACCGGCCGTGCCCGGCCGTATCTCGATCAGAGTGTCCGGCGGATCGACTGGGCGTCGGAGTCCACCGAGACGATCGTCCGCAAGCTGCGGGCCGCGGACTCGCAGCCCGGAGTGCTCGACGAACTGCTGGGCGACGAGTGGTACTTGCACGGGGGCCATCCCGAGGGCGAGCTGTGCGGGCGTCCCGGCGAACTCCTGGCCACACGAACCGGAGCTGTCTGCCGGGCGACGACGGACGGCGCCGTGTGGATTCCCGAGTTGCGGGTCCGGCGCAGGCCGGGGCAGCCACCCACGTTCAAGCTGCCCGCCGTCACGGCGCTTGCCGGCAGGCTGCCCTCCTTGCCGGAGAGCCCCGCGCCGTCGCGTCTTCACACGCATCGCCGTACCTGGACCGATATCGGCTACCGCGAGGAGCGCAGCGTCGGCTTCCTCTCGTTCTCGTTCTCCGGCGGCGCGATGAGCACGACGCAGTGCCGTCGTCTGCTGGCGGCCTATCGAGAGGCCTGCTCGCGTCCCACGTCGGTGCTGGTGCTCGGCGGCAGCCGGGTCTTCTCCAACGGCATCCACCTCAACGTCATCGAGGCGGCCGAAGACCCCGGCGCGGAGTCCTGGGCCAACATCAATGCCATCGACGACCTGGTCGAGGCCGTCCTGACGACTACGGACCGGCTGGTGGTCGCTGCCGTCGGCGGATATGCCGCCGCAGGCGGGGTGATGCTCGCGCTGGCAGCGGACGAGGTGTGGTGCCGATCGGGCACCGTGCTGAATCCGCACTACCGGCTGATGGGCCTGTACGGCTCGGAGTACTGGACGTACACACTGCCGCGCCGGGTCGGTCCGGCGGCGGCCGAGTGTCTGATGCGCCAGGCTCTGCCGGTGAGCGGGAGGGCGGGGCAGCGGCTGGGCCTCATCGACCGGCTGGTCGAGTGCGCCCCACAGGATTTCACGGCCGAGGTCGGCCGGCTTGCCGGACACCTCGCTTCGCTGCCCGCGGTGCAGTCACGGATCGCTGCGAAGAAGGCCGAACGGGACCAACAGGAGGCTCTCAAGCCGCTCGTTGCCTTCCGGGAGGGGGAGCTGGCCCAGATGCGGCGGACCTTCGCCGATCCGGCCGCCCCCTACCACATGCTGCGCCGCGCATTCGTCCGCAAGGAGAAGCCGCTGCGAACGCCGCAGCATCTGGCGCACCCGGTGTGTGGAGCACGCGTGACGGATCAGCTCCGGTCCGAGGCCCGTGTCACTGAATCGGACCCCGAAATTCGGCCGCAGCATCGGATGCCTGTTATCAAGAAGGCTGAGGGCGAAATGCCGACTTTCATGTCATACCTCCCCGAGGGGGCACCCTGATGAACGCAGCAACGCCGACCGCTCAGGACACGGCCGCCGCCGGCGCACCCGCCGACGAGGCTCCCCCGATCCACATTCTCTGGATCAACGCCGGGCTCAGCTGCGACGGTGACTCGGTGGCCCTGACGGCGGCAATGCAGCCGAGCATCGAGGAGATCGTGCTCGGCGCGCTGCCCGGCCTGCCCAAGATCGCTGTGCACTGGCCCCTGATCGACTTCGAATGCGGGCCGGTCGGGGGTGCGGACACGTTCATCGAGTGGTTCTTCAAGGGAGAGCGCGGCGAGATCGACCCCT